>JBGPLF010000077.1:0-15440 GCA_041486265.1 bacterium
CGCCGGCGTGATGCGTGAACGGTCGGCGGGCAAGGACTCGACGACGGGCCACTGGGAACTGGCGGGACTGGTTGTGCCGCGGCCGTTCCCTACGTACCCGCATGGGTTTCCTCCGGAGATCATCCAGGCGTTCGAGGCCCGGATCGGCCGCGCCATGATCGGCAACGTGGCGGCATCGGGGACCGAGATCATCGAAAGGCTCGGCCCGGAGCATCTGCGCACCGGGCGTCCGATCGTCTATACGTCGGCCGACAGCGTGTTTCAGATCGCGGCTCATGAAGCCGTCGTCGCCCCGGATCACCTCTACGAGTGGTGCCGGGTAGCGCGCGAGATCCTGCACGGCGAGCACGCGGTCAGCCGCGTGATCGCGCGACCGTTTGTGGGCGAGCCGGGGGCGTTCGTCCGGACCGACCGCCGGCGCGATTTTTCGCTGCCGCCAATCGGGCCGACACTGCTGGACGCCCTCACCCAGCAGGGCCTGTCGGTCGTGGGCGTTGGCAAGATTGAAGATCTCTTCGCCGGCCGGGGCATCACCCGCGCCGTACACACCCACGACGACATGGATGGGATCACGCAGACCGTGACGGCCGTGAGGACGATGGATCGCGGTCTGGTCTTCACCAACCTGGTCGAGCTGGATACGGTCTTCGGTCATCGCAATAACGCGTCGGGGTATGCCCGACATCTGGAGAAGATCGACGCGCGGCTGCCTGAGATCATGGGCGCGTGCGGGTCCGGCGATCTGCTCGTCCTCACGGCCGATCACGGGAACGATCCGACCACGTCGAGTACCGACCACGCCCGCGAACAGGTACCGGTGCTGGCGTGGCGCCCGGGCCTGAGACGGGGCAGGCGGCTCGGCGTGCGGGCGAGCTTCGCCGATGTCGCCGCGACGGTGGCCGGGGCCTTCGGCCTGCCCTGGCGGGGACCCGGCGAGAGTTTCTGGTCTGCGCTCCAATAGGCGTGTGGGTCACATCACGGGAGGGAAGCAACGATGACGTGGGCAGCGCGAGCGCGCGAGGCCGCAGCGGCGATCAGACGTAAGGCCGATCGTCCTCCTGAGATCGGCATCATACTCGGCTCGGGGCTGGGGGCGCTCGCCGGCCAGGTGGGCGACGAAGCCAGCATCCCCTTTGGAGACATTCCGCACTTCTTGCGCACGAACGTCGAGGGCCACGCCGGCCGCCTGGTGATCGGGACCCTCGAAGGCCGTCAGGTCTCGGTCCTCCAGGGGCGCGCGCACTTCTATGAAGGGTACCCGATGCCCGAGGTAGTGTTTCCCGTCCGCGTCATGCACGCATTGGGTGCGCGGCTCCTGATCGTGACCAACGCTTCTGGCGGGCTCAACCGTGAGTGGAGCACCGGCGATCTGATGGTTATCAGCGATCACATCAACTTCATGGGGACGAACCCGCTGATCGGGCCCAATGAGGATGACCTGGGCCCGCGCTTCCCGGACATGTCGGTGCCCTACGACCGGGCGCTCATCGCGATCGCGGAGCAGGCGTCCATCGAACTGGGGATTACCCTGCGCAGGGGTGTCTACGTGGGCGTTCCCGGTCCCTCGTACGAGACGGCGGCCGAACTGCGCATGCTGGCCCGCTGGGGGGCCGACGCCGTGGGCATGTCCACGGTGCACGAGGTGATCACCGCCCGGCACGCCGGTATGCGTGTGCTGGGGATCTCGGCGATCACGGACATGGCTACCGGCGAAACCGTGAGCACCGTGACCCACGAAGAGGTCATCGCCACGGCCCGCCGGATCGAGCCGGACTTCGTGCGACTGATGCGGCGCATCGTGGCGACGCTGCCGCGCTGATGCGTCCACGCTGATGCGCCCGGCCGATCTGATCGTCAAGAAACGTGACGGCGTCGCACTGGATGACGCCGAGGTCGAGAGTCTGGTGCGCGGTTATGTTGACGGGAGTGTTCCGGACTACCAGATGGCGGCGTTCCTGATGGCGGTGTACTTTCGCGGGATGAGCCCGAAAGAGACGGCGGCCCTCACGATGGCGATGGTCCGGTCGGGCGAAACCGTTGACCTGGGGCCGCTGGCGGCCCGCGCCGTGGACAAGCATAGCAGTGGCGGGGTCGGCGACAAGACGTCGCTGGTCCTGGTGCCGCTGGTCGCGTCCGCGGGCGTGCCCGTGCCAAAATTGTCCGGCCGCGGGCTGGGTCACACCGGCGGCACCCTCGACAAACTGGAGTCCATCGCGGGATGTCGCACCGCGCTGACCCAGGCCGAGTTCATCGACCAGGTCCGGCAGATTGGCTGCGCGATCGCCGGCCAGAGCGCGACCCTGGTGCCGGCGGACGCGAGGATGTATGCGCTGCGCGACCTCACCGCCACCGTGGACAGCCTGCCGCTCATCGCGTCGAGCATCATGTCCAAGAAACTCGCCGCCGGGGCCGGGGCGATCCTCCTCGACGTGAAATGCGGCGCCGGTGCGTTCATGAAGACGGCGGCCGATGCCCGGAGGCTCGCCGAGACGATGGTCGATATCGGCCGCACGGCGAGCCGGCGGATCGTCGCCGTGATCAGCGGCATGGACCAGCCGTTGGGCCGCGCGGTCGGGAATGCGCTCGAGGTCACCGAGGCGATCGACACGCTGCGGGGTGAGGGCCCGGCGGAGGTGCGAGAGCTCTGTCTTGCGTTGGGCGGCTGGATGCTGGTGCTGGGGAAGCGGGCTGCCTCACCTGAGGAAGGGGCGGCGGAGCTCAGACGGCGGCTGCAGAGCGGTGACGCCTTGGGGAAGTTCGCGGAGATGGTCCACGCGCAAGGCGGGGACGGCGGCGTGGTTGAGCATCCCGACCGGCTGCCACAGGCGCCCGTCCGGCTCCCGGTTCCCGCGCCGGCGTCCGGTTTCGTCGCCGCCATCGACGCGGCCGCCATCGGACTCGCCGCGATGCGCCTGGGCGCCGGACGTGCGAAGAAGGGGGACGCGATCGACCCGGCCGTCGGCGTGGTGCTGTCGCAGCCGGTCGGCGCGGCGGTTCGGGCGGGTGATCCGATGGCGACCGTACACGCCCGGACTGAAGAAGCAGGAGCCGGGGCCGCGAACGAAGTGGCGGCCGCCATCACGATCGGCGAGACCGCGCCGCCGGTCCAGCCGGTGATTCTCGGTGTCGTTGAGTAGGGCGGTCGAGCATGCCGGCGAAGTAGGTTTGTCGAGTAGTTCTGGGAGGAGGAGCCGATGATTCGCCGCGTGGGAGTCGTGGGGTGTGGGCTGATGGGCTCGGGTATCGTGGAGGTCGCGGCCCGCAATGGCTATGAGGTGATCGTGCGTGAGTTGACGCCTGAGTTGATGCAGAAGGGACTGGATCGCCTTGACGCGTCGATGCGCCGCGCGGTCGAGCGCGGCAAGCTCGATGAGGCCGGTCGCCAGGCCGCACGCGCGCGCATCCAGGGGACCACGGCGCTGGCCGATCTGGCCGGCGCGGATCTGGTGGTCGAAGCGGTGATCGAGCGGATGGACGAGAAGAAAACCGTCCTGCGTGAGCTCGACCGCCTGGTGGGGCCCGAGACGATCCTGGTCAGCAATACCTCGTCGCTGTCCATCACCGAGATGGCGGCCGCCACGTCGCACTCCGACCGGGTTGTCGGATTGCACTTCTTCAATCCGGTGCCGGTGATGCCCCTGGTCGAGATCGTGCGCGGGCTGACGACGCCGGACGCGGTGCTTCAGCGCGTGCGCGAGTTTGCCCAGTCGCTGGGCAAGACGGTTGTGGTGACCAAGGATACTCCCGGCTTTATCGTCAACCGCCTGCTCGTGCCGTATCTGCTGGACGCGATCCGGGTGCTTGAGCTGGGCGTCGCCTCGCGTGAGGACATCGACACCGCCATCACGCTTGGGCTGGGCCACCCGATGGGGCCGCTGACGCTGCTGGACTTCGTCGGGCTTGACACCACCTACTATATTGCCGAGGCGATGTTTGAAGAGTTCAAAGATGCCCGCTACGCGCCGCCGCCGCTCCTCAAGCAGATGGTGCTGGCCGGGTGGTGGGGGCGGAAGAGAGGCCGGGGGTTCTACGAGTACGGCTAGGCGCTACGGGTCGGCCGGGCGTCGAGCAGCACGAGGCCCGCCGCCGTCACCTGGAACACGTGGGAACAGATCGGCCGCGTGGCGGCCCCGTATCGAGCCGCGGTTTCCGCGGCGAGGGCCGCCCGGTCTAACGCGGGCGCGACGAGCATCACCGTCTCCTCCGGAATGGCGATAACCGGCTCGTCGATCCCCGGAGGCACGACCAGGTCGGCGACCAGGATCCTCGTGGCATCGAGCCCGTCGAGGTGCTCGTAGCGGCGCTGCGGCCCCCCGAGCTCCGTGAGCAGATGCGCGGTGTGCGCGCGCAGGTTTGTCACAGCCAGCGCATGCAGCGCTTCGGGAGCCTCGCCCCACACCTCCAGCGTCCGCGCCGTCACAAGGACCCGGTCGTGCGGGTTGTTGACGACATACGTAATGGCCACGCCTGGGACGAACGGGCGCCAGACGAGCCGCAGCGGAAGAGGGTACCGCTCGAAGACCTCCACATAGCTGGTGGGTTTCAGCTGCGGTACGATGCGATCCCGAATTAGAAGGTAGGGCGGGGCCTCTGGGACCGGGACCCTGGTCCGCAGATCGTCGATCACGCGGTCAAACCAGTCGCGCTCTGCGATCCGCGCCGGCCGCCGACGCAGCAGGGTCGCCAGGTCCACCTCGACGTCGGTCCCCAGCATGCTCACGGCGAACCCGGCGTCGGTCGGCCCGATCGCGATCATCTCCGGCGCCGCGTTTTTCATGTGCTCGATGAGGCGACTGCGCGTCTCGACGAAGCGTCGGTACGACCAGATGATCCCCGCCGCGACCACGGCGGCGATCACGAGTCCGAGGACAATGATGACGTCCAGCATCGGTCCTGGGTCCACTACACCGGGAGATCGCTTCCCTCCTCCCGGGCCGCAGCGGCCGCCTCCCGACGGCAGGAACGGGCCCGGCGAAGCGCAGAAATAGCAGGGAGAACAATCGCGAGGGCTGCATGGCTGTTGTCCTGACCAACGAACACCGGATGATCCAGACCGTCGTCCGGGAGTTCGCCGCCCGCGAACTATTGCCGATTGCGGCCGATCTCGACCAGCATTCCCGGTTCCCGGGTGAGGCCCTGGCCAAGGCGGCCACCCTGGGCCTCATGGGATTGATGGTCCCCGAGGCCTACGGCGGCGCCGGCATGGACACCATCGCCAATGTCATCGTCCAGGAGGAACTCGCGAGGGCCTGCGCCGGGTTTCAGACGATCGTGACGGTGAACAACTCATTGGTCTGCGAGCCGATCCTGCGCTACGGAACCGAGGACCAGAAGCGCCGGTACCTGCCGGATCTCGCCCAAGGTCGGCGGCTCGGCTGCTACTGTCTGACCGAGCCCACCTCGGGATCTGACGCGATGGCGCTGCGCACGACCGCGACGCAGCGAGGCAGCGAGTGGATCGTGTCGGGGACGAAGATCTTCGTGACCAACGGCGTCGAGGCGGACCTCTGCGTGGTCTATGCGCGGTCCGAAGATGCGCCGGGAGCGCGCGGCATCTCCGCGTTTCTCGTCGAGAAGGCGTTCCCGGGCGTCCGGGTCGGGAAGGTCGAGAAGAAGCTGGGAATCAAGTGTTCGTCCACCGCGGAGTTGGTCTTCGACGGGTGCCGCGTTCCCGGGGGGAACCTGTTGGGCAGGCGCGGAGAGGGCGGGAAAATTGCGCTGGCGGCACTGGACGGCGGTCGCATCGGCATCGCCGCGCAGGCGTTGGGGATCGCACGCGCCTGCCTGGAAGAGGTCACGGCGTACGTGCAGCAGCGGCAGCAGTTCGGCCGACCGATCGCAGAGTTCCAGGCCGTGCGGTGGGCGCTCGCCGACATGGCGACGCGTCTGGAGGCGGCGCGGCTGCTCACGCACCGGGCGGCCGCGCTGCGCGCCGCCGAACAGCCTTGCACGAAAGAGGCGGCGATGGCCAAGCTGGCCGCGTCCGAGACGGCGATGTGGGCTGCCCACAAGGCGGTGCAGCTTTTCGGCGGGTACGGCTACATCCAGGACTACCCGGTGGAGCGGTATTTTCGCGACGCGAAGATTACGGAGATCTACGAGGGGACCTCTGAAATCCAGCGGTTGGTGATCTCGCGCCATTTGGTGGATCACCATTGAATAGAAAATCAGCGTTGATCTTCAGGAGCGGACACACGGAGCGAGCATGGACATCATCGTCTGCGTGAAACAGGTCGTCGACCCCGAGCTGCCGCTGCGGGACTTCGCCATCGATCCGGTCACCAGGCGGCAGGTGCGAGAGGGCAGGCCGCTGGTGATCTCGACATATGATGAGAACGCCCTCGAGGTCGCCTTGCAGATCAAGGATCGGTCGGGCGCCAAAGTCACGGTGCTGACCATCGGTCCGCAGGCTAGGGTAGGAGATGCCATCCGGCTGGCGCTGGCGATGGGTGCGGATGACGCGGTCGTGATCGATGAGTCGAAGAGTCCTGATCTCCTGGGTGCCGACAAGGCGCGGATCCTGGCGGCGGCCGTCCGGCGGATCGGCCGCTACGACCTGGTTCTGTGCGGCTGCGAATCGGCGGACTGGGTGGAGCGGGCGGTGGCCCCGTTGCTGGCCGAGATGCTCGGTGCGTCGTGCGTCACGTTCGTGTCCCGCGCCGAGACCGCCGGCGGAACCCTCGTCGTGCGGCGGACGGCCGACGACGGGTTTCATGAACTCGATGTCCGCCTGCCGGCCGTGCTCTCGGTGACGAGCGACGATGCGAACCGTCCCCGGCTGCCCAAGGTCAAGGATATTGTGGGGGCCAAGCGCAAGCCGGTGCAGACTTGGGCGCGCGCTGACCTGGCCGTCGAGTCTGGAAGCCACGAGGCGTCCGGGGTGGAGGTCCGCGAGGTCGTGGTGCCACAGCGGACGGCTAAGTGCGAGCTTCTCCCCGGCGATCCCGCCGAACAAGTCGCCGCGCTTGGGCAGCGGCTGCGCGACCTGAAGCTCTTGTAGACGACCTCTTGCCGAACGGAGCGTGACGATGGCTGGCATCTGCATAGTGGCGACGGCGCTCGACGGCGCGGTGTCCCGGTCGAGCCTGGAACTCGTTGGCGGCGGGCGCGCGCTCGGTGCCTCACTTGGCGCCGGCGTGGCGGCTCTTCTGCTGGGCAGCGGGCCCGGAATGCCGGAGGCCACCGAGGCCCTGCATCAGCATGGCGTCTCCGCCGTCTACCGCGTGACGGACCCGACGCTTACGGCCGGACAGACCGATGCGTGGCTGATCGCCGTGGAGCAGATCGTTCGCGCGGTTGGGCCCGAGATCGTCCTGATCAGCGCCGATACCGTGGGGCGCGAACTGGCCCCGCGACTCGCGCACCGGTTGGGCGCAGCCCTGGTCACCGAGTGTGTGGAGATGGCCACCGAGGGCCAGGAGATCATCGTGAAACGCCAGGTGTACGGCGGCCGGGCGCTGGCGACGCTGGCCGTGGCCCGGCGGCCCTTGGTGCTCTCCGTGAAGCCGCGCGCCCTCGACGCGCCCGAGCCGGCTCCGACCCCAGGGAAGGTGGAAGACGTCGCGGTCACTATTGACGTCACGGCGCTGCCGGCGCGCGTCCGCGAGATCCATCGGGAGAAGTCCGAGGTCGGCCTGGAGGATGCGCCGGTCGTGGTGGCCGGCGGCCGCGGTCTGGGCGGCCCCGAGGGCTTCAAGGTCATCGAGGAGCTCGCGGCGGCCCTCGGTGGGGCGGTGGGATCGTCCCGGCCCCCGGCCGACGCCGGGTGGGTCCCCATCAGCTGGCAGATCGGCCAGACCGGCAAGACGGTACGGCCCGCGCTCTATATCGCCGTCGGGATCTCCGGCGCCACCCAGCACACCGCTGGCGTCTCCGGTTCGAGGACGATCGTCGCGATCAACCGTGATCCCGAGGCGCCAATCTTCTCACTCGCGCACCTGGGCATCGTCGGCGACTATCGCGAGATCGTCCCGCTGCTCACCGCCAAAGTCAAGGAACTCAAGGGCGGCTAGACGAATGCCGATCACCTGGCTGAGAGGCGCTGTGGCGCTCCTGTTGCTTGGGATCGCCGGCGGCGTCGCGGCCAGGAAACTGCGGCTCGTCTATCGTCTAATCCGGCTCGGGACCGGCCCCGTTCCCCTCATCGACATTGGGACGCGCCTGCGCGACCTGTGCGTGCAGGTGCTCGCGCACCGAAAGGTGCTGCGCCAGCCGCTCGCCGGCATGCTTCACCTGTGTATCTTCTGGGGATTCCTGGTGCTGCTTACGACGATCGCGCAGGTCTTCGGCGAAGCATTTCTGCCGGGATGGACATTGCCGCTCATCGGCGGCTCGCCCGCCCTCGCCCTGCTTCAAGATTGCGTCATTGTCCTCGTGCTGATTGGAGTCGGTCTCGCGCTCTACCTGCGCCTGGTGGTGAGACCGCCCCGGCTGGCCGGACAGGACCAGTTCGGCGCCTACCTGATTCTCTTTTTCATCGGCGGCATCATGTTGACGCTGTTGCTCTCGCGGGCAGCGCATATCGCTCTGGACGCGCCCGGGTGGGGGACCGGGGCCAGGGTGTCTTCGTTCGTCGCCGGGTGGTTTTCGGGTGCGCCGAAGGGCATGGTCCGGGGTGTCTTCGAGGTGAGTTGGTGGTCGCACCTCGCGATCATCCTCTATTTCCTCACTTGGATCCCGGAGGGCAAGCATCTCCATCTGGTCACGCTGGTACCCAACGTCCTGCTGCGGAAGGCGCGACCGCGCGGCGCACTCGCCCCGATCGATGTCGAGCAGGCCGAGCGTCTCGGCGCGTCGCGCATTGAGCACTTCACATGGAAAGACAACCTCGATGCCTTCGCGTGTATGGAGTGCGGGCGGTGCACCGAGGTCTGTCCGGCGAACAGCACCGGCAAGGAACTCGATCCGCGCCGGTTGCACACCGCGATGCGCAAGCAGTTGACCCTGGTCGGGCCGGCGCTGCTGGCCGGGACGGAGACACCGGCGTCCGCCCCTGCGCTGATCGGCGGGGTCTTCTCTGAAGATTTTCTCTGGCAATGCCTCACCTGCGGCGCCTGCGTCGAAGAATGCCCGGCGACCAACGACCACATTGACAAGATCGTGGAGATGCGCCGCCACCTGGTGATGGAAGAGGCGCGGGTCCCGGACACTATGGGCGAAGCGCTGCGGAGCCTGGAGGCCCGCGGGCATCCGTTCCGCGGAGCCGGGGTGTCGCGCACCGCCTGGGCCACGGGCGCCGATGTGAAGATCCTTTCCGATGGGGACCGCGCCGAGTGGTTGCTCTGGGTCGGCTGCGCGGCCGCGCTGAACGAGCGCAATCATTCGTCGCTGCGGGCGCTGGTGCGGCTGCTCCACAGCGCGAGTCTGGACGTCGGGATCCTGGGCGACGAGGAGACGTGCACCGGCGACCCGGCGCGGCGGATGGGCAACGAGTACCTCTTCCAGACTTTCGCCCGACAGAACATCGAGACGCTCAACCGGCATGGCGTGACGAAGATCGTCACCCTCTGCCCGCACTGCTTTAGCACGCTGAAGAACGAGTACCCGCAGTTCGGCGGTCGTTTCGAGGTCTGGCACCACACGCAGTTGCTGGCGCGTCTGCTCGACGAAGGCCGTCTCAGCCCACGGGATCCTGTGGCCTCGACGGTGACCTTTCACGATCCCTGCTACCTCGGCCGGCACAACGGCGAGTTCGACGCTCCGCGGCGGGTGCTGCACGCGATCCCGGGCATCAAGACTGTCGAGATGACGCAGTGCCGGGAGAAGGGCTTTTGCTGCGGCGCCGGCGGTGGACTGTACTGGATGGAGGACCGCGTGGGCGAGCGGGTCAGCCACGTGCGGACCCACCATGCCGTGGTCACCGGCGCGCAGGTAGTGGCAACCGCCTGCCCGTTCTGTACACTGATGCTTGAGGATGGGGCGACGGCCTCGGGAGCCGCGATCCGGCCCCGCGATGTGGTCGAACTGCTGGACCGCAGTGTGACGGAGGGACGCCACTGATGGAGACCCTCGCGCGCAAGCCTGCACCTCCAAGGGAGACACTGTCCGGGCTGCCCGTCAACGAGGTCTATGGCCCGGAGGATCTGGCCGGACCGGTTGGCGCGGATCTGGGGCGGCCCGGCGAGTATCCCTTTACGCGCGGCATCCATCCGACGATGTACCGCGGCCGGCTGTGGACGATGCGGCAGTTCGCCGGCTTCGGCGCGGCCGAGGACACCAACCGGCGGTTCCATTACCTGCTGGAGCACGGGCAGACCGGCCTGTCGGTTGCCTTCGATATGCCGACGTTGATGGGCTACGACTCTGACCATCCCCGCGCGCTCGGCGAGGTCGGCCGCGAAGGTGTGGCGATCGACTCGCTGGCCGACATGGAGATTCTGTTTGCGGGCATCCCGCTCGACCGCGTGACGACCTCGATGACGATCAATGCCCCGGCCAATGTCCTGCTGGCGATGTACGTCGCGCTGGCGGAAAAGCAGGGCCTGCGCCACGATCAACTCGGGGGCACGACCCAGACCGATATGCTCAAGGAGTTTATCGCGCAGAAGGAATGGATCGTGTCGCCGAGGCCGAGCATGCGCCTGATTCAAGACATGCTGGCCTTTGGCACCCGCGAATTGCCGATGTGGAATGTCATCAGCATCAGCGGTTATCATATTCGCGAGGCTGGCGCCACGGCGGTGCAGGAGCTGGCGTTCACCCTGGCCGACGGCGCCGCCTACGTCGAGGCCGGCCGCGCCGCAGGGCTCGACGTGGACGCCTTCGCCCCGAGGCTGTCATTCTTCTTCGACGTGCACGATGATTTCTTTGAGGAGATCGCCAAGTTCCGGGCGGCACGGCGGATGTGGGCAAGGATCATGCGCGATCGGTTCGGAGCGAAGAACCCCCGCTCGTGGTGGCTGCGGACGCACGCGCAGACGGCGGGGGTCTCGCTGACCGCCCAACAGCCGCTCAACAACATCGCTCGTGTGGCGCTGCAGGCACTGGCCGCCGTGCTGGGCGGCACCCAGTCGCTGCACACCAACTCCATGGACGAGACCTACGCGCTGCCCACCGAGGAGGCGGTGACGGTCGCCCTGCGCACGCAGCAGATCATCGCCCACGAGACCGGGGTGACCGCGACGGTGGATCCCCTCGGCGGCTCATACTTCCTTGAGACGCTGACCAATCAGGTGGAAGATGCCGCCTGGGCGTACATGAAGAAGATTGATGAATTCGGCGGGATGGTGGCCGCAGTCGAGGCCGGGTACCCCCAACGCGAGATCGCCGAGGCGTCGTTCCGGTTCCAGCAGGAGGTCGAGCGCGGGGAGCGGATCATCGTTGGCGTCAACGACTTTGTCGTCGACGAAGAGCCGAAGATTCCGATCTTGAAGATCGATCCTGAGGTTGAACACCGGCAGGTCGAACGCACGCAGCGGGTGCGGGCCGAGCGCGACAACGCCCGGGTCCAGCGAGCCCTGGTAGCGCTGCGACGCGCCGCTCAGGGTTCCGAGAATACGATGGATTGCATCCTGGAGTGCGTCCGCGCGTACGCGACCCAGGGGGAGATCTGCGACGTCTTTCGGCTCGTGTACGGTGAGCACCGCGAGTCGGCGATCATCTGATCATGGCTCGCGCCGTGCGCATTCTGCTGGCGAAGCCCGGCCTTGACGGTCACGACCGGGGCATCAAGGTCGTGGCGCGGGCGCTACGCGACGCTGGGTATGAAGTCATCTACACCGGTCTACACCAGACGCCCGAGATGATCGCGAACGCCGCGGTCCAGGAGGACGCGGACGCGGTGGGGCTGTCGATCCTTTCGGGCGCGCATAACACGCTCTTCCCGCGGATCGTCACCCTGATCCGCGATCACGGCGTCACCGACATGGTCGTGTTCGGCGGCGGCATCATTCCCGAAGAGGATGTCCCCGCGTTGCTGCATGCTGGGATCAACAAGATCTTTGGCCCTGGCGCCTCGCTGGAGGAGATCGTCCGGTGGGTCCGCGACAACGTGCGGCCGCGCGGGGTGGCCGCATGACCTCCGGGCTGTCTGCCTCGTGAACCCTTCCGGCCCGCTGGCGGTCGGCGATCCTGTGCTGCTCTTTGATCGGAAGCGCCGCACGTATCTCATCTGGCTGAAAGAGGGCGGCACGTACGACCTCCGTGGCGGGCGCGTGTCGCACGACGCCCTGATCGGTCAGTTCGAAGGCTCGACCCTGGAGACGTCACGCGGGGAACGCCTGCTGGCGCTGCGGCCAACGCTCGCCGACTATGTGTTGTCGATGCCGCGCGGCGCCCAGGTCGTCTATCCAAAGGACCTGGCGTTGATCCTGCTGCGCGCGGACATCTATCCGGGCGCGTCTGTGGTGGAGGCGGGCACGGGTTCGGGGTCCCTGACCATGGCGCTCGTCCGCGCCGCCGGCTCCGCCGGCCGCGTCTTCTCGTATGAGGTGCGCGAGGAGTTTCAGCGAACCGCGGTCCGCAACATCGCCCGATATTTGGGAGAGACGCCGACCCTGACCGTGCGCCTGCATGACATCACCACCGGCATCCCGGATCGGCCCGCCGACCGCCTGGTGCTCGACCTGCCCGAGCCGTGGCGCGTGGTGGATCCCGCGATCGAAGCGCTCCGGCCCGGCGGCGTCTTCCTGGCCTATCTGCCGTCGACGGTGCAGGTGCAGCAGGCGGTGGAGGCGCTGGCGGCCAGTCGGGCGTTTGCGCTGATCGAGACCGTGGAGACGCTGCTGCGTCCCTGGCACGTCGAGGGGGCCAGCGTGCGGCCCGCCCACCGGATGGTGGCGCACACCGCCTTCCTGGTGACGGCCAGGCGTATCCTCCCTGCGCCGGGCGGCGCCGTCGCCCCCATGGCCCCGGTAGGCGACGACGGCGACGACACGCCCTCAGAGTAGACGTCCTCGCCAGGAGTTCACACCCGGGAACGGAAACCCTTGGAGGAGATTTGTCGGCGTCTGGAGAGGAGCACCCGTGGCCACTGTGCAGGCGTCTACCGTCATCCACGCTCCGCTCGACCGCGTGTATGCGCTGGCGAAAGATGTCGAACGCTTTCCCGACTTCATGCCCGACCTGGTGAGTGTCGCCGTCATCGAGCGCCGTCCGACCGGCACGGTCACCGAGTGGGTCGGAGTGGTGCAGGGGCGCAAGATCCGGTGGGTGGAAGAAGACGAATGGGATGATACATTCCACACCTGCGTGTTCAAACAGCGGAGCGGTGATTTCGACCGCTACGAAGGCACCTGGCGCTTCGAAGCCGTCCCCGAGGGCACCCGGACGTCGCTGGCTGTGGAATTTGAGCTGGATATCCCACTGGCGGGCGTGCTGCTGAGCAATTTGGTGAAGGTCCTGATGCGCAAGAACTGCGAGAGCATGCTGGAGGCCCTCAGGGGGCAACTGGAGGGCTGACCCGATCTCGATTACGCACCGCGGTGCGGCTCTTCCCGAAAGTCGGATGGCGTGCGAGAAAGTTGCGGGATCGGTACGGACACTATAAGATGGGGCGGGCGTGGCTCACAACGCTACGGGGAGTGATGGATGACCCCACGGACTGCGGCGGCGATCCCGATTGCCCGACCGCAAATCGGCGAGGAAGAGAAACGGCAGGTCTTACAAGTCCTTGACTCCGGCCACCTGGTAGCAGGCCCCCGGGTGGCAGAGTTCGAGGCGGCCTTTGCCGCCTACATCGGCGTCCCTCACGCCGTGGCTACCGCCTCCGGCAGTTCAGCCTTGCAGGTCGCGATGCTGGCTTTGGGGATCACCTCCGGGGAGCGGGTCGTCACCACTCCGTTTAGCTTCGCCGCGACGAGCAACGCGATCATCCATGCGGGCGCCACGCCGGTATTTGCCGACGTCGACCCCGAGTCGTGCAACCTCGATCCGGACGCCACGGAGGCCGTGCTCCGGCGGGGCGGCATCCGGGCGATCTTGCTCGTGCACCTTTACGGCCTCCCGGCGGACATGCGGGCCTTTCGAAGTCTGGCCGACCGCTATGGCGTGCTGCTGATCGAAGACTGTGCGCAGGCCCACGGGGCCACGATCGACGGCCGCCGGGTCGGGAGCCTCGGCGATGCAGCCATCTTCAGTTTCTATCCCACCAAGAACATGACGACCGGCGAGGGTGGGATGGTGACCACGCACGATCCGGCGGTAACGCGCCGGGCGCGCCTGCTGGTCGATCCTCGCGGCGATGAAGAGTACGCCTACGAGGTGGTCGGATTCAACTACCGCATGGTCGAGATGGCCGCGGCGATGGGCCTGGTGCAACTATCCGCGCTCGAGGCACGCAACGAACGCCGGCGCGAGCATGCGCGGCAGTTGACGGCCGGCCTGCGCGATCTTCCCTGGCTGCACGTGCCGGCGGAGCCCGCCGGGTATCGCCATGTCTACCATCAGTACACGGTGCGGGTGCGGCGGCACCGGGATGATCTGTCCCGGCATCTGGCCGCGTCCGGCATTGCCAGTCGGGTGTATTACCCGAAGCTTATTCCCCACACGCCGGCCTACCACCACCGTGGATTCGATGGAGTCTACCCCAACGCCGAGCGGCTGACCCATGAAGTGCTATCGCTGCCGGTACATCCCAGCCTGCGTGCCGACGAGGTGGCGACGATCGTCGACGCCGTGCGGGCGTTTCCAGAAGCGGCATCATGAGCGGCGGTCGTCTGCGCCTCGGCGTGGTCGGGCTCGGGCAGTGGGGACGGCATCACGCTCGCGTCTTCGCTTCGTTCCCCGACGTGGAACTCGCCGGCGTTGCCGATCTCGATCGTCGCGAGATCCACGCGGCCGAAGCCCGGTATGGAACGAGGGGCTACGTGGATTACCGCGAGTTGATCGGGCAGGTCGACGCGGTGAGCGTCGTTGTGCCGACGGTCGCGCATTACGCCGTGGCCAGGGATTTCCTGGACGCGGGGGTGCACGTGCTGCTGGAGAAGCCGATGACCGCCACGGTCGAGGAAGCCGAGCGACTCCGGGTCCTGAACGACCGGCGCGGGACGGTGATGCTGGTCGGGCATGTGGAGCGTTTCAAGCCGGCGGTTCAGCATATGCGTGACGTGGTGCGCGATCCGCTGTTCATCCAGGCGCGCCGCGTTCGACCCTTCGATCCCGGCCGCGTGATGGACGTCGGCGTCGTGCTCGACCTGATGATCCACGACATCGACATCGTGCTCTCGCTGGTGCGCGAACCGGTCGTGGAGATCAGTGGCGTGGGCGTCCGCGTCTACAACAGCCACGAGGACCTGGCGGTCGCGCACCTGCTCGCGAAGGGCGGCTGCCGGATGACGCTGACGGCCAGCCGCGTCTCAACCACGAAGACCGTGGAACTGGAAGTCACGATGCCGGACCGGACCGTTCACCTGGACTACCTGCACGAGGTGATCAACGTCCGGCATCTCAACGGTAAGCACCAGCGGTTTGTCCTCGACGGCGAGGAACCGCTGCGTGCCGAA
>JBGPLF010000078.1:0-15395 GCA_041486265.1 bacterium
AGCCACGGTGCGACGCGTCGCTCTAACCTGCGTAAGAGGCCTGTCAGCGTGACCCCCATCATCATGAGGACCACGATGGGTACGAAGATCCGGTCCGTCTTGAAGGTGTTCGCGTACTGGACGATCATGTAACCCAAACCTGTGATGCTCGTGTAGAATTCGGCGACAACCATCCCGACCAGGCCTCGCCCGATAGCCAGCCGGACGCCGGCCAGGATGAACGGGGCCGCGGACGGCAAGATGAGATCGCGCCATAGCCTCGACTCCCCCGAGCAGAACGATCGGGCGACCTCAATCAAGCGGCTGTCGGTGTTCTTGACGCCCTGATAAGTGTTGATCAGGACCGGAAAGACGCAGAAGAAGAAGACCAGCGCGACCTTCGCGGTGGTCTGAAATCCCAGCCACAAGATGACGACCGGGATCAACGCGACGGTCGGCGTCGCATACAGGGCGTTGATCCATGGTTCGGTGGCGTACTCCACTGTGGCGTGACGGGCGAGCAGCACCCCCAGCGGGATCCCGACGATCACGGCGAGCGCCAGGCCCAGCGAGAAGACGATGAGGCTGCTCTTCAGATAGAATTGCAGTTCGCCCGCCTGGACCAGCGCCACGAAGGCCCCGGCGATGGCGGACGGATAAGTGAAGATCGAAGAATGGATGATCCGGCCGTAGATCTCCCAGACGACCAGGCCGCTGAGCACGGACAGGGTGCGCACCGTCGCCGGGGAGGCGACACGCCGGGTCCGCCGGATGGCGCGTGTCTGGTTGGGCACCGTCGTCGTGCTCATCGCGCTGCACCCCCGCCGACTTCAGACCGCAACTGGTTCCAGATATGATGCCGCAGGCTCAAGTATTGTGAGGAGCTGCGCACGGCCTCCGGATCCCGCGGCCGCGCGATCCCAACGTCCAGCACTTCTTTCACGGTGCCCGGCCGGCTCGACATCAGCGCGATCCGGTCTCCCAGAATGATGGCTTCGTCGATGCTGTGCGTGACGAAGACGAGGGTTTTCGGCTGCATGCGCCAGAGGCGCAGCAGTTCCTCCTGCATGAGTTCGCGCGTCTGAGCGTCCAACGAGCCGAATGGTTCGTCCATCAGCAGAACATTGGGTTCGACCGCAAGCGCCCGGGCCAGCCCCACACGCTGCTGCATGCCGCCGGAGAGTTGATACGGATAGTTCTGCTCGAACCCGGCCAGCCCGGTCAGGTCAACATAACGGGGAACCGACTGCCGGATCTCCTCCTCGGGACGGCCCTGTACACGCAGCCCATACGCCACGTTGTCATACACCGTCTTCCACGGGAACAACCCGAAGTGCTGGAAGACCACGGCGATGTCGCGCCGCGGCGCGGTGATCTCCGCACCGCCGATCAGCACGCGCCCGGCGTCCGGAATGACCAGACCGTCGATGATCCGCAGTAGCGTGGTCTTGCCGCAGCCGCTCGGCCCGATGATGCAGAGGAACTCGTGCGGGCCGACGTCCAGGGCGCAGCCTCTCAGCGCCCAGACGGCCCCTTGCTGGTAGCTCTTGCTCACCCCGTCTACGACGATATCGGATGATGTCATGAACACTCCGCCTTGGCGATCACAGCCTCCAGGCTCGTCCCAAAATCCTCGAGCATGACCATCGCGGCGTTGCGGCCCGGCGCCGCCGACACCGATCCGCCAGGATGCGTGGTCGCGCCGGTCTGATAGAGGCCGGGGATCGGGAGGCGGTGCTGCGCCCATCCCGGCGCCGGCCGCAGTTTTCCAGATTGGGCCGGTCCCATGTCGCCTCCGTGGCAGGACCCGTGCCAGTTGTGCATGTTGAAGCGCTCGAGATCAAGCGGGCTCTTCACCACCGTCGCCAGGACCTTGTCATCACTCAGGTTGGGGGCGTACCGGCGCAGGCAGGCCAGGTTCGCGGCCGCGACCTCGTGCTTGATCGCATCCCAATGTGCCGGTCCCTCCGGTAGTTCGTAGGGTTGAAACCCAATGACCTTTAATGTATGTTGTCCTGCCGGCGCCCGCGACGGATCGGCCACTGTGGGGCAGATGACGAGCAGGACCGGATCATCCGTAGCCACCAGGCCGCGGTTGAACTCCGAGCCTACACGCAGCAATCGCTCGACCGACGTCGGCACGCCCGCCGCAACAGGCCCCACCAGTCCGCTGTCTCCCGCGGCGAAGCGCGGGGGCTCGGTCACCGCGTAGTGCGCCACGAACATCGCGACGCCCGGCTGCCAGGTGTCCACGCCGAAGGCGAACTCGTCGCCCCACGCCTGGCGAGGCGCCATAGCGATTAGATGCTTGATGTGGATGGTGGACAGCACGCCGCGCCGCGCCCTGTAGTGCTCGCCGTCGGCCGTCTCCACTCCAGCGCACCGGCCGCCCTCGACGATCAACCGGACCACCGGTTTGCCGGTCAGGATCGTCCCGCCAGGATCCTCGATGAGTCTGGCGAGTGCCCGCGGCAGCGCGGCCGAACCGCCTTTCGGCAGCGTCCACGAATGCCGCTGCCGGCCGTAGGTGATCTGGTAGGCGAGCAGGCCGGTGCCCGGCCGGTCGGGCGGCTGCATGGTCATGAACGACATCCACAGCATGAACGCGCGCACATGCCAGTCTTCGAAGTTCGCCCGGATGATGTCCCAGGCGCTCATCTGCGCGCGGCGCAGCCACTTGTAGCCGTCGGGCGGATCGGCCAGCATTTCATCCAGCGCCCGCCCCCAGCCGGCCGGCGTGTAGCGGTAGGCCCCGAGAATCTCTCTGATCGCATCATATTCCGCCATCATGCGGCGGTACGCCTCGGCGTCGCGTTGCGAGAATTTGGCACACTCGTCACAGGTGCGATCGAGGTCTTGCCACTGCGTCAACCAGGTGCCGTCGGGGAAGGGTACGTGCACCACCGGATCGGGCCGGAGGTACTCCAGGCCGTACGTGCCAAGCTTCAGCTCGTTTTGGCGCAGCGTCGGGCTCGCCTGAATCAGGTTGTGGGCGGTCGAGCACGTGTCGTGCAAGAAGCCCGGCAGCGTCAACTCTTCAGAGGCCGTGTTGCCGCCGACGACCGGGCGCGCCTCGAGCACCAGGCACCTGAGGCCAGCCTTCGCCAGATACGCGGCCGCCACCAGGCTGTTGTGCCCGGCGCCGGCGACCACGACGTCGAAGGTGTCCATCCGTCCCTCCAGCCTCAGGTCTCCAGTCCCAACAGGCGGGCCGCGTTGCCGCCAAGCACCTTGGCTTCGTCCGCTGGGGAGAGTCCCAGTGCCCGCACCGGCTCGGCGGGGCGTTCCAGGCCCATGTCGAAGGGATAGTCCGAGCCCAGCACCACGTGATCGACGCCGGCGTAGGTGATCAACGCGCGCAGCAGGTCCGCGTCGTGCGTGACCGTGTCGAAATAGAAACGCCGGAGTGACCGGTCTACCGGTTCGCGCAGGCGCGCGCGTGCCTGGGACTGGACGCTGTGCGCGTGGCGGAGCCGCCCGCGCAGTGCCAGGATCGCTCCCCCGCCGTGCGCGAGCAGTACCTTGCACCGCGAATGCATTTCCATCACGCCCGCCATGACCAGGTGCGCCGCGGCGATCGTCGTTTCCAGTGGATTTCCCACACTGTTCCACATGTAGTACTCGCCGAGGACGGGCAAATCGAATCCACGCGTGTTCGGATGGATGAAGACCAGCGCGCCGGCGGCCTCAGCCGCATCCCAGAACGGCTGGAAGCGGTCATCGCCCAGGGAGGCGCCGCGGATGTTAGGGCCGACCTCGACGCCGCGCATCCCCGGCAGGCGCATGAGGACTTCAAGTTCACGCGCGGCGAGAGATGGATCCTGCAGCGGCACGGTTCCCAGGGCGTTCACCCGATCGGGATGGGCCTGGGCCAGATGGCTCAGTGCTTCGTTGTAGATACGGCTGATGCGGAGCCCCTCGTCCGGATCGGCCTCGTACCGCAGGAGCGAGACCCAAGGACACAGCAGGACCCGGTCCACACCCGCCGCCGACTGCGCGTCGAGGATCCCGTCGATGCGGACGATCTCGCTGACAGCCGACGTGAGCTGGCGCCCACCGAAGTCGATCACCTGCTGCCCGTTCTTCCAGAACACCCGCGGCCGCCACCCTTCGGCCGGCGCGGCGTCGCGGGTCACCTCAGGCACGATGATGTGGACGTGTGCGTCGATGATCATCGGTCGGATGACCGGGACGTCGATCGCCACACGCCGTGCGTCACCCCAGCACCTCCACGGGGTTTTCCGCCAGATCGCCCAGCGTTTCGAGAAACTGCGCGCCCCCCGCGCCATCCACGACGCGATGGTCGCAGGACAGACTCAGCATCAGCATTGGTCGGACAGCGGGCGCGCCATCCACGGGCACGACGCGTTGAACGATGCGGCCCACGGCCAAGATCGCCGCCTGCGGGGTGTTGATGATCGCAGTGAACCCGTCGACCGCGAACATGCCTAAGTTGCTGATGGTGAACGTGCCGCCGCTCAGGTCGTCGGGCCGCAGTTTCCCGGCGCGGGCGCGGGCGACCAGGTCGATCCGACGCGCCGCGATCTCCGCCAGGCGCAATCCGTCCGCGCCGTGGATGACGGGGACGACCAGACCCTCGTCGATCGCCACCGCCAGGCCGATGTTGATGGCGGGATTGAACACGACCGTTCCGTTCGACCAGCGGGCGTTCAGGCGAGGATGTCTTTGCAGCGCGGCGGCGACGAGCCTAACGAAGAGGTCTGAGTAGGTGGCCTCCACGGCGAAGCGTTTCTGATGCTGCTCGCGCCAGGCGACCAACCGGCCGGCGTTCACCTCGCGAAACAGGATGAAGTGCGGTACGCTGCTCCAACTCTGCGCGGTCCGCTCGGCCATCAGGCGCCAGGTGGTGCTCATGGGCACGGGCTCCTCGGGCGCACCCGGTAAGACCTCGGCGGCCGGCGCCGGGCTCTGCGCGGGTCGTGCCCCGATCACGTCGGCGGCCACGATCGCCCCCCCCGGTCCCGAGCCCGCCGCGACCGCGCCGGCCAGCGATGCGAGATCCACGCCACGCTCCTGTGCCAGTCGCCGCGCCTTTGGAGAGGCCGCGATCCGTCGGCTGCCCCCTTCGGGCCGCGTTCGTGTGGTAGCGCTGTCGGCGGAAGGCGGTCCGGGCGGCGCGGCAGCGTGTGGAGCGACTTCGAGCGGCGTGGCAGGTGCACCTACCCCTGGAGATGAGGAGTCGGACCGGGCGATCTGCGACAGTGACTCGCCCGCAGCGAGAATTCGTGCGATCATCTGTCCCACCGGCACCACATCGCCCGGCGCGGCGGCGATCCCCACAAGCACCCCTGAGGCGGGCGCCTCGAGTTCCACCGTGGCTTTGTCGGTCTCGATCTCGACCAGCGGTTCACCCTGCTTCACGGCCTCACCGTCGGCCTTGAGCCAGCGGAGCACCTTCCCCGTTTCCTGCGCCATGCCCAGTGCGGGCATGATGACGTTCGTGGCCATGGAGCCCCTTCTCAGAACTGGCCCGACCCCTTGCCGCCCTCCATACCGGCGCCCGCGATCACCGCCTGCAGCGGACTCGCCTGGGCGGGCCGGTTGAGGTTGGACTGCATCTCGCGCGTCGCCGGCAGCGGACCCGTGGCCGTGTAGTAGCGCTGCCCGGCCACCAGCAATTGCTCAGCGGGGAATCGTGTGATGATCTCGCAACCGGCCTTTGTGACCACCAACTGCTCCTCAATGCGCGCCGCCGACCAACCGTCTGCGGCTGGCCAGAAGGTCTCGAGCGCGAACACCATGCCCTCTTCGATGACCTCGGGATAGTCGAACGACATCAGGCGGCTGAAGATCGGTTTCTCCCAGATCGAGAGGCCCACACCGTGCCCGTACTGCAGCGCGAACGCGGCTTCTTCGTTGGCGAATCCGAACTCTTGCGCCTTGGGCCAGACCTTCACGACCTCGGCCGTGGTCACGCCCGGCTTGATCAGGCTGAGCGCCGTGTCGAGATATTCGCGACAGCGCGTGTATGCGTCCACCTGCGCCTGCGATGCACTCCCCACGACGAGGGTGCGGTAGTAGCAGGTCCGGTATCCCATGTACGAATGGAGGATGTCGAAGTACGCGGGGTCACCCGGCCGCAGCACGCGGTCGGTGTAGACATGGGGGTGCGGGCTGCAGCGCTCGCCTGAGATGGCGTTGACGCCCTCGACATGCTCAGAGCCCAAATCGTAGAGGACTTTGCTGACCAGCCCGACGCACTCGTTCTCGCGCATCCCGGGTCTCATCACCGAGTACAGCTCTTCGTACGCCGCGTCCACCATCATGCAGGCGGTGGTAATGCACGTGATCTCGTCCTGGGTCTTGATCTTTCGTACTTCCTGCATCAACCGCTGGCCGTCTACAACCGTGATTCCCTGCGCCTGAAGGGCAAACAGCACCGGCAGTTCGACGACGTCCACGCCGACCGGCTCTTTGTGCAGGCCGCGCGATTCGAGCTCTACCCGGATCTTGCGCGCGACGTCCTCCGCCCGTTCGGGATAGGCGCCGCGCAGAGTCGAGATGCCCGCGCGCGACCGCTCGCCCAGCCAGGGGCAGTAGAGCTGGTGATGCCGGGCCGCCGACCCGAAATCCCACAGGATTGGCTCATCGTCCTGCGGCAACAGCGTGAACCGCACCAGTTTGTCCATGGCCCAGGTGCCAATGTGGGTCGCGGTAATGTAGCGCACGTTGTTCATGTCGAAGCACAGCAGCGCGCCCATCTCGGACTGCTTCAGCATCTTCTTCACGCGGGCCAGGCGCTCGGTCCGCAGCCGGTCCATATTGACCCGCTCTTCCCAGTCCACCGCCATCAGGCCGTACGTCTTGATCCCCATTGCGCTCCCCTCCCCCGCTCCTTCGCGGCCTACGCCCGCCCGCACAGCGTCCTGGCCATCGCGGCTACCGACCCGGCGGTAGGCACCGTCAGGTCTTCCAGCACCGGCGAAAACGGGATGGGCACGTCCATCGCGCCCATCCGTTTGACGGGCGCATCCAGATCGTAGAAGGCGCCTTCGGCGATCACGGATGCAATCTCCGCCGTCACGCCGTACCGTTCGTGACCTTCATCAACCACGATCACGCGGCCGGTCTTGCGCGCCGATTGGATGAGGGTCTCCGTGTCGAGGGGCACGGTGGTGCGCGGATCAATCACCTCGGCGCTGATCCCTTCCGCGGCCAGCGTCTCCGCCGCGGCCAGCGCGACCTGCACCATGCTGCTGGTCGCGACGATCGTGACATCCGTCCCCTCGCGCTTGATATCGGCGACACCGAAGGGGATCGCGTACTCTTCCTCCGGAACCGGACCCTTCAATTGATACATCATCTTGTCCTCGAAGAAGACGACGGGATTCTCGTCGCGGATCGCGGTCTTGAGCAAGCCTTTGGCATCGTATGGAGTGGAAGGTAGGACGACCCTCAGCCCGGGGACGTGGCTGACCCAGGCGTGCAGGCTCTGGCTGTGCTGCGCCGCCGAGCGGCGCGTCGCGCCCATGGTCGTCCGGATGACCATGGGAACCTTGAGCTTGCCGCCGGACATGTAGTGGACCTTCGCGGCCTGGTTGGCGATCTGGTCCATGGTCAACGCGATGAAGTCGCCGAACATGATGTCCACGACCGGCCGCATACCGGTCATGGCCGCTCCCACCCCGATCCCCGTGAACCCGGCCTCAGAGATCGGCGTGTCGATAACTCGCTCCCGCCCGAACTCGTCCACGAGTCCCGACAGGACCCTGAACGGCGTACCGGCTTCGGCCACGTCCTCACCGATCACGAACACCAGGGGATCGCGGCGCATCTCTTCGGCCAGCGCCTCGCGAATGGCCTGGGCGAACGTGATTTCCCGGGCGCCCGTCGGCGTGCCATGCCCGACGACCGCACCGGGCAGCGCGCTAGGCGTAAACATCCTGGGTCACCTCGCTCGCATCCGGATAAGGAGCGGTCAGCGCGAAGTCCACTCCGGCGGTCACGTCGGCGCGGACCTCATGCTCGATCCGCTCGAAGAGGCCCGCGTCCCCCATCTTTCGGCCGATCAGCCACTGCGCCAGCACCTTCAGGGGATCACGCTCGGCCATCCATTGCTGCTCTTCTTCTTTCGGACGGTAATAGGTCCGATTCACGTCACCGACGTGATGCCCTCGGAAGCGATAGGTGTGGCAGATCATAAACATCGGACCTTCGCCCTGCCGGGTCCGCTCGACGGCGTCGCGTGCGGCGGCATAGACCGCCCGGATATCCTGCCCGTCGACCTCGGCCACACGGATCCCAAGGGCCTCAGCTCGGGCCCGCAGCGATCCCGCCGTCGTCTCGGACCGCGGCGTGTACTCGTTGTAGAGGTTGTCCTCACAGACGTAGATGACCGGCAGCTTCCACAGTGACGCCATGTTCATGACTTCATACAACACGCCTTGCCCGAGCGCACCCTCGCCGAAGAAGCAGACGGTCACTTGGTCGGTCCCGCGCATCTTTGCCGACAGCGCGGCGCCGGTCGCGATACCGGCGCTGCCAGCGACGATCGCGTTGGCGCCCAGGTTCCCGGCCTCGGGATCGGCGATGTGCATCGAACCGCCCTTCCCGCGGCAGTACCCGGCCTCTTTGCCGAGGAGTTCGGCGAACATCCGATGCACCGACGCGCCCTTCGCCAGGCAGTGCCCGTGGCCGCGGTGGGTGCTCGTGATGTAGTCGTCCCGACGCAGCGCCGCGCAGACGCCCACGGCGACCGCTTCCTCGCCGATGTAGAGGTGCGCCAGGCCTGGCATCTTCGCGCTCGTGTAGAGCTCGTTGACCTGTTCCTCAAAGAGGCGGATCGTCACCATCTTGCGGTACATCTCCAGCCACTGTTCGCGGCTGATTGGTGCCGGATCGCGCACCTGCTGCTTCCCGCGGGCCGTCGTCGATCGCGCCATGGCACGCCTCCTCGCTCGACTCCTTACTGCGGGACTGCCGGCGGAGGATTACCCGCTCACTCCCGACAGTCTCGCCAGCACCTCGAACACGACGGCGAAGTCCTGCTCCTGCAGTCCCATCCCACGTGCCGCGGTGAGCATCTCGTTGGTGACGGCCGTCGTCGGCAGCGGGACGTTGAGCCGCCGTCCCATCTCCAGCGCCAGCAGCAGATCCTTCTGCATCATGTTCACATCGAACCAGGCTTCGGCGGGCATGTGGAGGACGAAGGGCCCACGGTAGGTCACCATCGGCGACGCGATCACGCTGTTGAGCAGCACTTCAACCGCCGTGGCGCGCGGGATACCGCTCTTCTCCGCGAGCAGGACGCCCTCGGAAAACGCGAGCATCTGCACCACCAGACTGAGGTTGGTGGCAATCTTCATCGAGACCGCCAGGCCGTTCGCGCCCACGTGGGTGACCTTGGGCCCAATGTCCTGCAGGATGGGCTTCGCGCGCTCGAAAGCGGCCCGGTCGCCGCCGACCATGATCGACAGCTTCCCCTCCTCCAGCGTGCTCACGCTGCCCGAAACCGGCGCATCGAGCATGTGCGCACCCATCTCGGTCACCTGCTCAGCTAGCGCCCGGCTGGCCGCCGGGCTGATCGTGCTCATGTCGATGTAGAGTTTGCCGGGACCGAGGCCGGCCACGATTCCCTTGGAACCTCCCGTCACCGCATGTACCGCGGCCGTGTCGGTCACCATCGTGAAGGCGACGTCGACCGCTGCGGCCACAGCGCGCGGCGTGTCACCCCAGCGCATCCCGAGGTCCAGCAGCCACTGCGCCTTCGACTGCGTACGGTTGTATCCGGTGACGGTATGCCCGGCGTCCATCAGCCGCTTGACGATGCGGCTGCCCATCACGCCGAGGCCGACGAATCCAAGGTTGGCCATAGTCTTATCCCTTCGAGCTCGTCGATGATGTGGCCAATTTCCGGCGCGCGTGCGTCCCTCGATCCTTCATGAGCACATCGTGGATATCACGTTCGACGCGCAGTAGATGCTCACGCATCCGCGCACGCGCCGCTTCCGCGTCTGCGCTCGCGATGGCCTCCAGGATCTCGCGGTGCTGCGCGATGGAGCGTTGGGGACTCCCGGGAATGTGGTAGATGGACGCCAGCGCGCGGTGGAGCAGATCCCGGATGGCGTCCATCATGCGCGAGGCGATGCGGTTGCCCGTCGCCGTGGCCACTGCCAGGTGAAACTGCAGGTCTGCCTCGATGTAGCGCTCCTGAGAAGACAGCCCGGCGATCATCTCGTCGATCGCCGCCGACATGTGCGCGAGATCCCGATCGGTGCGGCGCGACGCGGCCAGGCCAGCGGCTTCGACCTCGAGGATCTTTCGAACCTCGTAGATCTCCAGCAGGCTGACTTCTTCCAGCGTGAGGAGGAAGTTGAGCGAGTGGCTGAGCGGGTTGCCGTATTCCGCGACGGCGAACGCGCCGTTCCCCGACGGTTTGATGAGTCCTTTGGACTCCAGCATCCGCAACGCCTCTCGGACCGACGAGCGCCCGACCCGGTACGATTCCGCGAGGTCCCGTTCCGTGGGAAGCGCGTCGCCCGGCTTCAGCGCGCGCTCGCTGATCTGCGAGGCCATATGCTCGCTGATCAGCTCGTAGACTTTGCGGCGCTCGACAGGGTGAGGGGCGGGACGGCGGACGGGGACGGTGGCAGAATTGGTCTGACCATCAGACTGTCTGCTTGGCATGCGGGCAAATTGGACGAATCCCCGCGGATCTCCTCCCGTTGGCGCCGTCTCCTGACACGGAGGCTCGTTCGAGCTAGAACGAGCCTGTCACGCGGCTTCGGCCGGTCCGGTCAGCACGGGCCGCAATGCGAGGCAGAGCGGGATCGCCACGAGCACGGTTCCCGCGATTAGCGCCAGCGTCGCGGGGATGCCGATCCGGTCGCCGGCCACGCCGAAGACAAGCGGGGCGAGCGCGGACGCGCCGATGCTGATGGTGTAATACAGGCCATAGGCGCGGGACCGCCGCTCGGGAATCACAAGATCGGCCACGGTCCCATACAGAACAGACGACGTGCCGTTGAGGGCGATTCCTAGCGGGATGAGCGCAGTCAGGGTCACCGCCAGCGGGGCGGCCACGACCACGGCTACGCCTAGCGCCGTTGCCGCCTCGGTGATCACGACCGTTCGGATGATTCCGAGTCGCTCGGCAAGGAGCCCGCAGACCAGCTTGCCGGCGGCGCCTCCGGCGAACACCAGCGCGAGAGCCGCGCCGACCCCCGCTGTTGTGGATCCTTTCGCCACGAGCGCGAACGGCAGGAACGTGAGGAATCCCGCGCGCGCCGCGCTGTCGATCGTGCCAACTGCCGCGAGGGACAGGAACCCGCGGCTGCTGCGGATCCCCCACCCCTTTTGGCCGGCCCGACCTGCAGCCGTCGCGGGCTCGTGACGCCCGACCCCCAGGTGCCACAGTGCAACCCAAATCGCTACGGCCCCGGCAAGCGCTACCACGCCGTACCCGGCTGCTGCCAGCCGCCACCCGACCGCGGCTGCCGCGAGCCCTACGGCCGCCGACGCTCCGATCTTCCCCAGGTCACCCGAGAAATTGTATGTGCCGAGCGCTGCGCGCCGCGAGCCAGTCTCGTATGCCTTGGAGACGAGTGACGATGCCAGCGGATGCTGAACACCGGAGCCCAGTCCCGCGATCAACAGGAGGACGGCGAGCGACGCGAAGCCGCTTCCCCACCGGGCGGCGGCAATGAACCCGAGCGCCGACAGCACGGTGCCCGCGACGAGCAGCCCGCGCTCGCCCCGTCGCTCCGAGAGAAACCCCGATGGGATTTGCGATGCAGCCATGCCGCCCGTATAGATGAACTTGATGACGCCGACCTGAGCGTACGCAAGGTGGAACTGCGCAGCCCACACCGGAAAAAGAACGTAGAGCA
Organism: bacterium; assembly: GCA_041486265.1. Classification (GTDB taxonomy): domain Bacteria; phylum Sysuimicrobiota; class Sysuimicrobiia; order Sysuimicrobiales; family Humicultoraceae; genus JBGPLF01. Next base: position 11,829 of record JBGPLF010000078.1, read on the forward strand.
TCTCCGAGAAGCCGTCGTGAATGAAGTGCGCGACCGTCGAAACAGCGAGGGTGAGGCGCCCGCGGCGGAGTTGCTTCCCGTCTGGCACCTAGAGGCGGACCTCGATCGGCCGGCCGTCGCGCGGGGCGAACTCGCCGATCCGGGCGATCGTCTCCACCCCACGCGCCTGCAGCGCGGATTCCAGCGCCTGGGCCCGCTCCGGGGCGACCGCGATGAGCAGTCCTCCAGACGTCTGCGCGTCGGCGAGCAAGAGCTGCGTGACCTCATCGATGCCAGGTGCCCAGCGCACCTTGTCTTTCAGCCACTCGAGGTTGCGCGTCGTTCCCCCGGCAACCGCGCCGGTCCCGGCCAAGTGACGCGCGCCGTCGATCACCGGTACGGCGGCGGCCGAGATCTGCGCGCCCACGCCGCTCGCAGCCACCATCTCATGCAGATGTCCGAGCAGACCATATCCGGTGACGTCGGTCGCCGCATGCACACCCACCAGCGTCATTGCTTCTGAGGCCGCGCGGTTGAGGATGCCCATCACGCGCACCGCTTCGGCGGCGACATCGGGCGGGGTCCTCTCCTGCTTGATGCCGGTGGTGATCACGCCGATCCCCAGCGGCTTGGTCAGATAGAGCGCATCGCCGGGGCGCGCGCCCGCGTTGGCGATGAACCGCGCGGGATGCACCAACCCGGTCACCGCGAGTCCGTACTTCGGCTCGGGATCGTCGATGCTGTGCCCGCCGACGATCATCACACCGGCTTCGGCTGCCTTGTCGGCGCCGCCGCGCAGGATCTCGGCGAGGATATCGAGTGGCAGCGTGCGCGGGAACCCGGCGATGTTCAGCGCCAGCAGCGGCCGGCCGCCTTTGGCGTAGACATCCGAAAGGGCGTTCGCCGCGGCGATCGCGCCGAACTGGTATGGATCGTCCACGATCGGCGTGAAGACATCCACCGTCTGGACGAGGGCGAGCTCATCGCTCAGCCGGTAGATGGCCGCGTCGTCATCGGTCCCGAGCCCGAGCAGCAGGTTCGGGTCGCTGGGTTTGGGGAGGTGGCGCAGCACGTACGCCAGTTCGCCCGGAGGCAGCTTCGACGCTCAGCCCGCGCAAGCGACCATGGACGTGAGGCGGATGCGCTCACGATCGGTCACGGCGACACCTCCTTCCGCTCGGGATGACCTGCGGCACGGTTGATCCGAGCCTTCAGGTATTATAGCGGGATGTTCTCCTGCATGATCGATCCGATGGGCGTCGCGATAGGCATGCCGCGACGCTCGGGGAGGCGGCGCTGGGCTTACCGGTCCAGCCGGAAGGGTTGTTTGGGCTGCTGGGGTTGCTGCTGTGGCTGTTGGGGGCTCTGGTCCCGGGGGAGCTGCGGCGTGCGGGATTGGGAAAACTGGGGATCGTCGGCGGTGCCTCGCACGAAGAATGGCACGCGGTAGCGAGTGGCGACCGCGGCTCCGCGCAGCACGTCGCCGAGCATCCGTCCCACCGACCGTGGTGCCCCTGACGGCGAACTCTCTGGTTTCAGGGCCGTCAGCGCGCCTGTCCCCGCGTAGTCCAGCGTCTGATTGAAGCCGAAGCTGCCCGCGGCCGTTGCTTCCAGTCCGTCGGCGTCAAACCGAAGGGAATCGCTGTACACGCGCTGCTGCGCGATGCGAACGTCGCCGCCGAAGTAGCTGAACGGGGTGGCGCCCCCGGGCACGTTGGGTTGCAAGACCCTGGCCAGCTTTGCCAGGGTGCTCTTGAGGTCCAGCCCCTCAAAGGTCCCGTCACGCACCGCGAACGTTCCCGCGCCCGTCAGCGTCGCCTGCGGATCTCGTCCGAGCGCTGTCGCGATGTGGAGGTCAGCCTCGAGCCTGCCGGTGATCCTTCGCGCCTGGGGTGCGGCGGTTCTCTCAATCAGGGCGAGGCTGATCCCACGCGCCTTCATGGTCGCAACAGCCGGCAGGCGGGACGCAGCATAGTTCAACGCCGCCGCGCCCTGAACGGTCCCCCCATAGAAGGAGAGGGTGTAGGAGTCCAATTGGACGGTGTTCGTGTACACGCTCAGCCGGCCATTCATGCTATGGGCCGCAAGCGGGGCAAACAAGATCTCGCCGACCTTCACATCTCCGCGCGCCAGCACGCGCGGCGCAGGTGCGGCCTGGACGTCCGGCCCATCCTCCGAACTGCTGACGATCAGCTTGCCCAGGCGATCGAGATCGAGTTGGGGAACGGTAGCCGTAAACGTGATGGAGAGGGGATCAAAGCTAGACACGGTGACGATGCCGTCCGCGTGCATGCCTTCCAGCGCTGCCGCAACGGTTCCCCGCCCGGTGCCACCCGTGATCGTGAACATTCCCTTTTGGATCTGAATGGGCTTGGTTAACACCGGGGTGGAGAACTTTACGCCTCGCAGGTCAGAGGTTAATTCCAGGCTTTTCGTCCAGTCCGGTGTATCCAGCCGGATGTTCTGAGTCCTGGCGTTCAGTCCGCTGAACGTGAATAATGGCGTGGCCTGCCGGCGGCGCTGGTCGTAGTTGCTGAACGCGACCTCCACATTCCGAATGGTCACCGCGCTGATGCGGTCGAGCGACAGGAAGGAAGCGCCGCCCCCCTCGGGCGCGGCCCCTGATGATCCGGGCGCGGGAGGGACGAGATCATAGTTCGTCCTGCCGGCCAGGTCACGAAGCAGATTCACGCGCACACCCTTGACGGCGATGTACGTCACAACTAGGCTGCGGGAAAGGAGCGCGCGGGGCGCGATGCCGAGGTCGACCGACTTCACGACCATCATGTCGCCGGCGGGAAACCCCTGGGGGTTCTTCACGCGGATGTTAACGGCCTGGAGGTGGACCGTCGGCAGCAGGTAGAGCCTCAGCGCGTCGATCTGGACGCTGCGCCCAGTGTAACCTTCGATGAACCGAACGAGCAGCGGCCGGAACCGGTCGACCGGGACGAGGAAGGGAACCGCCGCCGCCACCAGCACCAGCAGCAGGACTACACCCCCGATGCGCAACCGCTTTGATCTGTACCAGGGTCTAGTCATGGCACACCCATCCGGCCCTTTGGCCCGCGGCGGACCCCGCGACTCCCGCCGCGATCACGCGTGGACCCTGGCCCGGCTCCTGGTCAGGACCCGGAGGGATCTCGAGAAAAATCACGGCCCCGATGAAGGCACCCACGATGCCAGAATACTCATTTTACACACCTCCCTTCGCCATCCAAACGAAGCGTAACAGGGAAAGGATTTGCCGTCTGCTCAAAATTGCTCACACTTGCTCGAGTAGGGAAATCGTCGGGGGAAGCAGCGCTCTATCTGGACGAGCTACTCTGTGCCAAGAGATCAGGGTTATTCTCTCAAATACCGTCCAGGGGCAGCAACCTCAGCACTGCGCGATCCAGTGGGTCTGGGGCGAGCCCAGACAGAGGGAACGCGAGTAGACCCGCGCCCCCTCAATCCGCTCCCTTCTCTCAGAAGCCATGGAACGTCGCGCTAGGGAAGGCGCGCTGCAGTCCCGCCACCAAGCGCCGCGCCCACTGGCGAGCCAACTCCATCGTCGTCACGTTTGTGCCCGCGGCGTCTTCTAGCGTCACC
>JBGPLF010000079.1:0-15243 GCA_041486265.1 bacterium
CATCTCCCTGAGGGCTCGCTTTGCGTTTTCGTGGGCGCTGGCCAGCGTGGCCAGCTTGAACGCGTCTAGCGCGTAGAGAGCCACCGCCCACGAGTAACCTTGGTGCAGCCAGTGATGCACAAGGGCGTACCGATCCGTAGTCAGTTCGTTCTGGTAGACCCAGCCCACAGCCTGGCACAAACCATACGTAGAATCCAAGGTCGACTGGGCCGCCATGCGCGACTGCAAGATGAAAATATTGTGGCCGATCGGCACGTAGGTGACGGTCAGCCGGGCCCACCTGGCGGCCACCGCCTGACTTTCCTTGCCGATCTCCTGGATTCCCATCACGAAGGCCTCGGGCGTGGGATAGATGTACACCTGCACCTGCTTGCTGAGGGATATCTTCATGGTGGTCGCGTAGAATGGGATGCACTTCGAGAGGATGTTCTCAGCCGAACGAGTGATCTCGGGCTGCACCCCCTGTTGAGGGACGATCGTGAAGCCTTCCGCCGCTGACGCGGCCAGAGACGTCATCATGACGAGCAGGACGAGCAGGACGAGCACACCGATGATCTTTGGCAACACGACCGGCCCCCTCTGTGCAACGAGACCAATTATACAACCACTTACGGGCACTTGATCTTCAGACGCTCCTCGTGCGAAATGTTCCAGAGGTACACATCGTAGTGCGGAACCTCGTATCCTGGATGCCCTCGTGGATGCCATCCAATGTCGACATGGTCCACAGGTCCGCTCACGCTCTTGAGATTGGTCACCCTTCCTTGCTGGAGTTCCTCGGGCGTCACCCTGTATTCAGTGTAGATGAGCCTTCGTTCCCAGACGCCATGGAAGGGGCCAAAGGGCAGGTCCTGTCGCCTGTAGGCAGGGTACCCGTGACCGGGAACGCAGATCGTGTCGGTGATGAGACCTGGAGGAAGCACACGCTGGGGCTGGGCCAGGACCGCCACGGGCGTGACGGCCAGGATGAGTACGAGGGCTCGAACGGCGCCACGCATCACGGCTATCGCCTCCTGATCTCCTCTCAAGAATTCCCTGCGGTTCCTCCGGCCGCCTCCTACGTCCGTTCGGCGACGAAGATGGCCGACTCGGAATCCATGGTGTACGGCTCGCCGCCGAGGCCTCCGTAGAGCGCTGTCAACACAAATCCCGCTGCTTCCAGCATGGCCTTGACTTCGGCGACGGTGAACGCACGAACCGACTGGCTCCAGGCCTCGCGCCGGCCGTCGGGATAGATCACCGTGTTGGTCCAACTCAGGCGCCCGGCCAGGGGGTCAAACGTCCAGTCCTCAATCTCCAGAATATCGTCGTCGCGCCGGTCGAGCACCGTGGAATGGAAGTTGCGGATTTCGATCTCGCGGTTCCAGAAGTCGATCAGCAGCCGGCCGCCGCGCCGCAGCACCCGCGCCATACCGTCGAGCATCGCCTGGCTCTCCGCGTCGGTCGCGAAGTAACCAAAAGATAGAAACATGTTGATCGCGGCATCGAATGGTCCCCGCACGGGCAGCGCGCGTGCATCACCGATCACGAATACAGGCCGGACCCCGGACGACGCCGCGTGCCTGACCGCCTGCGTGATCTGAACCTCAGAGATGTCCACTCCGGTGACATCGAATCCGCGGCGGACCAGTTCCACGCTGTGCCGGCCGTAGCCGCTGCATACGTCGAGGATGCGCGCAGGCGGCCGGAGGTCCAGCAGCGCCAGCACCTGGTCCACCTGCGTGACCGCTCGCTCCAGATCGGCGCGCTGGTAGAGTTCAAAGAAGGCCGGCCGGTTGAAGACGTCCTGCCACCACTCGGGGTGCCGGGTCACGGCGTCTCCTCGGTGCCGCCGTTGGGGGACCCGGCGTCGATCCCTTCTGCCTTGAGCGACTCGATGTAGTCCGCGATGAGGGTACGCGCCGCGGCCTCATCTTCAGGACGTACCAGGATGTCCGCGACGACCCCGGCCTTCTCGCCCCACATGTCTCGCACCTCATACGCCGGCATCACGCGCGACCGGATCATCGTCAGCACGCCCGCGGCTCTCAGGAGGTCGCGGATGGCGATCGCCTCGAACTCGCTCGTCGCCTCGTGGACGGCCACCACATCTCCGGGTTCAGGCAGCAGCGGCATCTAGTCCCCTCTGGTCGCGATGCGGTAGGCCTCGCGCGAAGGTAGATGGTACGCGACCGCGAGCGCGCGGGCAGCGTCGCGGCGCGACAGGCCCTGCGCCAGCAGCGCAGCAACGAACTCTTCGGGACGCTCGCGACCGGCCTCGCGCCCGGCATTCTCGAACGTGCCGATCTGCTCGGTCGTGCGGGCCCGCGGCGCCGCTCCGCGCGCAAATGCCGGTAGCGGGGCGCCCTCGACGACGAGCGTTACCTCGCCTTTAAGCGTCTCGCCGATAGCGGCGCGCACGTCTGCCACGGTCCCCCGCAGCACTTCCTCATGCACCTTCGTGAGTTCCCGCGCCAGGAGCATGCGGCGCGCGCCGAGCACTTCTTCTATATCAGCGAGGGCCTCACGCACCCGGTGCGGCGTCTCGAACATCACCAGTGCCATCGGCAGGTCGGCGAGCGAATGGAGCATGCGCTTCCGCTCGCTCCGCCGCCTGGGCAGAAACCCGACGAAGGCGAACCGATCGGCGGGAAAATCTGCCAGCGCCACCACGGCGGTGACGGCGCTCGCCCCGGGAATCGGGACGATCCGGAATCCCTCGCGGGCCACCTCGGTCACCAGCGCCGCGCCCGGATCAGAAATCGCCGGCGTCCCGGCGTCCGTCACCACGGCCACGCTCCTGCCTTCACGGAGCATCGCCAGGATCTGCGGGATCCGCGCGCGCTCGTTATGCTCGTGAAGGCTCAGCGTCGGCGTCTGAATGTTGAGGTGGGTCAGCAGCCCTCGAGTGCGGCGCGTGTCTTCACAGGCGACGACGCTCACCTCCCGCAGGATGCGGCCGGCACGCAGGGTAAGATCTTCGAGGTTGCCGATCGGAGTGGCGATAAGGTAGAGGGTGCCGGCCTCGCTCACGGTCTTCCCCTCTTCCCGACGGCTCCCAGGCCCCCGGCATCAACCGCGAGTGTCACGGCTTCCTCCGGCGTCGCCGCGGCGATCAGGCCGGATGGCCGCCCGGCGATGCTCGCCTCCCACGTGCGCAGCCCGATGACCGGCCGTCCCAGGCGCAGCGCATGCCCGATCTCAGAAAGCGTCCCGGTCCCGCCGCCGATGGCGATCACCGCCACTGCCGACATCACGATGATCACGTTGCGCATCTGGCCCATGCCGGTGGGAATGGCGATGTCCACATGCGGATTGGCATCGGACGCCTCGGTCCCCATCAGAATGCCGATGGTGAGGCCTCGAGCGCCGCGCGCACCTCGGCACGCCGCTTCCATCACGCCGCCGAGGCCTCCGCAGATGAGCCCGTAGCCCGCCTCGGCGATGCGCCGGCCGACCTCCTCGGCGAGCGCGGGGTGGTCCGCATCGGAGAAGGCGCTCTCGCCGATCACAGCGATAAGTGGATAGGGCGTCGGCAGGTCGCTCATCCGGCGGCTCCTTGAGTGGATGTTTCCGCGGCCACGGCGACCTCGGGCGTGGGAAGCAATCCCCGGAGCAAGACCAGCGCCGCCTGCTTATCCAACGGCTCGTTGAGATTGCCGCACTTCGGCGACTGGATACATGAGGGGCATCCGCCTTCACATGGACACGCCTCAATCACCTCGAACGTGGCCGCCATCAACGCATCGATCAGCACATAGCCCTTCTCCGTGATCCCGACGCCGCCGGGATGCCCGTCATAAATGAAGATCGCCGGCGTCTGCGTCTGTGGATGCATGGGATAGGAAACGCCGCCGATATCCCACCGGTCGCACATCGCGAAGAGCGGCAGCACGCCAATCGCCGCATGCTCCACGGCGTGGATGCCTCCGGCAAAATCCAGACCCTGCGATCGCACGGTCTGCTCGAGCGCGTCGGGAATCTCGAACCACAGCGCGGTCGTCTGCAGGCGCTGAGGCGGCAGGTCAAGCGGCTCGATGCCCAATACGGTGTCGGTAAGGAGTTGCTTGCGCGCGAAGCCGATCACCTGGGTCGCCACTTCAACGTCGCCGAAGTGCATCACCGTCGGTCCCCACGGCCGGGACACGAGAGTCCGGCGGATGGTCAGGTCAGTTGTTGACCGCGGCTGCGTATGGTAGTCGGCCGTGCTCGTTGCGACGTGCGCGACGCGCGCCGAGATGTCGAGATCTCGGACGAGATAGGCCTCCCCCTGATGGAGATAGACCGCGCCGGGATGCACCTGCTCGAACGCGCGACCCTCCTCCACCGTGCCGATCGTCTTGTGATCGGGCCCGACAATCCGGAACACGCTGCCCGACGCAGATCTGACATCAACCTCTCGTGCCGGGTACCGCTGCCGGCCGGCCCAGTGCCACCGGTTGCGGCGTTCAACCAGATCACCCGCGGTGATCAGCAGATCGATCAGTTCGCGAGCGCGTTCGCCAAAAAGGGTCAGATCACTGGAGATCAGGGCGATCTCCGCCGCCGCGCAGCGCAGATGCCGGGCGAGGATGTAGGGGTTTTCGGGGTCAATCACCGCGTGCTCGCACGGCCGCTCGAACAGATAGTCGGGATGCCGCACGAGGTACTGGTCGAGCGCATCGTCCTGCGCGATCAGGACCGCGAGCGCGGGATCGGTCCCGCGGCCGGCCCGACCGGCGCGCTGCCACATCGACGCAATGGTGCCGGGGAAGCCGACGAGGATCGCGGCGTCCAGCCCGCCGACGTCGATGCCGAGTTCCAGCGCGCTCGTCGAGACGACGCCGAGCAGGTCGCCGTCGAAGAGGCGGCGCTCGATCCGGCGGCGGTCCTCTGGCAAGTATCCGGCACGGTACGGACTGATCCGGGAAGCCAGGTGCGGCGCATCGGCGCTCAGCCGGCTCATCGCGTAGCGGGAGATGAGTTCCGTCACCTTGCGAGCCTTTGTGAAGGCGATGGTCCGGATGTTGTGACGTACAAGATCGGTGAAGAGCGCCGTAGCTTCGCTCAGGGCGCTGCGGCGCGCCATGGCCGCCCCGTCGATCAGCGGGGGATTCCAGAGCGCGAACCACCTGGGGCCGGAGGGAGCGCCATCCTCGTCGATGACCGTGGCCGGCAAGCCCAGCAGCCGCTCGGCAAATTCCTGTGGGTTGGCGATGGTCGCTGAGGTGCAGATGAATCGCGGATCGGATCCATGCAGCCGGCACAGCCGGCGCAACCGCCGCAGCACGTTGGCCACGTTTGATCCAAAGACGCCGCGGTAGACGTGCATCTCGTCGATGACGACAAACTGCAGCCGCTGGAAGAAGGCCTTCCACCGGAAATGCTGCGGGAGAATCCCGATGTGAAGCATATCGGGATTCGAGAGCAGGATGCGGGCGCGCTCGCGGATCGCCCGTCGCTGCCGCTGCGGCGTATCGCCGTCGTACGTGGCCACAGGGATGTCCGGCAAATCGAGCGCGAGTAGGGCGTCGAGTTGATCCTGGGCCAGCGCTTTTGTGGGGAAGAGATAGAGCGCCCGGCCCTCGGGATCGGCCAGCAGCGCATCGAGGACCGCGGCGTTGTAGCAGAGCGTCTTACCGCTCGCGGTCGGCGTGACGACGACGACATGCTCGCCGCGCCGCGAGGCGTCGATCGCCGCCGCCTGGTGTGTGTAGAGGCGGGTGATTCCCTGCTTCTCCAACCGCTGCTCAAGTTCAGTATGCAGGGGACGGTCAAGCGCACCGAACCGTACGGTCCGGCCCGGCAGGAAGCGCGCGTGGACGATCTGCTCGCGGTAGTCCGGACGGCCGCGCTGGCCGTCGAGGAAAGCGCCGAAGTCCATCCTAGCCCGCCATCACCGTGCGCCCCTGCGCCCACTCGCGGAGCCCGGCGACATGGTGCTTCGGGTAGCGCGACTCGATGAGCAACTCGAGGTCCCGCAGGGTGTCCATGGATGCTCCACAGTCCGGCCTGCGGATACCATTGTACGGGGGCCGGGTCTCTCCTGCGGAATTCCCCTTTGCCTTGACAGGCCTGGAAGCCCTTGGCTATGCTGAGTTTTGCCTCCGGAGCCGGGTTCGAACCGACGGCTCCCGACGACCACGCGGAAGTGGCGGAACTGGCAGACGCGCAGGCCTCAGGAGCCTGTGGCCGAAAGGCCGTGGGGGTTCAAATCCCCCCTTCCGCACCAGCCCTTATTTGACGCGGGTTCTAGGCTGCGGACGGCTCTTTAATCGGTCTTCCTTCCTGACCAAAAAGCCCGTGCGGGAGGGATGGCCGTGCGAGAGACCGCTGCCAGTCTCAAGGACTCCATCGAATCCTTTGTCGTGTCCTGTCGGATCTCATCGGGCGTGGTTCGCAGGTGGCACTCCCACCTCCATGATGGCAGTGCAGGTGGCACGATGGATAGCCACCGTTCGCCCCTCAAGAGGTCCCGTCCCTCTGAGCATGTGGTGAAACTCACATCCGCCTGACACTCGTCTCCCCTGAACGGTCTCCAGATGCGAATTCTGCAACGGGTACGGTGGGTTGCGGAAGATATTCTCATCCGTTGGCTTCTCGTCGAATGCTCGACTCTTGCACGGGCAGACCAGACAGAGGAAACGCGAAAAGAGAGATGAGAACCACTGTTGCGATGGCAAGAGGGCGTTTCAACCAACCAAGAGCGTTCACCACGATCCGCCAACCAGCCTTTCGACGGGCGTCGATCCTGAGAGACCCTCAAGGTCTTTGCGAAGACTGAGGAATGAACCCTCGGCAGTCCTGGAGTCCCGAACCCAAGGCAAACGCAGCGTCTTCGTTCCCCGATACTCCAGCCAGGACTCCGACGACGTAGCCCTTGCTGCTGATGAGGGGCGATCCGCTTGCCCCTTTGCCCATGGTGTGCTGGGGCCGGAACCGAACAACAGTGCTGCTGTAGAGAACCCCACCAATCCTCGCGGAGGCAGCAATCTCCAAAACCTCGGCCTCTGTCACCGTCCATAGGCTACTGGGGTAGCCGCCGACTACAACATGCTCCCCCTCCTTGGGCGGCGAAAGGGAGACTGCGTAGGTGGGACCTTCTGGGAGGTTCTCACTTCTCACGAGGGCAAGGTCGGCATTCCGCTCCTCGCAAAGGACTTGGCCCTCCACCACCGCGCTAGGCAGGTAAATATGCATCTTCCTTGCAACAGCGTGGCGGACTGTGAGGACGAGCCCTCGGGCGATGACCGTTCCTGTTGCGGTCCAACGTTTCCCTGGATCAATCCCGACTAGCATGGGGATGGCCTTCTGATCGGGGACTCTGAGGGCCTGAGTCCCCCCATAGGCAGGAATGGAGAGTGTGATGAGGACAAGGACAACAAGAACTTGCCGCATGAGTCCCCTCCGCTTTGAGTGGCCCATCACCACCTAAGACCACTACTACCCTTAGGGAGTTCTGTCGAGTCATCCGAGATGCGCGGCAGGGTCGCGGGGTGGCGCCCCACGGGTGCTCCGCGAAATCCCGAAAGGGTTGGTGGCAGTGCGGGAATGGGTGTAGTCTCGACATAGCCGAAAGGCGCGGCGGTCACAGCATCGGGGGGAAAGGTGATCTTGCGGAGGAAGCCATGAACAACACTCTAACGGCGGCAATAGTCGGGGCCAATACATCGCGCACGAAGACGATCCCGCCTTTAAGCCATCGCCGGAATTCTTCAAAGCGTTGCAGGTCGCCACAGCGCAGGTAAAGGCACTCTTCTCGGAACGGACGTGGAACGTTTTCAAGGAGTTGGAGGTCATGATCAGTCCTCGCCTCGGCCCGGCAGGAGGAAGAACAGTAGACCAGTTCATTCAGGCGAGAGACAAGGCCCTTCGCGCCTTCTACGAGGAGATAGGTCTGCACCTCCCCGCTAGCAAATAGTGGAGTCGGATAGGCTGACCCTCTACAAGCCATCTACTCCGAAGGGAGCATGGATGCTCACAATGGAGGACGAGTATTACGTAAGCTCGCCAATCGTAAGTTCCTTTGTTAGCCAGGTCTTAGAGTGGACCGTGACGCAACCTGCACGAGAGCGACTTGTAGAGGCGCTAAAGCCAGCGTTTGTGGACCTCCTTGCAACCGAAGACTGGCTCCCCGAAGAGTTTGCTCGTCCCTTCTCCGCCAGTGGTATGGGTGGCGGCATCGGGCAGTACCTGCTTTACCGCCGCTCAGACCGAACGGTTACCTTGCATGCTGCGGTCTTTCCAGCGGGCGTGGCGTCACCGGTACACGATCATCTGGCTTGGGGACTTGTCGGGCTCTATCGCGGTGAGCAGGAGGAGGAGGTTTACCGCCGCATCGACGACGGCCAAACGCCCGGCAGGGCCGTGCTAGAGCTTGTGGAGCGACGCCGACTCAAGCCCGGAGATTTCTACACATTGCTGCCGCCAGAAGGCGACATCCACCGCGTACGCACTATCTCAAAGACGCCCTCTATCTCCATCCATCTCCTCGGCAACGACCTGGGATGCATCTGGCGTCACAGATACGATCCGGATGCCGCTGTGATCGATGACCTGCGTTCCGGCTGGGCCAACGTGGAGTGCAGGGACTAGCTGTTAGATTCTTTGGCCGAACTAGTCAAACTCGCGGCGTGGCGCGGACTGCTCGGGACCGACGCGGCCTGCGACGATATCGGCGACGAAGTAGTTTTCGCCGCGGACAGGCGCGCCTGCCAGGCGGCGGCGCGTGGCGATCTGCCCAACGTGCGTCAGGGCGTCAGCGATCGGGCCTTGAAAGAGCTTTTCTGCGGAAACATGCAGAGGAGCCTCGGAGGCCAAGTACGCATCGAGTGCCTCAAGAGCTGTAAAGAAGCGCTTCGCTCCTCTTTCCCATGGCATCGGTGCTGAATCGTGCCATTCTTGTTTTCCCTTTGCAAGGGACAATGCCCAGTCGAGGAGGTCGCCCATGTGAGCAAGGATTTCTCCTGAGGTCCGGGTTGTTTCCGAGATTCGAAATTCCGCGAAACCATCAGGCGCACCACGCAGGGCCTTTTCGCCTCGGTACGCCAGCGTAGCCACGGTGTGACGAAGCAATTGACGACTGGAGTCAGAAGCCACGTCTTCGATTTTGGTGTCCATGCCGCTCTCCACACCCCTGTCAGGTCGCGAGTTGTTTCACCATCTCCCGAAGGTCCTCCGCCAGGCGAGGGGCGTCTGAACGAAAGAGCGGGTACTTGTACTCCGTCACCACCAGTCCGTTGAACCCCCTAAGCGCCGCGAAAGTCTCAGCATACGGAATGCTTCCCCATCCCACCGGAAGGTGCAGGTCGCCGCGGCCGGTCGGCAGGACGTCTCTCGGCTGCAGCGTGCGGTCGAGGGTGAAGTTTTCTAACCGCAAGAGGTTGAAGCGCCCGAAATTGTCGGTCACGTGCAGGTGGATGAGCAACGACTTCGAGGCCCGCACGGCGTCGAGGTAGTCAAAGCCAAAGTGGTTCGCCGCCAGGTAGGCGTGGCCCACGTCGAACGTCAGACCCACGTTCGGTCGATCGACCTGCCGGACGAAGTCCAGGACCGGCGCGACCCTCTCCACTTCGATGTTCTCGACGCCGATGCGCAGCGGCGAACCGGAGGCGAGATCGGCTAGCTCCCGCACGGCATTCAGGAAGACCCGCTCCACCGCCGGATCCGGGCTCTGCTGCTCGAAGTGCACCACCAGCACCTCGGCGTTGATCAACCCGCAGAACTCCACGACCGAGCGCGCCATCTGCATTTGTAGATCGAAGTCTCCGACGTCCCGTAGGTCGAGCATGGCCGGGCTGTGGACAGTGTACCGGAAGGGAAACCGCCGCAGCACGGGGAGCGCGACCCGCAGCAGCGGCTCGTGCAGCCTCCCGCAGAACAGCAGGTTGAACGCGTCGGGCGAGATCTCGACCGCTTCGTAGCCGAGGCTCTGAAGAAACCTGAGTTCGCCGGCAAGATCGTCGGAAGGCGCTACTGCGATACCAATAGGGTTCGTCATCGTGGCTCCGGGGTTGAAGGATTTTGTTAGACGGCTGAGATGTCAATTTGCGGCCGCCCGGCACCCTCCTTCAAGCCTCCAGCGCTCTTTATTAGAAGGAGAGACCCGGGTTTTCACCGAAAGCCGACTCCACATTGGACCTGGCAGACCCTGCCTTACGTACATGGGGTAATCATCAAGGAAACGGGACCGGACACCGGTACCCAGAATCAGGGGGGATCACGATGAGATGGAGATGGAAGACTCTACGCGGCACTGCCGCGCTCATGGCGGTTATCTTCGCGCTGGCGCTGAGCTTTGCTGGGACGCCGGCTCAGGGGCAGGCGCCTGGCCTAGTCCTGTACGTGAACGGCGACACGAACATCCAGGAATTGTGGGAAAAGAAGCTCATGCCCATGTTTGAGAAGGAAACCGGCATGAAGACCAAGATGATCCTCCTGGAGCACGGAAATGGCTGGGAGGGAATCCTGGCCAAGCTCATCGCGGCCAAGCGGACGAACCGGCAGACCGATGTCGACCTCTGGGAGACGCAGCCGGCCTACGTCGAGCAGGGCGCGTCGGAGAACATCTGGACGAAACTTGATGCCAGCAACCTGCCGAACATCTCGAAAGTGGACCCACGGCGGCCGGAATTGAGCGGCTTCGGTGTGCCCTACCGCGGATCGTCGGTCGTCCTGGCGTACAACTCGAAGTACGTGCAGACGCCGCCGAAGACCTATGATGAGCTCATCGCGTGGATCAAGAAGAACCCGGGCAAGTTTACATACTGCGATCCGAACACGGGCGGCTCGGGCGCCGCGATGCTCTACGACGCCATCTACAAGTTCGTCAAGCCGGATGATTACATCAAACTCGCCTACGACCCCGCGAAGACCGCGGCGTGGGAACCGGCGTTCCAGTTGCTGCGATCGCTGAAGCCGGCCATCTACAATAACGGCTTCTATCCCAACGGGAACACGGCCATCCTCCAGTTGCTGGCACGCGACAACATCTGGATGGCGACGGTCTGGTCCGATCAGGCCACGAGTTATCTGGACCAGGGTCTGCTCCCCAAGACCATCAAACTCACACAGATCACCCCGCCGTTCACGGGCGGCGACTCGACAGTGGCGATCCCGGTAGGGGCCGAGCATCAAGCTGCGGGGCTGATGTATCTGAACTGGCTGCTCAACACGCGGGTCCAGGCGATCGTGGTCGAGACGCTCGCAGCCTACCCTGGCATCGAGTGGAAGTATATGCCGAAGGGCGTGCGTGATAAGTTCTCTGGCATCGCGGGCAACTTCAACCCGATACCAAACGGAAAGTACGCAGCCGACGCCAAGCGGCTCTGGCAGGAAAAGGTGGCGGGTTCGTCGCAGTGAAGTCGTCGTCCTGGGAGGGCAGGGCCGGCCTGCTGCTGGTCCTCCCTCCCTTGATCGTGCTCGTCCTTCTCATCCTCGTGCCGGCCGGGCAGGCGATCGTGAGCACGCTACGGGTCGAGAAAGACGGACACGTCGTATACTCGCTCGCCCGCTACACCGAGATCCTGCACACCATCTCGCTCCGGCGCAGCGTTGGGTTCACCGTGAGGGTGACGATCGCGTCCGCAGTCGCCACCTTCGGTCTGGCGTATCCCCTGGCGCTGTACCTGCGCTTCACAAAGGGATGGGTGAGCACGCTGCTCGGAGCGCTGTTCATCGTGCCGCTGTTCATCCCAACGGTGATCGCCTCGTTCGCGATGACGACCTTTCTGGTGAACCACGGGTACGTTGGGACGCTCTTGCACTACGTGGGGATCGAGGACATGCCGTCGCTCGTCTACAACGCGACCGGGATTGTCCTCACGGAGGTCTGGGCCAGCATCCCCTTCGCCACCCTGGTCCTCCTGGCCGGCCTGCAGGGAATCGACGACGCCCTGATTGAAAGCGCCCGTGATGTCGGGGCCGGTCCGATGCGGACGTTCCTGGCCGTCGTGCTCCCGCTCAACATGGTGGCCACGGTGATCACGGTGAGCCTCCTCTTCATCGGCATCCTGGGAAGCTTCACCATCCCGTACCTGGTGGGCGGGAACGCGCCGCAGATGTTGAGCGTCGTGATGACGAATTACTTCGGGAGCTACCTGAGGCCGGACATTTCCGTCGGGTTGGCCGTGATCACGTTCGCGATCGCGTCGCTCGCCGGGGTGGCGTACGTGGTCGGCGTCTCCCGTCGGGAGCGGCACGCGATATGAGTGTGACGACTGACACGATCCCGCGCAGCGGCGGCGGCGGGGGGTGGTTCTGGTTTTGGTCGATCGACGCCTTCCGCCGCAGCCTGGGCCTGCTCTTCCTGATCGCGCTGGCTGTCTTCATCCTTGGCCCGCTGCTGAGCCTCATCCTGTGGGCGTTCGCCGGCGAGTGGTTCTACCCGGCAGTCTTACCCCAGGTGTTCTCGCTCAAGTGGTGGACGGTCGTCCTCGGCAACCGGAGCGTCGTCGACTCGATCAGGTACAGCCTGATGACGGCGCCGACGGTGACGGTTCTGTCAGCGATCATCTGCCTGCCCGCCGCCTACGCCTTCGCGCGCTTCGAGTTCCCAGGCCGGAAGGTGCTGCTGCTCTCGTTCCTGAGCGCCAACTCGTTCCCAAAGATCGGCCTATATATCAGCATCGCGACGCTCTTCTACCGGATGAATCTGATGACGACGTTCTGGGGCGTCGTGCTGATCCAACTGGTCAGCACGCTGCTGTTCATGATCTGGATCCCGACAGGAACGTTCCGCGGCATCAATCGCAGCCTGGAGGAGGCCGCGAGGGATGTCGGAGCGTCGGGGCTCCGCACCTTCTTCAAGATCACCCTGCCTATCGCGATGCCGGGCCTCCTCGTGGCGGGCCTGTTCGCCTTCCTGGCGGCGTTCGATGAAGCCCAGGGGACGCTCCTCGTCGGCAGTCCCAACTTCATTACGATGCCGGTGATGATGTACACGCTGGTCCTCAACTATCCCCAACCCGTCGGCGCGGTCTTCTCGATATTGCTCACGCTCCCGTCGCTGGTGCTGCTGCTGCTCGCGCAGCGCTTCTTGCGGCAGGGCTATCTGGCCGCCGGGTACACCCTCTGACGCGCGGACATGGCTGACCTCCACCTCACGGGCCTCACCAAGCGCTTCGGTGCGCAGGCCGCCGTCTACGGCTTTACGCTCGAGGTCAAGGACGGCGAGTTGATGTGCCTGCTCGGCCCGTCGGGGTGCGGGAAGACGACGACGCTGCGGATGATCGGCGGCTTCATCGTGCCTGACGAAGGGGACATCCTGATCGACGGCCGCAGCGTGCTGCGCCTGCCGCCCGAGCGCCGCCCAACCGCGATGGTCTTCCAGCGGTACAACCTCTGGCCGCACATGACGGTCACCGACAACATCGCGTTCGGCCTGCGCCTCCGGCATCTTCCAGCGACTGACATCCACAAGAAGGTCCGGGAGGCGCTCGACCTCGTAGGCCTGCCGCAGTCGGGCGCCAAGTGGCCGCACCAGCTCTCGGGCGGCGAGCAGCAGCGGGTCGCGGTGGCCCGGGCGCTGGTCCTGGAGCCGAAGATTTTCCTACTGGACGAACCGTTCAGCAACCTTGATGCGCGGCTGCGCGTGCGGATGCGCGAGGAGCTCAAGGCGCTCCAGCGTCAGGTCGGGATCACGACCGTGTTTGTCACGCATGACCAGGAGGAGGCGCTCACGCTGGCCGATCGCATCGCGGTCATGAACGGAGGGATCATGGAGCAAGTGGACACGCCGGACGTCCTCTATCGCCGGCCGCAGAAACTCTTCGTGGCGGACTTCATCGGCACGATGAACTTCTTCTCCGCCAGCTACAAACGGGATCAGAGGGCGCTGGTTACCGCGAACCTCCGGATCGCCGCGAGCGGCCCCTGGGCCGATGGAGGCGCCGTCACCGTGGCAGTGCGGCCGGAGGACGTACGGTTCGGCGATGGCGACGACGGCCTGCCGGCGAGGGTCCGCCGCGTCGTCAACCTGGGACACTATGTGGAAGTGACGGCTGAAAATCCAGACCTCGGCGCGATCAAGATCTTCACCGACGGGCAGCGGCAGATCGTCGAAGGGCAGATGCTGAAGTTAGGGCTGCGACGCCTCCTCCTCTATGGTGAGGGAAGCGACGTGGTCGAGGAGACCGCCCCGCAGATCTCGAGCCCCTCTGTCCGAATTTAGCCTCTCCATTCGTCGTTAGGGTAGTGGAAGCTTCAAGGGTCATCTTCCACCAGTCCATTCAAGGGGGGGCGTAAAATGAAGGATTTCCTGTTTCTGTTTCGAGGAGGCCGTGCCTCGTCGAGTCCCGAGGACGGACAGCAGCGCATGCAGCGCTGGACCACCTGGATCGAGGGGTTGGCCAAGGCGGGGAAGACCAAGGGAGGCTTCCCGCTGGAGACCGGTGGGAAGTACCTCTCGGGCGCGAACAAGCTCGTCACCGACGGTCCGTTCCCGGAGACCAAGGAAGTGGTCGGCGGCTACCTGATCGTGATGGCCGACGACCTGGCAGGTGCGGCCGAGATCGCCAAAGGGTGCCCGATCTTCGGGGAGGGCGGCGGCGTTGAGGTCCGGGCCATCATGCCGATGAACATGTAAACAACATCAGTGACGATAAGAGGAGGCCCCCGATGTTGAACAAAGCAGTCATCATGCCCACATTGCCCGTAGTCGACATGAAGCGCGCCAAGAATTTCTATGAACAAAAGCTCGGCCTCACCCCTGTCGATTTCGGGGCTGACTGGATCATGGGGTTTCAGGGAGCTCATGGAACCATGATCATTCTCACTGTCCGCGGCAAAGGCACAGACACTGACCAGGATTCGGTGTCGTTCAACGTGGATGATATCGAGAGGGAAATCAAAGAGCTGCAAGCGAACGGCATAAGATTCGAGGATTTCGACTTGCCGAATTTGAAAACAGTCAACCACATTGTGACCCGCGGACCTTTCCGTGCAGCCTGGTTCCGGGATTCGGAAGGCAACATGCTGGCACTCGGCGAGACGCCAAAAGGGTAACAATGGCGCAAATACCGCCTGACCACCGCGGGTGAGCCAAGAGCCTCCCGACGTCCTATCACTCGCCGACCATCTTTTCCGACGCGAGTCGGGAAAGATGGTTTCGGCGTTGACGCGGGTTTTCGGCACGCACAACCTGGCGCTGGCCGAAGACGTGGTCCAGGAAGCCCTGGCGCTGGCGTTGCGGCAGTGGTCCTTTGCGGGTATCCCGAGAAACCCGGCCGGCTGGCTCTATCAGGTGGCGAAGAACAAGGCCATCGATGCCGTTCGCCGGGAACAGAG
>JBGPLF010000080.1:0-15184 GCA_041486265.1 bacterium
CTTCCCGACGACCTTCGAGACCGACGGATTCTCGACGATATCGGTGATCTCGGCGGGCCAGATGAACCCCTGTGCGGCCCGGCCGGTGGCCACTTCGCGCGCGCGCTCGGCCGCGTCGTAGTTCTCAACCCCGGGCGGGGCATACTGCTTGAGATCCTTGGCGAAGAACTTCAGCGCCGCCACGGCTTCCTTTGAATTGAGGACGACCTTCCAGTTGTCGTCAAAGATCTTGCCACCGAAGGACAGCAGGACCGGCGTGAACTCCGAGATCACCGGGTTCCCCTTGGCACCGCGCATGACCATCCCGAACATCGGCGCCTTGGGATCCTGCACCTTCTTGGCGTTGGCGATGACGTCGTCCCAGGTCTTGGGCTCCGAGACGAGATCCTTCCGGTACATAAAGAACTCGACGTTGCCGACCAGGGTGATGGCATAGAGGTGTGCGGGCTTCGACTTCTCGCCTGGCGGCACCGGCCCGCGCGGCGGCGGCCAGGTGCCCAGGTCATAGACCACGGGGTAGATATCCGCGTCGCGCTTGTAGCCGAACTCCTGGTCGAGCGGCGTCAGCCAGCCCTCTGCGCCGAACTTCGGCATCCACGGATCGTCCGCGATCAAGAGGTCATAGGTCGCGGCGTTGGCCTGGAATGTGGTGACGAGCTTCTCGTAGAGTTGGGGGTAGGGAAACTCGACGAGCTCGACCTTGACCCCCTTCTCCTTCTCCCACGTGGGCAGAATCGCCTTGAGCCCCTTGGTCTCGCCCCCCGCGACGACGGCCATGGTGAGCTTGTCGGGCTTGGGAGGCAGCGCCCCCTGGGCACCGATCGGGACGGTACTCGCGGCGAGTGCCAACACGACCAGCAGTGCTATAAGAGTCATCCTCACATTCTGGCCCTCCCTTCAGAATGGCGTGCTGAGCCTTGTGCGCTCCCACCTCCTTTTCTGACGACAGACCCCCCGGTACAGGGGGAATTCTAGGATCCGTTCGGTGAATCCCCCGCCTGCGAGCTCACCGCAACGGCTCGCGTTCACTCGCCTGCGCTCTGTTCCCTCACCTTCTTCAGCGCGGCGGCGATGCCATCGCGGTCGAGCACGAACTCCAGGGGGCCGACCTCCCGCTCATAGATGTCAGGCGGGATGGTGTCCCTGACCGTCTCCTCGAGAATGTGGTACGTAGGGAGTCCCAACGGGATCCCCGCCAGGGGCCCGGCGTAGCTTGGATCGCCGTGCGTCAGCGTCAGGGCGGTCATGAGCGTGCTGCCTGCGGTGGGCGTGCCCAGGAGCACCACCATCCGTTCCCGCTCTCCACCCTCTGCCACGCGCCGGATCGACTCCTGCTCCTCCAGGTCCATGGCACCGGCCGATGTTCAGACAAAGCACTGGGTCGAGACGTAGATAACCTCCGCGCCGGCGCTCTCCGCGCACGCCTGCAGCGCGGGTCCCGGCACCCCGTCCCGTTCGCCCAGAGCCAGCACCAGTTTGTCCTTCAGGTCCACCATCAGTTCATCTCCTTTCCGCGCGCACAGCGGGGATTACGCTCCAATAGCAGACTCGCGCCGTCAGCCATCGCGGTCATCCGGCCAAGAAAGAGGCTGCCCTTTGCGACGAACTGTACGCGCTGCAGCGCACCGGTGGCCAGCCCGGCAATGGCGTGGGGCAGGTAGGGAATGGCCGAAGGAATGTGCCCCTGCGTTGGCGAGAATCCCGGCAGCCCATGATCGCGCACGAAGGCTGGCATCTCCTCGCGGGTGATCTCGCCGGCCTTTACGGCCAGAGCCGCGATGATCTGATAGTTGCGCGTCGGCACGTCGCCTGAGCCGACCGATTCGGTGATGTCGGGATTGTGCAGTTCGACGGCATAGCGGTCCACATCGCTCAGCCGCAGGCCGCGGGCCTGCAGCGGAGCCACCGTCAACACAGCCGCCATCTGGTGTGGCGCACTGGCATCGCCGATGCGATGCACGGTGGCCGCGTCCAACGGCATCACGGGACTGTACCCGTCGTCGGCCACGATGTCGATGGCAACACCGGCCAGAACGTCCTCCAATATCGGATACCCGGCCGCCAGGTGGCCGCGAAACTTCATCCCCAGTTTGGCCAGCGAGCCGCCGCCGACCACGACCACGCGGCGGTGGAGGCCGCTCGCGACCAGGGCACCCGCCATGATGAGGGCGTGCACCGGAGCCGCGCAGAATGCCTTGATGTCGGCGCCGCCGGCGGTGCGTACCCCCGCGAACTCTCCGATCGCCTTGCCCAGATTGCCGCCGCCGCGCTGGTAGCGGTCGCCGACGGCTTCTTCACCACACCCGAGGAGGAAGTCGACCGGTTCGTCGCCGCCGACCTCATCGAGCAGGCGGCGGAGCGCCAGCGCCCCGGTCACTTTGGTCGCCAGGTTCTCCAACAGGATCGGCGCCGCAAGCGACTCGTCATCCTCGTGCCCGGGCAGCACGACGCCGGCGATCTGATCCGCACCATCGTAGAAAGGCTCGGCGCCGCCGGCTGCAGCGCGCCTCAGAGCCTCGGGGCCCGCCGTGATCACCTTTGCGCCGTTGAGCGCGCCGCGCACGCGTTCGGCGAACGACTCGTCCAGGAGGACCAGGTTGGATGTGTCGGCGCGCGCCAACCAGGCATAGAACGTCGCTTCGTCAATCATGCCGCCGGCGGGACCCTCGGGACGCGCACCCAGCAACGGATGCTCGTGCCACGGCCGCGGAATCTCGCGCAACGCCTCCGGCGCCAGATTGCCCAGCATAACCTGATGCGGCGGATAGACGACTGCCGCCTCGAACGCCCGCAGATGCGCCCGCACCTGGTGGCGCAGCGCGGGGCCATCGCGGCTCAATTCGCGGCGGGGCTTCGAGCCGGCAACCACCAGGTCCGGCGCATGGGCGAGCACGAAGCGCGTCGCCCGGATAACCGGGAGCACCGGAACCTGTCCGGATCGCGGCGCGGCCATCACACCCCGCTGATCCGGCGGCTAGTAGTCATAATAACTCTGCCGGCCGAGGCCGTAGTTGTCGAAGTGGCCGAAGATCGGCGAATAGGCGCCAGAGAGCGCCTCCAGGTCGAGCGGTCCCGCGGCCGGTGTGCGCACATCAGGACGCTCCTGATCGAACACCAGGGAGTCGCCGCCGACGACCCGCTTCACGGGCGGAAGCGCCTCCGCCGGGGCGAGCGTCCCGGTACTCACGATCGCATCGGCCTCGGGCACGCTGAACAGCAGGGGCGGCTCATCGCTGCCGGTCTCGGCTAGCTCACGGCTCAACCTGACGACCTTGATGTCCGACTCGATCGTCAGGAACACCGTCTTGATCCCGGCCCGCTCCAGCCCTTGAATCGTCAGCATCACTTCGATGAGATCGTTCCCGCCGTGGTTCCACGTCACGAGCGCGCCCTGCGCGCCGAGCATCTGGGCCAGTTTGGCGGTCTGGTAGGCGCTCAACTGCTTTTCCCGCAGCGCGCCCCAGCGCGTCCGCGAGATGATCGAGCCCACCCAGTGGATGTCGCGGCCGTGCCGCGCGTAGAGCGATGCCAGGACCGGGTTGTTGACGTGCAGCCACGTGCACTTCCCGGGATAGCCGACCACGGCATCACCCGTGATCGCCCCATCCAGGATTTCGTTGGGATGCAGCAGCACCGGTAGCGCGTGCGGGGTGAAGCCATAGATCCCGGTGCCGATCCCCGGGACCATCGAGGCGTTGAGCGTGTGGACGTGGACCACGCGCGGCAGCCGCGCATCGGGCGTCCGCAGATGGTAGGACTGGCGCTGCGGAGGATCCTGACCGCGCATAAGGTCCGCGAGATCGCCCGCGACGCGATGCCCGGCCAGGCGCAGCGCATCATTCCACTCCGTCAACTCGAGTCCCGGATCGGTCTCGGTGGTCAGTACGAGATAGCGCAGGGTGCTGTAGACGGTGACCGCTCCGGGTCCCGACATGTCGATGAGGCTGTCGGTGGCCGCGCTCACGGCCCGCCGGATGTGCGGCAGCACCTCGGAGGAAACCAACACCGCAAACCCCGAGTACCGAAACGTCACCCCGTCGCCGACGGTGTCCGGGGGGTGTCCGCTGATCCCCGGATAGACGTGCCCAGGCCCCTCCACCTTGACGCGAGGCTCGATGACGTCGCGCACGTGGATAATACGGGTCTCCTCGCCCGGCTCGACGATCTCCACCTGGACGGCGCGGATCCGCGGGTCCTGCAAGATGCGCTCGCGAACCCTGGCGGGATCAATCGTGAGCCCTCCGCCGGACCATCCCGGCGGCGCTCCGAATTCCACCCGGTCCACCGGAAACGTTCCAAGGTCGAGATTCATGCTGGCTGCATCACCGTCGGCTGCTGGACCTCGGTCTCCAGTGCCCGCAGCGCCTGCGCCACAATCCGGCGGCGCAAGTCCCGATCGGCCTCGGGCGGCAGCGCGGGGTCACCGCACACATGCTCGATCTTCACGCCCTGGACGACGCGGTTGGCCCCCGCCTGCATGGCCAGCGGCGGCAGGGCGCTGATGACCGCCACCGGAATCCCCAGCCGCTCGATTTCTTTGCTGATCGTTGCGCCGCAACGATTGCATGATCCTCAGGTCGCCACCAGCAACACGCCGCCGACCCCTTGAGCCCTCAGCGCCGCGGCGATCTCCGCGCCGTTCCGCTTGCAGTCGATCAGCCGCTGGTCGTTGCCCGTCGTCGTGAAATAGCTGTCGAGCAGCTCCGCGAACGCCCCCTGATGTTCCATCTCCCGCAGGACGTCGAGCGGGAGCACGAGATTAGGGTTCTCGCTGGCCGGCAGGTTGAAAAATCCGCCGTGCACGCATTCGAACTGGTCGGGCCGCAGCCGGTCCCGTCCGTCGAACTGGTACTGGACCCAGCGGGTCTCACTGCACCGCTTGAGGTGGTCGGGATTCCCCTTGGGGACGATCGCTCCGGTCGTGACCACGCCGATCTTCGCCCGCCGCAGATCGGGGATCGGCGGCGCGGGTGGCACCGCCTCGTACTTGTCCACCGGGATCTCGGTCCGGAACGGGCGGCCGCCCAGTTTCGCCACCAGTATCTCGGCGGCGCGGTCGGCCCCGTTGTGCTCGCGCACACCCGGCCGCCGAATCCCGCGAGGCAGGTAGCCTTCGACCTCGGCCGGGCCCACGGGATCCCCCGCCGCGAGCCTGCGCCCGATCTTGAGCATGGAGGTCAGCGCCGGCACCATGGCCGTGGCGGAATCTCCCGTCGGCACCACGTAGGCTTTCTTGTAGACCAGCAGGCCCGGGTTCTCTGGATGCAGACCGGTGACC
The DNA here is from genome assembly GCA_041486265.1 of bacterium. GTDB lineage: Bacteria > Sysuimicrobiota > Sysuimicrobiia > Sysuimicrobiales > Humicultoraceae > JBGPLF01. Next base: position 5,279 of record JBGPLF010000080.1, read on the forward strand.
GCCGCGATGCCCAGGCCGTCCGCCAGACGGCATACCTCCACGCAGGCGACGCCGTAGCGGCCTGCGGCGAAGGCGGGACCGGCCACGACCAGGTCGGGGCGGAGGCCATCGAGCCAATTGCGAACGGCGGCGCGGGCCTCGTCAGTGTGCTCGTTGAAAAAGTTGTCGCCGCAGATCAGCGTCGAGACGACGACGCCTTCGTTCTTGAGGAGATTCTGGAGCATGCGCCCGGGGCCGACCGGTCCCTCGCGCGATTCGGGGGGCAGGTTGGCGCTCTGCTCCCCGCCGATGCCCGCGAAGAATTGGTTCAGGTAGTGGCCGACGCGTAACATCACCCTCACCGTCCCGCCTTTGGAGGTCACCTCATGATGGAAAACGTTTGCCATCCCCGGCGCAATTTCGCGGAAGGAGGCGGCTCCCCCTTCTTCACTTACAAGTACAAGCGCGGCTGCTCATAACGGCAGTCAGCGCGAAGAGCCTGACGTGCCGCGAACGATGAGGTCTGGTCTCACAACGATTGACGCGGGAGCCGGATTCCCATGGATGAGCCCGAGAAGGAGTTGTGCGGCTCGTTGCCCCAACTCTTCTGTATGGATGTTCACGGCGGTCAGCGGAGGATCGGTCATCAGGGCGAACTCGCTGTCGCCTGTCCCAACGACAGACAGTTCTTGCGGGACGGCGAGGCCGCGATCACGAGCCGCCTTCATGATCCCGATCGCCATCTTCCCTGACGCTGCAAAGATCGCCGACGGCCGCTCGGCGAGGGACAGAAGCGTGTGGCCGCCTTGACGCGCAGACTCCACATCGTTCGCGACGAGGATCTCGATGGCAGGATCGTAGAGGAGACCTGCCTGCGCCAGGGCCTGGGCGTAGCCCGTCCTGGTCTCACGCGCCCACAACTCGTCGTTAATTGCGCCGACGAAGCCAATCCTGCGATGGCCGAGTCCGGCCAGATGCAGGGTTGCCAGGACGGCACCCCAGGCATCGTCGTTGACAACGGCCGGGACGGCAAGTTCGGGAAATTGGTTGTCAATGAGGACGACAGGAATATCGCTTTCCGTCACTTCGACGATCCAGCGGCTTCCGACAATGCCCACCGCCAGGATTCCGTCGACTTCTCGCGCTCTCACCATCCGCACGAACTGCGGGGCCGCCGAGGTCACGCGCGGCGCAGGAGCGATAAGCATCCTATAGCCTGCGCTCTCGAAAACACCCCCCACGCCGGTCAAGATCGGACGATAGAACCGGTCCGAGAAGATTCCCGTCATGTTCGAGCCTGGGACGACGGCGATCGAGTCGGTCCGTCCCGTGATCAGTCGGCGCGCGGCCGCATGTGGAGTATAGCGAAGTTTGTGGGCCGCGTCATGCACTCGGGTTCGGGTCTCGCTGCTGACGCCAGACCGGCCGTTTAGGGCCTGGGAAGCCGTTGGAATCGAAACACCCGCAACGCGCGCAACGTCGCGTAGTGTGCTCGCGCTCCTGCGTTTCATGAGCTGCTCCTCCCAGTGTCGACGCCAGGACGAGTGTACAATCCTTCCTTATCTAATGGGAGGATCAGATCTTTGTCAAATCGTTTTTGGCCTCAAAGAGCGGATACCCCTCCGCTCGGGAAACGCCGGAAGGGGGAAGGAGTTCTCTGGGCGGTAGAGAAGAAGACACGGCTTTCTCAAAAACGTTTTGGAAAGAAAACACGGGGAGGGATAAGAGTATGTCTTCGCGCCAAATCCGGCTCTGGATCGTTGGCCTGCTGGTTGGAGTACTTATGTTTGGTCCGGTGCAGATTTGGGTTCACCTGACACCAGCAAAGGCGGCCTCGACAGTCACGCTGAATTTTCTTGCGACAGATTTCCCGGAATACGATGCGTTTGTAGCGGCCGCGAACGCCGCGGGCAAACCCATGGGGATCGAGGTCAAGAAAACCAACGTGAACTTCGACGACGTGCAGAAGAAGGCGCTGCTAGACTTCACATCCGGCGTGAAAACCTGGGACCTGATCTTTCTGAATTCCTCCTGGACACCATCTTTTGCGGCACGAAAGGTGCTCACCCCTATCGACGATTTCCTCACGACCCCGGAGGCCAAAGCCCTCGTCAACCCCACGGACTTTGTCCCCGCGACGAAGCAGCTCATGTCTCACGGTAAGCTGTATTCGATGCCCTATCTCTCCGCGCCCTTGATGGTTGCGTATCGCAAAGACCTGTTTGACGATCCCTCTGAGAGGCAGGCGTTTAAAGCGAAGTACGGATACGAACTCGCTCCTCCGAAGACGTACAAAGAACTGCTGAATATTGCCAAGTTCTTTACGCGAAAGAAGGGTGAGACGCTGGCGGGCAAGCCGCTCGACGATGACTTTTACGGTAACGTTATCGCCAGCAAGAAGCCGTTTGTCTTCTCGCGGTACGAGCACATGCTGGTTGCCTTCGGAGCGGACCTACTCTACGACCCGAAAACAATGCGGCCGACGTGGGACTCCCCCGAGAGTGTGGCCATGCTGAAGTACTACGTCGAGCTTTTCAAGACAATGCCGTCAGATGCCCAGACCATGACGGGGGGCATGTCTGCCCGATTCGCGGCGCAGGGGCGCGCAGCCACGGCTGTCCACTGGCTGGACCTTATGTACTCGGGCTTCGAGGACCCGAAGGCGTCCAAGGTCGTCGGGAAGTTCGCGTATACCCTTCTGCCAACCCAAATTCCATCAAGACCCCATGCAATGGGAGCAGACGCGAACGGAATCGGCATCTACGCATTGTCGCAGCACAAGACCGAAGCCTTCAAGTTGCTGGCCGAAACGCTGTCCACGAAGGGAGTCAAGGACTTCGTTTTGAAGAACTACCCCGAGTTCCCATCGATGCGCGTCTCGGTGCTCAACGATCCAGGCGTCATCAAGACGCGTTCCGGGCTCTATCAGGCGATGTTGATGGTGACACGGGAAAAATCCTACTTGTTCTCCTTCCCCGAGATTAAGGAGTGGGCGCAGTTGGTCGATATTGCCTGCGACTCCATTCTTGAGGCTTCGACGGGCCAGAAGACCGTAGAGCAGGCTCTCAAGGACGGACAAAAAAGGATGGTGGATATCTTCAAGCGGGCGGGCTATATCAAGTAGCTCTGGATGGGGAAGCTCTTCGGCCGGCAGCAGCTGTTCCTCGGGGTGTTCCTAGTCCCCGGAGTAGCGTATGTGTTAGTATGGCGGCTCCTCCCCGCCTTGTATACTGTCTATCTGAGCTTCATGTCCTACAATCTCGCGTTCGATCCGGGGCCGACCTGGGTCGGGATTCGGAACTACCTCCAACTCGTCCGGGACGACAACCTTCTCGCATCGCTTGGCGTCACACTCAAATTCAGCGTCCTGGCTACCTTCGTGGAGTTGGTCCTCGGGCTCGGCACCGCCATCCTTCTCGACCGGGACCTCCCTCTCCGCAACCTGATTATGGGGCTCTGCCTGGTACCGATGGTACTCGCGCCCGTCGCCGTCGCGACGATCTGGTACGTGCTGCTCCACGACTTCGTGGGGCCTATCCCACACCTCATCCGGCTTATCCACGGGCCCGAGATCGCCTGGTTCACCACATCATGGACCGCCCTGCTCAGCATCATTGTTGCTGATGTGTGGGAATGGACGCCCCTGATGACTCTCCTGTTGCTGGCAGCGCTCCAGGGCGTCTCTCGCGAGACTGTGGAGGCCGCGATGGTTGATGGTGCCTCGGGTCTGCAGGTCTTCCGCTTCGTGACGCTACCTCAGATCACCGGGATGATTGCGGTGGCGGTGGGCCTCCGATTCATGGACGCGTTCCTGGAGCTCGACAAGGTCCTCATTATGACCGGCGGAGGGCCGGGAACCTCAACCGAACTCGTGAGCGTGCATATCTATCGGACCGCGTTCCAGTTCTTCACGCTGGGCTATGCCGCCACCATCGTTATCGCGTTCCTCGTCCTATTGGCTGTTATCTATCGGTTCTACTTGAGGGCTTTGCCGGGTTATGCGTTCTCGGCATCCGAGCGGATGTCAGGGGCCGGGGGATGAGGGTTAGTCGACACTCGAGTGATGGGCTCGGTCAGAAATCGCTAGCGCCCCCGGCCCAAACCCCCAAGGGGTGGGTGAGCTCCGCCTTTCGGATCCTGCGAAGGCGCTCTGCCAGCATTGGGATTGCGGTCGGCCTGACGATGTTCCTGTCCTGGACCGTCTTGCCGATCGTCTATCTCGGCGTCCTCTCAGTGAAGCCTGAACGTCTCCTCCTCGATCGGCCAAGCCTGAACTTCCGACCGAGCCTTGAGCGCTATGGTCAACTCCTCCAATGGGACAAATTGGGAGCCCCTGTCAAGAACAGCCTCATCAGCGCGAGCCTGGGCACCGCAGGCGCTGTGCTTCTGGGCAGCATGGCGGCCATTGCGTTCACCTTGCTCGATTTTCGCGCGAAAGGCCCGTTGTTCTTCACGATCGTGCTCACCCGAATGTATCCGCCCATGACGACGGTGATCCCTGTCTACCTCATGCTCCGGAGGTTGGAGCTTCTTGACACCCTGACGGCGCTCGTAATCGTGTTCGCCGCCCTCCAGATCCCGCTGGTGTTGTGGGTGATGCATACTGCTCTCAACGCCATCCCGAGAGACATCATCGAAAGCGCGGTTCTGGACGGAGCATCGCTTCCAGTTGTGGTCCGGAAGGTGCTCCTGCCTCTATCGGGACCGGGACTGGTCACGGCGGCGATTCTGAGCTTCATCTTCTGCTGGAATGACTTCCTGCTCCCGCTGGTCATCACAAGTTCAGCGGCGCGGACCGGAACTGTAGCCATCATGGCCTACACCGAGACGTACAGGAACGTTCTATGGGGCCCGTTGAGCACGGTGTCAATCGCAATGGTGGCGCCGACAATCGTTTTCATGCTCGCACTCCGAACTTACTTGGTCAAGGGACTGACGGCGGGGATGCTCAAGGGATGAAGATGTTCGGCGCGGTGCTCGACTATTTCTGGGAGGTCAGAGACGAATGACGTTCAAACCCCTCACTGCAGCGGAAATGCCACGGTTCTCCGGAATCTCCACCTTCTTCCGCTTGCCCTACGTCACCGAGCCTGCGGGGCTGGACATCGGGGTCCTAGGGATTCCATTTGACGGAGGCCAGTACTCCCTAATCTCAGGCGCGCGCTTCGGCCCGCGCGCCGTGCGGGCGGCCTCGGCCCGCGTGCGAGCCTATAACCCCAGTCTCAAAGTGAACCCGTACGAGAAGTACACGGTGGCCGACTGCGGCGATGTGCGGATCAATCCGCTTGATCTGGACGCCGCCCGCATGGCGATTACCGAAGGGGTGAAGCGCCTAGTGGATGAGGGCGTAATCCCCATGTGCGTCGGCGGTGATCATTCCATTTCTCTTCCCATCCTGCGGGCCATCGCCGGCCGTTACAAGCCGGTGGGGATGGTCCACTTCGACGCGCACAGCGATACCGCCGATGAGGATCTCGGTGTGCCGTATGGGCATGGAACCCCATTCAAGCGGGCCGTCGAGGAAGGGTTGCTTGATCCGACACACACCATCCAGATCGGCCTGCGGGGGAGTACAGAAGGTCCGGACGAGTTCGACTATGCGCTGGCGCAGGGGATAGAGATCATCACCCTTGACGAGGTCATGGAGAATGGCCTGAAATGGGTTGCCTCTCGATTCGAGAGGCTCCGCGGCAACCCCATCTACGTGTCGCTGGACATGGACGTCCTGGATCCGGCCTTCGCGCCGGCGACGGGCCCCAACCCCGGAGGGCTCGCCGCCCGCGAGCTGATCTACTTTGTCCGGAAGTTGGCGGGGCAGAAGGTTATAGGCGCCGACGTGGTCGAGATCGATGCGCCCTATGATTCCCCCTCAGGAATGACAGTCGTCCTGGCGGCCCAGTTGATATACGAAGTTATGTGCGTCTGCTGACCTCAGGCGCGCCACGAAGCGCGCCCGACCGAACGGCGTGTTCAACGCCAGCACCGCAAGCGCTGCTGTGCGTCCGCCGCGCTTCTCGGCTCCGCTGTTCAAACTCCGATGACCTGCCGCCGGTAGTTCACAGCGCGCGGTACGGCGGTGCTTCCCGATTCTTCGCCTTCGTATTCGACCGAGATGCAGCCGTCGTACCCGGCGTCGCGCAGCGCCTTCAAGGCCGCGTCCTGGTCCAAGCGCGCGCCCCGGCCGTCGGGCAGGACGTGTGTAAACTTCGCGTGCGCGTGCCAGGCGAGTTTCGCCGTACGCGCGATCGACGCCTAGCCATCGAGAAAGTTGCCGGTATCGAGCAGCAGCCCCAGCGCGGGACTGCCCACGCCCTCGAAGATCGCCAGCACGTCATCGGCCGTCTGCACGAAGCCGGTGTGGTTGTGGTTTTCCATGACCAGCCGCACGCCCGCCTTTTGCGCCTCCGACGTCACGGCCTTCAGCGAGGCGATCATGTGCGGCCACCGGACGCGGCGGTCTCCCTCTGGCCACCCCGCGAAGGTTCGCAGGAAGCGTGTCGCAAGCCGCTTTGAGGCGTCCATCCACTCGATGGTCCGCGCCTCTTCGGCCCGGCGCCGGGTGTCATCGGCGACGCCGAAGTTGTTCATCAGGGCGATGTTCACAATGCCCAGCCCGTGCTGCGCCGCCGCATCCTTGTCCGCAAACTCATAGGACAGAAGGTCATCGGCGGGGATATCGTCGAGATCGACGCGCCGTACGATTCCCCGTCAGGGATGGCTGCCGTCCTGGCAGTCCAATTGGCGTCCGAGGTGATCTGCCTCCGTTACGACCGCACACGATCGGCTTCAGGCGGCAGCGACTGATTACGGCCACCGCAAGGAGTCAACAGACCTCTTTCAGCGCCTTCTTAACCTTTTCTGCTATCCGGTCGGCTTCCCGGCCCACGTCCTGACGGCCTAACTCTGGTACTGCAAGGCGCGGATCTTCCTCATCGCGGACGGCAAATCCCGGCGAGGGATTCCCCATGCACACAGGACCATCGAGAATCCCAAACTTACCATATGAGAGGGCTTCAGACGCAGGCGGGAGGGCCGAGAGGTCCACGGTGTCAGAGTAATGCGCCAGAACGTAGGACGTTTCCCGCATAGCCGCATGCTCTCGATACTCGGTGTCGAATCGGTAACCAGTCACGAGGACGGTCACTGCGCCTGGCTCCGAGGCCTCCGTCGCGATCCGTTTGAGCGTGCTCAGCTGATTGGAGGCCCCATGACCGTTCACGATCACAATGACCTTGAACTCCTGCCGCTTGAGGGCGCGGATCAACTCGTGGACGACTACCCCCATGATACTTTCCTCGACATAAAGGCTCGGCAGCATGAAGCCGGGGTAGTCCATCCCGAAGATTCGCTCGTCGCCGTTGAATCCTCGGTGCCGGAGGCGCTCTTCGTCAAAGTACGTTTCCGTACCCAGCGGCAGGGGAGGAAGGACTAGACCACCTGTCCGCCGGGCGGCCTCCAGCGCCATTGTCTGAGCGTGCAGCATGTCGGTACCCACCGGAAGATGAGGCCCATGCCACTCCAACGGCCCCATGGGGAGATAGACAACAGGTGCACGTAATCGCGCGCGGACGATCTGGTCGGGTCGCAGAAGTTCATATCGAATCAATGAGTCTGCCATGTTTTGCGTATCCTCACTCGGACACTGTGATTGGCTCCCGAAAGAGGGGACACGGGTGCGCCGCACCCATGTCCCCTCCCCTAGCGCTCTATGACTACGACTCAAGCCACACGGTCCGAAGGCTCATGATCATTTGCGGGTCGACCGCGAACCCTCTGACCGACTTGCCTACACCGAAAAGCGGAAGGCGAACGGCGATGGGAACAGCCCAGGATTGGCCAAGCACGTAGCGCACGGCTTCGCGCAAATAGCCCCACCGCTCGCGCTCATCAAAGCTAGAGGTCAGCTTGTTCACCGCGTCAATGTACCCCTGGGGCGGACCAGTTTCGAGCCACGAGGGGTTGGTAGGATTCGTCCTGAAAGGGGAACCCACAGTCATCTCAGTTGGATCAAGAGTTGCGAGCGTCGTGAACGTCAGATTCAGGTCGAACTTGCCTCCGAAGTACGTCGGGAAGTAGCTCGAAGGGTCCTGGAGATCCACCTGGGCGTCAATGCCGACCTTCTTGAGGTCAGCCTGGATGATTTGGGCGATCTCTGGGAGGGCCGGGTCGCTTGTCAGGGTCAGGAACTGGACCTTGAGGCCCTCGTTCACCCCGGCATTCCTCAGCATCGCCTTGGCCTTGTCAAGGTCGAATGCAAACTCAGCGTCCAGCTTCGGATCGTAGCCCAGAGCTCCAGGGGCCACCATCTGCACGACCGGTTTGCCAACTCCACCCAGCGCGTTCCGGACGATAGTCGCGCGGTCGACAACATGCTGCAACGCTTGTCGAACCTTAATGTTATCGAAGGGGCGTCTGCGAGCATTGAGCGTCATGACGAAGTATTCATTCGGGACAGGGGCTTGGGTGATATTGTAGCCGCTCGCGCGCAACCGCTCTCCGTCCTTGGCGCGGAGTGTATGCGCGATCTCGATCGTACCCGCCCTGAACGCGTTCTCCATACTCTGCGACTCGGTGTACGGGCGCAAGATGATCCTGTCAACCGACGGGATCCCGGACTGCCAGTACTGGTCGAACCGGACAAAGGTCACATGGTCGCCGGGAACCCACTCCTGCACCCTGAACGGCCCTGTCCCTCCCCCTTGTGCCTTCACATTGGCGAACGCTGCTGGATCGATCATGCCCCAGCGGGCAACCATGGCGAGGAAATCTGGACGCGGCCGGGCAAACTTGAATCGCACGCTCAGATCGTCGATCCGCTCAGCCGACGACCAATCCTGTAGCCTGCTAAATAGCCCGCCGCCTGTAGTCCGATCCTTCACCCGTTCAAAGTTGGCAATGAGAGCGTTCGCGTTGAAAATCCCAGCGGAGTGGGTCCTCACGTTTGATTGCAGGTGAAACACTGCGCTCATCCCGTCCTTGGCCAACTCCCAGGACTGAGCCAGATCCGGCCGGGGTCGGAGCGTCGCGCTGAACTTCACCAGGTAGTTGTAGACTTGAAAATAGACAGGATTGTTTGCGAAGACTGTGTCGTTCGGATCAAGGGAAGTAACGTCGGAATTCACGCCGACGCGCAATGTCCCTCCCCGTTTGGGCGCTGCCGCCATAGCCAGATCGGATCTCATGGCCCCCGCGAAAGGCACTGCGACCCCGGCAGCTGCAGCCAACCTCAACAACTCGCGACGAGTTAACGACCCTTGCGACATCACATCACCTCCTACATCAGTTGGAATGCCACGCGTGCAGCCGAGTCCTGAGTCCAATTACAAAGCGGCAAAAGCGCTATCGAGTCGATCAAGCGTATCCTCGATGTCCCCCATGGTGTGCGCGGAACTAAAGCCATGATGCTTGGGGACCAGTCGTCGCCCTCCGTCATGCAAGAAGAGCTGGCCCTGAAAGGCGAGGCGAACGAATCGCTGGTCCAGGTCCGCATCAAAGCGACTCACCACCGTGCGGAAGTCGGTGATCGGCACATCCTCCTGTTCGAATCCGAAGAAAATCCCGAAGCGAGCGCCCAGCCCCTGGCACACGGCTCGGACTTTCCTCCGCGTCAGGATCTCGTTGATTCCTCCGTACAGGCGATGGGCTAACGCGTTGATACCCTGATAGAAGCCTGGCCTCCGCATTTCTTCGAGTGCCGCAAGCGTTCCCATGACTACTAGCGCATGCGCGTTATAGGTGCCGCTGACCACGGTCTTCCCGACGGGTGTCAGCACTTCCATCACTTCCCGCTTGCCACCGATGGCAGCGATCGGCATCCCGCATCCAAGCGCCTTCGAGAGACAGGTCAAGTCGGGGGTGATTCCAAGGTATTCCTGCCCGCCACCAGGTCCCATCCGAAATCCTGACAGGACCTCGTCGAAGATCAGC
>JBGPLF010000081.1:0-15022 GCA_041486265.1 bacterium
GGGAGCTCTAAACGCAGTCTTTGAGGCCCTGGGCCTCGGGCAGGCTCTCGAGCTTCTTCAGCGTGTTGTTCTCGATCTGGCGGATGCGCTCGCGGGTGACGCCGAAGGCGCGGCCGACCTCCTCGAGCGTCCGCGGATGCTCGCCGCAGAGGCCGAAGCGGAGCTCGATTACCTTCCGCTCACGCTCCGGGAGCGACTCGAGCGCGCGGTCGATGTCCTCGCGGCGCAGGTTGAGCGACGCCGAGTCGAAGGGCGACTCGGCCTGCTCGTCCTGGACGAAGTCGCCGAGCTCGGACTCCTCCTCCTCACCTATGGGCTTCTCGAGTGAGACGGGGAGCTGCGCCATGCGGAGGATCTCGCGCACCTCTTCGACCGTTATCTCGAGCTCCTCGGCGATCTCGTCCGGGCGAGGCTCGCGGCCGAGGCGCTGGACGAGCTGGCGCTCGATGTGGACGACCTTGTTCAGCTTCTCGACCATGTGCACGGGGATCCGGATCGTGCGCGCTTGATCTGCGAGCGCGCGCGTGTTCGCCTGACGGATCCACCACGTGGCGTAGGTGCTGAATTTATAGCCTTTGCGCCAGTCGAACTTCTCGACCGCGCGGATCAGGCCCAGGTTGCCTTCCTGAATGAGATCCAGGAACAGCATGCCCCGCCCGACGTACTTCTTGGCGATCGACACGACCAGGCGCAGGTTGGCCTCGATCAGCCGCCGTTTCGCCTCTTCATCGCCCTTTTCCATCCTCTGGGCGAGCGAGACCTCCTGCGGCTGCGTCAGCAGCGGCACCTTGCCGATTTCCTTGAGGTACATCCGGACGGGATCGTCGATCGAGATCCCCTCCGGCGCCTTCAGCGCAGTCTCGGCCTCCTCTTCGACCTCGACCTTGGACTTGGGCTCGGCCTCCTTGGCGTCCTCGACGATCTCGATTCCCTGCTCAGCTAGGATGGTATAGAGTTTGTCCACCTGATCGACATTATGCTCGACCTCGGGGAACTGCTCGAGGATGTCGTCGTGGGTCAGAAAGCCACGCTTGCGCCCAGCCTCAACGAGCGCCTTGAGCTCGGGGGTAAGCTCTTCTGTCGTGGTCTGGGCCTGAGCCTTTTTCTTGGCCATCTCTGATAGTGTCCCGGCGCGGACGCCGGCTCTATCCACCCCGCCTGCCTGCCGTGATCAACTCGGAGTACGTCGCCTGGAGGCGGCGCAGTTCCACTTCATCGCCCCGGGCCTGTGCTGCCTGGATCGCCTCCCACACACGCCGGCGCTCGGCGGCCGCCGGCTCGGTATGGACCATGTAGCGCACCGCGTCGGCCACCGCACGGTCACTGTCTCGGTCGCTCACAGGGGGCGCCTCGAACGCCAGCCGCATGAGCAACGCCGCGGCCTCATCGTCGAGCCCCTCGCGCAGCGCGCTGATCTCGCCCTCCGGCGCGGCGAAGACCGCCTCCGCCAGCGCCTGGTGCGCAGGGATAATGAACGAGTTCACCTTTAAGGTCTGCGCGATCGTTTTCCGGCGGGCCGGCTCCGCCACCATGAGATGCAGCAGTAGCCGCTCCGCCTCCTCTCGCGCCCGATCACCGCGCAACGCAGGAGCGCCGGCGTCCTTCGTGGACGACCGGTCCGCCCGCCTGCGCGACCGCAGTCGCTGGCGGAGGGCGTCCTCCGGAAGATCGAACCGCCCCGCCAGCGCGCGCAGATACTCTGCCGAGCGAACCGGATTCGCCACCGATTGGACAACAGTCAGCACTTCGTCTATCAGCGCAAGTTTCCCTTCTCGCGAAGCCGAATCGTGCCGTTGTGACGCCATCTCCACCGTGTACTCGAACGTAGGCAGCGCCCCGGCCACCAGTTGTCCGAACGCCTCGGCGCCTCGCTTCCGGAGGACGGCGTCAGGATCCTCTCCGGCAGGCAGCACAGCTACGCGCGCCGCCAGTTCGGCCTCCTCACAAAGCGCCAGGCCGCGCTCGGTGGCCGCCTGGCCAGCCCGATCCGGGTCATAAACGAGCACAACGCGGGGGGCAAACCGCCGCAGCAGCGCCACCTGGTCGGCGGTCAGCGCGGTGCCCAACGACGCCACCGCGTTGGTGAACCCGAACTGGTGGCAGGCCAGGGCGTCCATATATCCTTCAACAACGAGCGTCTCGCCGGTGTCCCTGATCGCCTCCCGGGCCTGGCTCAGCGCGTAGAGTAGCCGGCCCTTGGAGAATGCCGGCGTTTCCTTCGAGTTTAGGTACTTGGGCTCGGCGGCATCGAGCGCACGGCCACCGAAGGCCACCACCCGATCTTGCAGATCAAAGATCGGAAATATCAAGCGGTCGCGGAACATGTCGAAGTAGCCGCCCCCCTGCCTCGCCGCTACCAGACCCGCCTGCTCCAGCACCGCATCCGGATACCGCTTCGCCGCAAGCGCCTTCAGCAGGCCGTCCCATCCCGGGAGCGCATAGCCGAGCTGGAACCGGGCAACGATCTCGTCGCTCAGCCCGCGCTGCGCCAGGTACTGCCGTGCCTTCTCCCCCTGAGGACCGGCCAGCGTCGTCCGGAAGTTGTCCCGGGCGCCGTCCAGCGCCCGCAGCAGTTGCTCCCGCTCCGACGCCCGCTTCTCGGCCTCGGGGGAGGTCTCGATCCGCACGCCGGCCCGGCGGGCCAGTTCCGCCGCCGCCTCCATGAAACTCAGGTTGGCCGTCCGCATCATGAAATCAAAGATATCGCCGCCCACCCCGCACCCGAAGCAGTGGAACAGGCCACGCTCCGGATCGAGGTGGAAAGACGGCGTTTTCTCCTGGTGAAACGGACAGAGCGCCTTGTAGTAGCGTCCCGACTTCTTCAGCGCGGCTTGAGCCCCGACCAGTTCGACGATGTCCACCCGCCGCCTGATCTCTTCCTTGATCTCAACCGAGACGATCCCGCGACTCATGGCCGACGCCAACCCCCGCTTGAAGAAACCTCCCGAACGCCTGTTCTATGCCCGCTGGCTTTCGGCTTCTTCCTTCTGCCGCCGGGCCTCCGCGGCCACCTTGTCGGCGACGTGCGGCGGCACCGGATCGTAGTGTGAGAACGTCGCGATGAACGTCCCCCGCCCGCCGGTGATGGACCGCAGATCGGAGGCGTACCGCAGGACCTCGGCCTGCGGCACCTGGGCCCGTACGATGGTCGTTCCATCCCCCTGGGACTCCATGCCCAGGATGCGGGCGCGCTTGGAGTTGAGGTCGCCAATGATGTCGCCCATCTCGTCTTCGGGAACGCGCACGGCGATGTCGAGGATCGGCTCAAGGAGAGTCATGCCGGCCTTGGTGGTCGCCTCCTTCAAGCCGAGCGCCCCGGCGAGCTGGAAGGCGATGTCGGAGGAATCGACGTCGTGATACTTGCCGTCGTACAGCGTCACCCGGATATCCACCAGGGGATAACCGGCCAGGAAGCCCTCCTCCAGCGCCTTGCGGACGCCCTTCTCGACCGACGGGATGAACTGGTTGGGGATCGCGCCACCGTAGATCTTGTCCACGAACTCGAAGCCGCCGCCCCGCGGCATCGGCTCGACCTCCAGGAAGCAGACGCCGTATTGGCCCCGGCCGCCGCTCTGCTTGACGTGCCGGCCCTGCCCCTGGGCTTTGGCCCTCACCGTCTCGCGATAGGGCACGCGGGGTGGCCCCAGCGTGACATCCACGCCGAACTTGCGGCGCAGGCGATCGGCCATGATCTCCAGGTGGGACTCGCCCATCCCAGAAATGACCGTCTGCTTCAATTCGGGATCGCGCCGCACCGTGAACGTCGGGTCCTCTTCGGCCAACCGGTGGAGCGCGCTCCCCATCTTGTCCTCGTCGGGCTTGCTCTTCGGCTCGATGGCCAGCGAGATCGCCGGCAGGGGAAAGCTGATCGGCGCGAGCCTGACTGGGGCATCCTTGTTGCAGAGGGTGTTGCCGGTCCCGGTCTCGGCGAGTTTGGCCACGGCGCCAATGTCCCCGGGGCCCACCTGCGGGGTCGCCTCCTGCGTCTTGCCCCGCACGAAGAAGAGCTGGCCCACCCGTTCGGTTTTGTCCCGAGACGCGTTGTAGACCTGGGAATCCGACGCAAAAGCGCCGCCGTAGACGCGGAAATACGACAGGCGACCCACGTAGGGATCGGCCATCGTCTTGAAGACCAGCGCGGCAAACGGGCCGCGGTCGTTCGGCTGAACCAGGACCTCGGCATCGTTGCGGGGATGCGCGCCAGTCACCGCACCAATGTCCACGGGCGAAGGCAGCAGCTCGACCACCGCCGCCAGAACCTGATTGACCCCGATCCGCTTTGTCCCGGCCGCGGGCAGCACGGGGATCACCTTGCCGGCGCGCACGCCGATGATCAGACCCCGGCGCAACTCGTCATCGGTCAGGCTCCCCGATTCCAGGTACTTCTCAACCAGCGCGTCGTCGCTCTCCGCAGCGGCTTCGATCAACTGCTCGCGCGCGGCCTGAGCCGTCTCGCGCAGCGAGGCCGGCACGTCGCCAACCGTCTCCTTGCCGTCCTTGACGCTGTGGACCTTCATCGTGAACAGATTGATGACACCTGAGAACCCGGCCTCCTCGCCGACCGGCAGATAGACGGGCGCCACACGCGAGCCGAATCTCGCCCGCAGCCCCTCAACTGTCCGGTCGAAACTGGTGTTCTCGCGGTCGAGGCGATTCACCACGACCAGGCGGGCCAGCTTGTGCTCGTCGGCCCGGGCCCACGCCACTTCAGTTTGCACCTCAATGCCGGCGGCGGCATCGACGACGATCAGCGCGCCCTCAACAACACGCAGCGCGCCGACGATCTCCGCCACGAAATCCGGATACCCGGGCGTGTCGATCAGGTTCACCTTGACGCCGTCCCACTCGAGCGGCGCCAGCGAGGCATTGATCGTGTGCTTGCGGCGGATCTCCTCGGGATCGAAGTCGGTCGTGGTGGACCCATCCTCGACCCGGCCCTGCCGGTCGATGACGCCGGCGTGGAAGAGCATGGCCTCCACCAGCGACGTCTTTCCGGTGCCGCCATGGCCGACGACGGACACGTTGCGAATCTGCTCAGGACTGTAGCGTTTCAAGGACCCCCTCCTCTACCGTTCCCGGCGCATGTCAATAGCCTCGCGCCGGATCCACGACGTTGACCATCGGCTGCCCGGCCAGGTACCGGCGCAGGTTCTCGCAGAAGAACGGAACTGCTCGATCGAAATACGTCGGCGACGCCCCAGACACGTGCGGGGTGACCACCACGTTCTCCATGTCGTACAGCGGGCTGTCGGACGGCAGGGGTTCCCGCTCGAACACGTCCAGGCCGGCTCCCGCGATCGTCCCCGCCCGCAGCGCGTCGATCAACGCCGCCTCCTGCACAACCGCCCCGCGGCCGACGTTGATGAGGACAGCGGTTCGCTTCATCAGCCCGAGCGCCCGCGCGTCGATGAGACCGCGGGTCTGCGCCGTCAGTGGCAGGATGGCCGCCACGAAATCCGACTCGCGCAGCACCTCATCCGTCCCCTCAGGGGGCAGGACTCGCTCGACGTGCGGGATGGACCCCGGCGTGCGCTTCGTCCCAATCACACGCATGCCGAACGCAGAGGCCCGGTGGGCCAGGGTGCGCCCGATGGTCCCCAGCCCCAGGACGCCGAGCATTTTCCCCGAAATCTCGTCGCCGATCGTCGAGGCCCGGTTCCACCGATGGGCCATCTGGTTGCGCACCGCCGCGTGCAAGCGGCGCGAGAACATCAGCACAAGCGCCATCACGTGTTCGGGGAGCCCCGTGCTGTGGACGCCCACGCTACTGGTCAGCACCACCCTCCCCTCTTGCACCGCGGGGTACAGGAGTGTGTCGACGCCCGCCGCTGTCGCGTGGATCCACCGCAGCCGGCCCGCGCGCTCCATCACCGCTGGGGGGATCTGCCAGGCCACGATCACCTCGGCCTCCGGCGCCAGCGCTAGCGCGCGATCGGTGTCCGATGCCGCGATTACGCTCAAACCGGGATCCACCGCGCGGATCTGGTCGAGGTACCGATCCTCGAGCCTGGCCAGGATCAGGATGACACGCGGCGGTGCGCTCATGAACGCGGATCGGCTCCCCAGACGGCGTTCTACGTGCGGCGGTTCTCTCCGGACTGTCCGGCCGCTTCCCGGAGGCGGTTCACCACAAACCGGCGGTCAAGCGCGACCAGGAACCAGCCTGCCTGCGGCCCCGACTCTTTGCCCAAGAACGCCTGGTAGATCGCGCCGAACGCCGCCTTCGGCGCCAGCCCGTGCACTCCCTTCAGCACGTGGATCGCAGCATGCAACTCATCGCCGTTCGCACCCTGCTCGATCAGCGCGACTAGATCGGCCAGGAAATGCCGCTGCTCGTCTGACAGGTCCTGCGCCGCCTCAGGCAGGCTGGCCTGGACTTCGAACCGGTAGGCCGGGGGCGCATAGGTCTGCAGCCACCGGCGGGCATCGACGAGCCGCACGTGCAGCTCGCGGCGGTCTTCCTCGGTGAGGTCGGCGCCCTTCTCGCGCCGGGCCTCGGCCTCGAGGTCGACTGAAGGCATCTGGCTCAGGTGGGCGACGCGGGCAAAGCGCAGCCGGAACGTGTCGGCCGGGGCCGCACCAATGGTCGAATAATAGAACGTTCGGACGAGGTCCGGATCTTCCTCACGCCCGAAGTGGGCCGCCGCGGCGCGGTCGAACTCGTCGTACAGTGCCGGGATCGCCTCGCCCTCGAGATCAAAGTCCACGTGCTGCCGGTAGTGCGGACGGACGATGGCGAAGCGGCCGAGTTCGGGCCGCAACAGGTCCGCGAACTCCGCGGCCGGCGTCCCAATACCCCCGCTGCTCTTCATCTTGCGCCCGCCGACGAGGAACCACTCATAGGCCATCGAAAACGGCCTGGGATAGCCGAAGACGTTCTCCACAACCGCGGCGGCACGATCATAACTGCCGCCCCGCGTCATGTGATCCTTGCCGGCGCCCTCAACCGTCACCCCGAACAGTTTCCACTTGGCCGCCCACTCCGTGACGTACTGGAGTTTGCTGCCCCCGCCAAACGGCGATCGTCTGCCCGTACGCCCGCAGCCGGTCGCCCAGGGCACCTTGTCGGGACGGCACTCGTACGTGACCTGCGATCCATCCCATCCGTCGATGACGGTCGTGCCGATCTTCCCGCACTGCTCACAGATGATCTGGACCGGGTGCCGCTCGGCCTTCTTGCTGCCGCTGATGGCCCGATCCAGTTCGATGATCTCCTGCGCCCGGTCCAGCGCCACCCGAATCGCCTCGTCGAAGAAGCCCGAACGATACAATTCGCTGGTCCAGTAGACGTCGGGCGTCGCGCCGAGCCGGTTGAAGGCGCGGGTGAACTCGTCCGCGTAGTACCGGGCGAAGTTCGGCGCAACGGCTGGATCGGGCGACGGCACGTTGCACAGCGGCACCCCGAGGTAGGGCGCCAGGTCTTCGTGCCCGGCGGGCAGACCGTCCATCGGATCGTAGTCGTCGTAGCCGTACCGGAACTCCACGGCGGCCCCGCCGGCACGCAGGGCGCGCGCGACGCAGTCATGGAGAATGACCCCGCGCAGGGCGCCGACGTGGACGCGGCCCGACGGACTCTTCGCATCGTTGACGACGTGACGGCGCTCGACGCGCGTTCGCAGGATCTCATCCGCGAGGAGATCAACCCACACGGCGAGCCTTTACCTCCCCCGGCGCCTCGGCCGGGACCCGTACGCACCCACTGCTAAACGAGGGGGATGACCGGTGCTGACGGCGCTGACCTTCCAGTTACTTTCGTGCCGCGGCGCCTGACCTCCTCCGAGGCATCGCCGTTGCCGCCGGAGGTCTGCCGGCGAGCAGGCTCGCGCGGACATCGCCGACCAGATAGACCGAACCGGTCACGCACACCACATCGGCAGGACCGGCCTCAGCCAGGGCCCGTGTCACGGCAGCGGCGCGGTCCGGGACGACCTCCACCGCGGCCATAGGCCTGCGGAACTCGGCCGCCAGCGCGGTGGCCGGGATCGGGCGGTAGTGGGCAGGCTCGGTGACAATCACCATCCGCGCACGCCCGGCGATGACCGACACAGGCTCCACCGGATCGTGCGTGGCGATCATCCCGAACACGAGCACGACGGGGTGGCCGGGAAAGTAGTCGTCAAGCGCATCACGGAGTGCGACCATCGAGGCGGTGTTGTGTGCGACGTCGAGCACCACGGGCGGGGTCCCGGTGAGGACTTCGAACCGGCCGGGCAGGACGGCGCGGCGGAGTCCCGCGGCCACGGCCCGGAGCGGCAGCGGGGCCGGCGCCACCAGCGTCTCGGCGGCGACCACGGCGGTCGCCGCGTTCGTGACCTGATGCCGGCCGCGCATCGCGACGACCAGCCGCCCGTAGTCGGCCCGACTCGTACGCAGGTGGACGTTGTGCCCTCCGTTGTGCGGCCGGCTGTCCGCGATGGTTGCAGCCTCAGCCACGCGGATCAGGTGCGCGCCGGCGGCCGAAGCTTCGTCCCCGAGGGCGGCATCCGCCTCAACAGGTTGGGGCGCGGAGACCACCGGGCGGCCGCGGCGCATGATGCCCGCCTTCTGCCGCGCGATCGCCTCCAGCGTGTCGCCAAGCAGTTCGGTGTGGTCGCGGCTGATCGGCATGATCACCGACAGCACCGGATCGAGCGCGTTCGCCGCATCATACCGGCCGCCGATGCCGACCTCCACGACCGCGATGTCCACGTGGGATCCCGCAAAGCACTGGAGCGCGAGGGCGACCGAGACCTCGAAGTAGGTCGGCCGCCCGCCCGCCCCGCCGGCGGCGCGCTCCACCGCGGGCGCGACCTGGGCCACGAGTGCCGCCAGGGTCTCGGACGCGATTGGTTCACCATCCAGCCGGATGCGTTCGCGGTAATCGGACACGTGCGGCTTGGTGTAGAGCCCCACCCGCCGGCCCATCGCCGTCAGGATGGCGGCCAGCATCGTCGAGGCTGACCCCTTGCCTTTCGTGCCGGCAACCAGTACGACGGGAAAGAGCCGTTGAGGATTCTCGAGTTCGGCCAGCAGGCGCATCATGCGGTCCAGACGCTGGTCGGGCGGCAGGACGGGCCGCTGGCCCGCCAGCAGGCCGTCAATGTACGCCAGGGCCTCAGCGTAGGTCATGCGTGGTCGGGTTTCCACTCCGCCGATCCACCCCGTAGCTTCCGACCCACCGCTGCCGCGCGGGCGGTAGGTACAGAACGGGCAGGCCGCCGGAAGCGGCCTGCCCGCCGACAGTCAAGGATCAACGACCCTACTTGACCGCCGACTTCAGCTCTTTCCCCGCGGTGAATGCCGGTACCCTCTTGGCCGGGATCTTGATCTTGGCCCCGGTCTGCGGATTCCGCCCCTCCCGCGCTTTCCGCTTGCGGACGAGGAAGGTGCCGAAACCGACGAGTGTGACCTTCTCGCCCTTCTTCAGAGTCCCGGTCACCAGATCCAACGCGGTGTTGACGATCTCCAGCGCGTCCTTCTTGGTGGCGCCCGTCTTGTCGGCGACCTTCTCCACGAGCTGCTCTTTGTTCATGATTCACCTCCTCGCTGAGCCTAGAATTGTTAGATTGTCTACGACGCAATCCTGGATTGCGAATCCCGATTCGCGCAAATCCGGTCAGAATCCTCCTCTCAGCCATCGCAGTGTCTGAAACCCTCAGCCCAAGCGGATCAGAGGCGTCAACGATCGAAGCACAACGGTACCGGCAGGTCGCCCTTGGGGAACACCGAAAACATCTCCACGATGTCTCAGGGCAACGAAGCCTCATCGGCGTCCCTCGCGGCCCATACCGCTCAATGGGTAACCCAGGCAGGAGTGGGGCTGGCGCTGGCTGTGGCATTGCCGGTGGTTCTGCATCCCATTGGCCTGGGGCCAGCATTCTTGCCGATGCATCTCCCTGTTCTGCTGACCGGGGCGCTCTCGGGAGCAAAAGCTGGGCTCCTCGTGGGCGCTCTCGCGCCGGTCTTGTCCTACGTGATCACCGGGCTCCCACCCATGGCGCCGCCGGTGGCGCCCCTGATGACATTTGAACTTGCGACCTACGGGTTAGCAGCGGGAGCACTCAGAGCGGCCCTGAGGAGTCGGGGTGGAACCGGTCCATCGTCGGGTCTCGGCATGCTGCGCCTGGAGTATCTTTGGCTGGTCGCAGCACTTGCGGCTGGGCGCCTGATGCTCGGGATTGCTGCAGGTCTGCTCGGCCCGCTGCTGGGGCTGAGAGTACCGGCCCTGGTGTATCTTCAGGCCGCCGTGCTGACCGGCCTTCCCGGACTAGTCGTGCAGTTAGCCGTCGTGCCCGCAATAGTGATGCGTATCAGCCCGATCATCCGGCAGCATCAAAGGGCCGTATGAGGGGTGGGGCGGATCCTTTTTTCTCGCGAAGATTTATCCACGTATAGTGAACAATCGAGCGCACACAAGAAAGACATTGAATCACCATGCATAACGGAGGAGATGAGGCAGGCCAGCGAGAAACTACGGGCGCGATGACGTAGCACACCCGTGGAACCTACGATAGTGGCACCCCGCCTGTAAGGGCGGGTTGCGAAACCGCGGGACTGAACGCCAGCTAGTCGGGTTGCCAAGAGGGGAGGCTCACAGCCGGAGCACCTTCCCACCGGGGAGGGTGTTTGTGTGTTTCCGGACCGACAGGCGTCGGCGTGGAAATGGGCAGGGTGTCTTGCACTCGATCGTCAGACCGGAGGTAATGGGATGAAGTCCGTCTGGCTGCTTGCCCCGCTCGCGGTGGCGCTTACCCTCCAGGTCGGCGTCACGGCTATGGCACCCGCGCAGGCTGCACTGCGCTGGAGCGACCCCGCGTCGTGGCCGGAATTGGGTCACGTCCCCGCGGCGACCGACATCGCCGTCATCCCGGCAGGCCGCGTGATTTATCTAGACACGATGAACGCCACTGCACGTCAATTGTTTGTGCACGGTACCCTCACGAAACTCTCCGGCACAAATGTCCGGCTGACGATGAATGGAAATCTCGTCGTCGACGGCACGGGAGTGGTCACTTTTCCCCAGCCCGACACGAGCACATGGTTCATCCAGTTCATCGTCCCCAGCGAAAATCAATTCGTGGGCGCGGCCCGCTGCACTCCGCAGCCTGCGTGCCAGAATACGGTGATTTCCAGCGACATCGGCTTCTGGGTCACCGGGGCGGCTCATGTGAACCTCCAGGGCGCCCCGAAGACTGCCTGGACCAGGCTGACGGGGAGTGCCAATGCTGGTGCGGTGCAGATGACCGTGCAAGACGCAACGGGCTGGCGGGTCGGAGACGAACTGGTCATCGCCCCGACGGGGTCGCCCAGCAGTTCGCCGACCTGGAATGCTCAGTTCGACGATGTGTTCATTGCCGGGATCAGCGGGGCGACGCTGACACTGTCGACGTCCCTGCGGTATAGCCATCCGGCCGTTGTGATCCCCACCTTCACCAACGGAATCCTGACCAGTCTCAGCTACACGGCAGAGGTCCTGAACCTGACGCGGACCGGCCGCATCGAGGGTCGCGCAGGCTACCGGACGCACTTCTGGGTCCACGACACGAGCCTGCCCGCTGTGCCCCAGATGATTCAATTTGTCCAGTTTCGCTATCTCGGCCCCCAGTCGTTTGACAACTCCAGCAATCTCAATGGAGTCGTTGGGCGCTGGGGCGGCCCGCACTTTCACATGAACGGTAACCTGTCCACCGGGGCAATGGTTCAGGGGGTTGTCGCGCGGGACTTCGGCAATCACGCCTTCGTGCCGCATGACTCCAACGGCATCATCCTGGACCATAACATCGCCTACAATGGCTTCAATGAAGCGTACTGGTACGATGTGAAGGACCCCTACAACGGAGCCTGCATGATGGGGCCCAACCATTCGACGTGGACGAACAACGTGGCAGCGAACGTCGGTTTCACTCCGTCATATCGCGG
This sequence comes from bacterium, assembly GCA_041486265.1. Taxonomy (GTDB): domain Bacteria; phylum Sysuimicrobiota; class Sysuimicrobiia; order Sysuimicrobiales; family Humicultoraceae; genus JBGPLF01. The sequence goes on from JBGPLF010000081.1 coordinate 11,899, forward strand.
TTTGGCCACGGGATTCTACATGGGACCCGGTGACCAGAACCCTGCGCCTCTGTCCTCAAATGTGGCTGAAGGCAACGTAGCCGTTGGGATGTGGTCGGCGGGCTCCAGCGGGTTCGAATGGCCCGAGAACGCTGGTTGCCCCCAGGGCGTGTGGCGGTTCGATTTGGGGAACCTTGCCCACAACAACGCGTCCGACGGCCTCTTCGCCTGGCAAAGCGACAGCTTTGGTCACGAGATCCGAAACTTCGTCGCCTACTTCAACTCGCGGGGCATCAACCATGGGGCCTACCTCAACGACTACCTGTACCAGGACATCACCCTTTATGGGAACCGGCGGGTTGGGTTCCAGCTCTCTGCGTTGTCCCGGGATGCGTCGCCCAATCCGGGCCTCCGACTCGTCCGCCTCGTCATCGACGCGTTCGGACAACCATACGCCCTCATGACGGCCTCCCACCAGCTAACGGGGCGCCAGCCCGTGCACATTCAGAACAGCCGGTTTGTCAACTACACGACGGCCGGCATCGGGCTGGCGGCGTCAAGCGCGATGAGCCCTGAGTGGCTGGACATGAGTTCTGTCTCGTTCTCCGCCAACAAGCTCTGGCTGCTCTCCTCAATTCCGGCCTCAAGTCTCTTGCTGGACTACGACGATGCCCTCTATGTGCGCAGGTATGACCGGCCCGGAACGTTCACGCCTCAGTGGAACGCGTCGGTCACATCTATGAATGCGCGGTAAGTGAGTCGTTTCGCGGAAGGACCAGAGCCGAGCGGTTCCTAGCGAAGGGTCAAACGACGGAAACCCGCCTCAGGACTGGAGTTGGAGCGGGAGACGGGAATCGAACCCGCACCACCAGCTTGGAAGGCTGGAGCTCTACCATTGAGCTACTCCCGCGGGCGGCTGGTGGGCGGGGAAGGATTCGAACCTCCGAAGGCATCCGCCAGCTGATCTACAGTCAGCCCCCTTTGGCCACTTGGGTACCCGCCCGAGCCGTCCTCAATTATAGGGAGGGGACGATTCGACCGTCAATCGAAGGGGACGCTCCAGCTGTCATCGAATCTATTCGCGGATCGAGAGTGATTGAGGTGTTCGCATGACGTCCTCGGGGATGATCGTCGTGACAGTGCTCCTCGTCGGGATTGGGCTGGCCGTGTTGTCCCGGCTGATCCAGACCGTCTCGCGGCCGCCGTTCACTTGGCTGCGGAAGCTGCTGGACATCCCCGTCGGTATCGCGCTCCCGTCACGCGAGCCGTCCGACGCCCTCTACTACCGCCAGTACCCGACACGCCTGAGCCTCAACGTACCGGCGCTGATCCTGGGGCCGGTCTGGTATCTCCTGGCCGGGCTGTGGGTCCACGTGTCGATCTTCTTCTCGCTGGTCTTCGTAAGCGGCGGGCTGCTGGCGCCGTTTGTCTGGGTGTACTGCGGCTTCAAGGCCAACGAGGATCTGCTGGAGTTCCGCGTCAGTCGCCGCAGCGTCTACTGATCTCCGGTCAGCTCATTCCGCTCGAACACCGGCTCGGCTATAATCGAGAACGAACCGTGCCGCCGTAGCTCAACCCGGCAGAGCACCGCACTTGTAATGCGGACGTTGACGGTTCGAGTCCGTCCGGCGGCTCCAACCAAACCCCTTGATTATAGCGGGGATTCTCACGGCCGGGCCTCGTTCGCCGTCCGCGGCGTCGGGGCTTTAGGCAACACGGGGGCAACACGCCGCAGCGCGTCCGCGACTTTCGCCAGAGTCGCTTCGCGGTCCAGCCGTTGCCCGTCCGCAATTACGTGTCCATACTGGCGCAGTGTAAAGGCGGCGCTGCTGTGCCCGAGAACCTGGGCGACAGTGAGGAGAGGTTCGCCCCAGGCAAGACGCAGGCTGGCGGCGAGGTGCCGCAAATCGTGAATCCTCAGCCCATCGAGTCCTGCGGCTTTCGTGGCAGATCGCCAAACAGCCTTACTCCACCAGCGATGATTCAAATACCCGCCGCCGATTCCAGGGAAGACGAGTTTTCCTCTCTGGGGAAAATCGAGGAGTGACTGCCGCACGGGGCTGGGGAGATCCACGACGCGAAGACCAGCGCGGGACTTGGGAGCGGAAAGCGTGAGGGTGTTTGTGGGCATCTGACGGCGGACGTGTATTCGTGCCGCGTCAAGGTCAACGTCTGACCATTCCAGCGCGGCGGCTTCACCGAAGCGCAAGCCACACAGCCCGAGAGTCACGACGAGGGGACGCCATGCTTCAGGTAGGACGTGCAGAAGGGTACAAAACTGTTCGACCGCGGGCAACCTCATTTCGTCGTGCGGCATCGGCGGGGGCGTCACGTCTGCGGCCGGATTCCCTGCGAGGTGTCCCGCCAGTCTTGCGTCGGTGAGCATCCGACGCAGGACCGCGTGAGATCGTCGCGCCGTCCACGCGCTGACCCGGCGCGTAAGATTCGCGTTGAATTCGGCGACGTCTTGCGTCGTGAGACTGGCGAGGAGCCTGCCACGAAAGGCGGGCAAGAGGTGGACGCGCACGATGCGGCGGTCACGGTCCTGCGTCTTTGGGCGCGTGAGACGTGAGGCAAGCCATTTCTCCGACCATTCATCGAAGGTCATTCGTCCGGGCAGGACTCCGACCCCGACGCGACCTAACATCCGGCGGTGTTCGATTTCCGTCTTCACCTTCTGCGCGTCCGTCTTCTTCGGCCCGACTTTGACGGAGCGCAGAGGCGTACCGCGTCCGCCGTCGCGCCACAGCACGTACCATGTGCCGTCTTTGTTTCTTAGTGATGCCATGGACGCTCCCTCAGTGACCTTCGATTCTGTTTAATCTCGGGTGTTGGTCAAGAGCGGCTTTCGTGGACTCCACGATGGCCAAAATCGTGTTATTGAGGTTTGCCGCTTCCAGCAATTCCTTTGCGTTGAAGGGCACATAAGCGGCAAGAGTGTGGCCCATGATGTAAACAACGCCGTTTAGCACGGCCCCAACGATCTCCTTTTGTGAAAGCTCACTGAGGGTGTCCCAAGGGTAGTTGAAATTTCAGGGAGCAGTACCCAGCGTGGTGAATTGATTTCGTGGGAGAAGCACAACACACCACGCGAGGGAGGCTGCTCCGATGTCCACGGTACTGCGGATTGGATCTCAGGACAAGA
>JBGPLF010000082.1:0-14696 GCA_041486265.1 bacterium
CACCGTGCGCGTGATTGGCCCGTTGGCGCTCATCGCATTCCACGCCGCCGGGGTCGGATACCGCGCGATCCGCCCCTGGGACGGCTTGAACCCCACGACCCCACACCACGACGCGGGGATCCGAATCGATCCGGCAAGATCACTGCCTTCGGCCAGCGGCCCCAGACCCGCCGCGACCGCCGCCGCGGCGCCCCCGCTCGATCCACCGGCCGTCCGATCGAGCGCCCAGGGGTTGGCGGTGGCCCCGAAGATCCGGTTATCGGTGAACGGCTTGATGCCAAACTCCGGCGTGTTGGTCTTCCCCACGAGGATGGCGCCGGCCGCGCGCATCCGCTCGACGACGATCGCATCTTCGACCGGGATGTTGTGCTCGAAGATCTTCGAACCGGACGTCGTCCGAATGCCCTTCGTCGGCGTCAGGTCCTTCAGCGAGTACGGGACACCGTGGAGCGGACCGAGAGATCCACCGCGCGTCACCGCAGCCTCGGCCTCGCGCGCCGACGCCCGGGCGTGATCGGCCACGACCGTGCAGTAGGCGTTGATCCGCGGATTGATCCGGGCGATACGGGCCAGGACGGCCTCGGTCATCTCAACGGGCGAGACCTCTTTGGTGCGGATCATGCGCGCGAGGTCGACAGCGGTAGTCCAGCAGAGTTCTTCGGCAAGCATGGCACGCTCCCGGACCGATGTGTACGTGTTGCTTGTGGACGGCCCGCGATTTGTCCTGCCGGCCGTCCGCAGCTGCGGAAGCCATGGAGCAGCGCGCGCGCGCGACGGCAACGGGTGTCCTCGGGTGAAGAAACGAACGGGCCACAGATTGGGCTAGATATCGTCGCCCGGCGGCGCGGGGCCTTGTCCTATCTGCGTTCTAGCCGTTGGGGTTACGGCGCTTCCGGCGGTCTATGGTGGGCTGTGGCGGGCCGTCCGTTAGCAAGGCGTTAGCAAAACGCTCTTCACTTTCGAGCCACCATCCGATGACCGGTGCCAATGCTTTCTCGAGACGTTTCAGGCGCTTCTCAGGCGCAACGTCACGCCAGTAAGGCTCTGCAAAGTTGCGCTGCAGGAGGGCCTTCCCGCGGATGATGTGATAGCGTCCTAGATCTCGCAGTTCTTTTGAGGCCCGCCGGCGGTTTCGTTCCCGATCGACCGCTTCCTGTACGCTCTTCCCATACGTCAAGGCGGTCACGGCCGCACCGATCAAACGCTGGCTATAACCCATGCCAGCCCAGTGGGCGGCCATTATGTCCAGCCCTGGGTTGTCATGGCGTCCGCTTCGCTTCCGGTTCGGCAGTATTCGCACCTCTGCCGCCAGGGCGTCATAGAGGGCCTGGATGCCCTTCTGAACCCCAGGGGCCGAAAGAATCTCGTCTACATTCTTCCGGCGGAAACCCATGAATCTAGCGTAGCACTCTCCTAGCAGAACAGGAAAGAGGGAGGTGAACGCCTGGGGGTCGGCGCCCGGGGTTGTGAGTCAATTTGCCGAAAGACGCGGAATGATCTTACGTGCTTGTCTGTTGATCCTTCAGGACTTGCTGCGAGTATTTGGCCATCGGGCGATCGAGATCCTCGGAGACTTGCCCGAAGCAGACGTCGTGCTAGAGAGCGAATGGGTCGGTGAGCCGGGAACCGAGAAGAAGCTTGCCGAACACGCGGTACGCACTTCGCCAGACTTCCAGCGCTTTCTAGAAGGTCGGCATCGAGAGCCCCTGATGGACGCTCCGGCGTCGGCTCCCTTCCTTTTGCTCTCGATTCACCGTACAGAGGACGAGCGCTGCTTCAAGGTGCGCCCGGGAGAGAGTGCCTCGCCGGATTTTCTCGGGGAGCCCGAGGTTTTGGAAGAAGGCCTGAAGGAGAAGCAACTGACGCCCCTGGCTCGCCCGCTGCGCTGGCGGTTAAAGCGCCGGGGCTCCCAATGCATACACTGCAGTACATTCGTGGCAACCCCTGAGGAGGCGGAACGCACGTTTGGGCGCTGGGGCCATTTCGTATCCGATGAACCCTGGGTCAAGATCACCATCGAAACCGACGTTTCTGAGACATTGAAAGACCCACAAACCCATGAAACACTGCCGGAGGCCTATTGGAGAGCGACAGCACTTGTCGAAATGGTAGTAGCAAGGGCGCTTGGCACAGATTGACACCTACCGATCACAAACCGTTATCGCAGTGGACGCTCGGGCTGGCCCCGATGCTCAGCCCCTGCCCAACTCGACAGAAACTGCCCGACCCTCCCGCGCCGACGTCAGGATCGCCACGCCGGCCTCGGTCACCCGAAGCCCGTCTGTGCCCGTGACGGCGGGGTCCCGGCCATCCCGCAGGCACTCCACGAAGTGCCAGATGCTCTTCATGACGAAGCCATCCACCCGTCCCCCGACGAGGGGCGCGGCAAAGAGATCAGGATAGTTGGTCCCCTTGGGATGGACGATGACCAGACTCTCGTTGTGAGACGTGTCGACATAGATGGCCCCACGCTCCCCGATGATCTCGCACTTGAAGTCCTTGATCGTAGGCCCACCGGGTGGGAGTATCCAGCAGTGCTCCAGTGTCGCCCTCGCGCCGCTCGAGAATTCAAGCGTGGCGACGACATAGTCATCCGTTTCTACGCCCTGCCCTGTCAGAACGCCGCTCCCAGCAACGGCGGTGACCCGCTCGACCTCGTCTTCCAGCAGCCAGCGCAGCAGATCGAGGCAGTGGCTTCCCAGAAACCAGATTACACTTGAGCCTCCGGCCCAGCGGAGCATCTCTTTGGGGACGGTGATGGCGTTGTGGAGCCGCATGTAGACATATTTCACCCGGCCGATCTGGTCCGCCTGAATGGCGTCCCGCGCGGCGCAGAACGGCGGATTCCACCGGTTGTGAAAGTCTACCATGAGTCTGACGCCGTGCTGACGCGCGGCGTCGATGATCGCCTGGGCGTCCTCGACACTAGTGGCCAGCGGTTTCTCCACCAGCACGTGCTTCCCGGCCCGTGCAGCCGCGACCGCTACCTCGCGGTGTGATTGATCGGGCGTCACCACCGACACCGCCTCCAGCCCCGGGTGCCGGAGCATTGACGCCACATCGGTGTAGACGGTCCCGCCAAACTGCGACGCCAGCGCCTCCGCCCGATCGCGCTGGATATCGCAGATCGCCAGCAACCTCGCGTCCGGATGCCCGGCATACGCCTGCGCGTGACGACGGCCGAAAATCCCAGCACCGACGATCCCCACTCCAACGCTCATGGACCTCAATCCTCCGTGTCATCCTTTGACTGCCCCACCGGTCAGTCCCCCGACCAGATAGCGCTGCACAAAGAGGAAGGCGATGGCCGGGGGAAGGGCAAAGACGGCTGAGGCGGCCATGGTCTGCTGCCACTCAAGCACGTACCACCCTGAGAGCGAACTCAGACCGACGGTCACGACCCATTTCCACTCACTGTTGATGAACGTCTTGGCGAAGAAGAAATCGTTCCAGGCGAGCACGAAGGCGAACACACCCGTCGCGGCCAGACCCGGCAGTGACAGCGGAAGCGTGACCTTCCGGAACGCCGTCAGTTCCGTGCACCCGTCGATTTTCGCGGACTCCTCCAGTTCCCGCGGGATCGTATCGAAGAAGCTCCGAAGAATCCAGACCGACAGGGGAATGGCAAACGCCGTGTAGACCAGCACGAGCCCGGACAGGCTGTCCAGCAACCGCAACGTGCGGAAGAGGAAATACATCGGGATCACCAGCAGCGTGGCCGGAAGCATCTGCGTCACAAGAATCGCCACCGAGAACGACGTCAGAGCTGCGCTCCGATACCGGGAGAGGACGAAGGCCGCCGGGGCCGAGACCAGGATGGACAGCAACGTCGACGCGAGCGCGACCACCGTCGAATTCAGCAGCCATGTCCCGAGCGGCTTCTGGGTAAAGATCTGAACGTAGCTCACGGCCGACGGGTTCGAGGGGAAGAGCTTGGGTGGAAACGAGAACTGGCTTTCCCCTCGCAGGGACGAAATCAGCATCCAGTAGACCGGGAAGAGCAGCACGACGATCAGCACGAGAACTGCCAGGTTGGCCGCAGCCATGCGCCCTCGCCGCCGCACCCCGAGGCGCCCGCGGCCGGTCATGCCGCCGTCTCCGCGGTAGCCATGGCGAAGCGGTAGTAGACGAGCGTGAACACGAGGGTGACCAGGAGCATGGCCACGCCGATTGCCGCCGCGCTGCCCATCCTGAAGAACTTGAAGCCCTCGAGATAGGTCAGCACCGAGAGCGTCTCTGTGGATCGGCTGGGCCCGCCGGCGGTCATAATATAGATCAGGGCAACACGTTTGAATGAGTAGAGGGTCAGCAACAGGAAGACGACCGCCGAGATCGGCCTCAGCCCCGGCAGCGTAATGTGCCTGAACTCCTGAAAGGATGTGGCGCCGTCGACCCGCGCCGCCTCGTAGAGGTCTTGGGAGATGCCCTGCAGACCCGCGAGCAGCATCACCGCGGCGAGCGGATAGTCCTTCCATGCCGTGACGGCCATCACCGCGTAGAGTGCCAGGTCCGGCGAGAGCAGCCATCCGATCTTTGGCGGGAAATGCCCGGTGAGGGACAGGAGGTAGTTCACGATCCCCCACTGGAAGTCCAGCATCCACGCGAAGACGAGAACCGCGACAACCTCCGGGATCGCCCACGGTAGAAGCAGCAGTGTCCGCGCGACCGGCCGGGCAAAAATCGCCGAGTTCAGCAGGATCGCCACCAGAAAGCCGATGCCGAACGCCGCCGTCACGGTCCCGACCGTATAGGCGAGCGTGACTTTGAATGCGTGCTGGAAATCCTCTCGCGCCAAAAGGCTTGCGAAGTTGCTCAGGCCCACATACCTCGGCGGCGGCCCCAGCAACGGGATGTCGAACAGACTCATCCAGACGCCATGGAGAATGGGATAGAACAAGACCACGCCGATCAGAATCGCGGCCGGGGTGGTCAGCGCGAAGACCAGGCGCCGGTTGGTCGCGGTCATGAGTGTAGGGAGGCGAGACGACCCCGGGAACGAGCGCCGGATCGGACGCGCGCCCCGGGGGTCGTCACGTTCATGCTATTTCGGCAGCGTCGCCGCCCACCGCTCGAGCGAGGCCTGGCATGCGTCCATCGCAGGCTTCACCGCCTGCCGTCCGGACAGCACCGGGGCCCAGTTGTCGACCACAATCCGGCGAAACTCGGGGCCGTATTTCTCGAAACCCGGCGGTGCGTACCCGAAGCCCGCCTTCTGCTTTGCCGCAATGTCGTTCATCGTGTTGACCCACGGATTGGCCTTCAGGAACTTCTCCGTGGGCTTCACCACGGTACCGGGGATCTGCACCAGCTCCTCCAGCCATCTGCGCTGCCACTTGTCACGGTTGATAAACTCGATCCACTTCCACGCCTCTTCCTTGTGATTCGACACCCGCGGAATAGTATAGAACGCGCCGCCCGTAATCGAACCCGCGTCGCGGAGGGCAAACGGCACCGGCCCGTAACCGATGGACGGGTAGAGCTGCGGGTTGCGGTCACGAATGTACGTCATGGTATACGGACCGTCCACGATCATCCCCAACTGCCCTTCCCAGAACATGCGCCGGAATGTGGATACTCCAGTGCCTCGGGGCGCGAGGTCGGCGTCGAGCAATCGCTTCAGCCAGTCGAGGGATTCCACGATCTTGGGATCATTGCAGTTCGGCTTGCCGTCCTTGGCAAAGTCGGATCCGTTCCCGATGACCCAATGCATCAACGAGATGTACGTCTGGAGGACATCCGACGGGTCGCTGGCGAACGCGTACCCAAACAGCCCGGTCTTGGCCTTGATGGCTCGCGCAGCCTCGAACAACTCGGCGGGTGTCGTCGGGACCTTCGTGACGCCCGCCGCCTCGAACAGCTTCTTGTTGTACTGGAACCCGTGGGGAGAGGCCGTCAACACTACCCCATAGACCTTACCGTCCCGCACGGCGACCCGTTGCACGCCGATGAGTTTGTTCTTGAACGGGGCGTTGTCCAGCCACTTGTTGAGCGGCTCCAGCAGGCCGCGGTCCATGAAAAATGGCACATTATTGGTGAAGAGCTTCAGGACGTCAGGGGCCTGACCGGAGGCGAGCGTGATAATCATCTTGTCTTCCCACTCGCCCGCCGGGATCGTCGTCTTCTTGATCTTGATGTTCGGGTTCTCATGTACGAATTCGGCGATCGCGTCGTTGAAGTACTCCCCGACTCCGGGCTCGGACCACATCCAGCTCGGAAAGTCGAGCACGACCGAAGACGGCGCCGCAGCGGTCCAGGACGTACCGGCAAGCGCCAGCAGCACGACGAGACCGGCTGTTGCGATTCGTGGTCCCCACCTCTTCATGACAGCCTCCTCCTACTCAGTCTGGGTTTGCAGCACATCATCGCGACCTTTTACGTTCGTGCGAGGGTCACTTTACGTGCACCCGAGGCCGCCTGGAGAATGGCCTCGGCGACCTCAACCGCCCTCAATCCGTCTTCAAGAGTGACCAGCGGAGCGACCCGCGTTCTCACGCAGCGCACAAAGTGCTCGATCTGGGACCGCAGGCAACCGGCGATCTGTCCTGTCTCGAGTTCGAAGAAGTACTCTGTCAACTCATGGGCGTGGCCGTCAGCGTGGGTGAACGCCGCCGCCGGCCGGGTGAGATCCACCTCAACCTCGCCCTTCGTGCCGACGATCCGCAGGCCAGCACGCAGCGGAGACGGGGAGGTCGAAGGCAGCGCCCACGAGTGCATGAGCGTGGCCACCATGCCGTTCGAGAATTCAAGGATAGCCGTCACGGCCTCCGCCGGGCCACCGGTACTGCGTGTCGCAGGAGCCGAGGCTGAACCTGCCTGGACGCTCGCGACATCCGAGCCGGAGTACCATCGCAGAAGGTCGATGTCGTGCACCATCAGGTGCATGGGGATCGTCGATCGAGACGCGTACCGTGCCCCAGCCGCGCGCATGCTTTCACGCCACGCATAGGCGTAGAGCAGGTCGCCGGCGGCACCGGTTTGAAGGCGTCGAAAGACCGCGTGATAGTGGGGTTCGAACCTCAGCAGATGGCCGACGGTCGCCAACCTTCCTGACCGGCGCGCGGCGTCAACGATCCGGCGGGCGTCCGCGCTCGACGCTGCTAGGGGCTTTTCGACGAGAACATCTTCGCCGGCTTTCAACGCCGCCGCGGCAACGGCGGCGTGTGTGTCTTCCGGCGTGCAGACACATACGGCGTCGATATACGGATGGGTGATGAGGGATTCGGGATCTAAAGCCTCACAGCCCAGAGTCGAGGCGACAGCGTGCCCTCGTGTGGGATCCAGGTCGGCGACGGCGACAAGCACGCAATCAGGATGCGCGGCCAGGATGCGTGCGTACCGTTCGCCCATCAGGCCGACGCCGACGACCCCAAACCCCATCCGCCTCTTCTCTACTGTCATCCTCTCATATGCTAGCGAAAGCCGCTTTGGGAGGGATCAGGTTCGCAGTGTATGGCACTCGGCGAGGTACTGCGCAAGGCTCAGGGAGCGCGCGATGTGGATTTTTTCCGGGAGGGCGTCCGCGTCCTCAGCTAGGCGCTGATGGAGCTCGAGGTCGCACAACACGTCGGGGCGGAGGGCTATGAGCGCACGGCGGAGCGCAACGGGCAGCGCAAGCCGGATGGCACGCCGCTTCACGCGCACAACATCGTGCGACGTGACTTTCGAAAGGTCTCCGAGAAAGCGGGCGTGACGCGGATTCGGTTTCACGATCTGCGGCACTCAATGGCGACCTGGCATCTGCAGCACGGGACTCCCTCAAAGATCGTCCAGGAGATGCTCGGTCACTCCACCATCAGCATGACGCTGGATACCTACAGCCATGTGCTCCCGGGGATGCAGCGGAAGGCAACTGACCAAATGCAGGCCCGGCTGTTCGGCACTTCGGGGCGGTAGTAGGTCAATTCCGGTAGTGTTCTAATTCCAAAGACCCCTTCAGGCACGCAAGTTGAGGGGAGGAGGAATTTAGGGCTTTCTGCAGTACGTTCTATTGCGTGACCTCGACAGCTGGGGGAGTTGCCTACATAGCCGCATGGTGAAGAAGCGTCTTACTATCAGGGCTTCTACGTTGTTCCAGTCGTTCAACCCGAAGAAGACCCCTAATTGGGACATCAATCAAAGGAGAATAATTTATGTCAACAGAAGACGAAGTCCGCAAAGCATCAGAACGATTCTACGCCGCATTGAACCGCATGCTCAACGGCGATGCCAGTCCACTGGCGGACATCTGGTCGCACAGCGCGGCCGTAACGACCATGCACCCGATCGGCGGTCGGGAGGTCGGGTGGGACAAAGTTGCAGAAGCATGGGGGCAAGTAGCCAAGCTGGCCTCAGACGGGCAGGGCAAACTGAGCGATCAACTCATTCAGGTCGCGGGGGATATGGCCTACGAAGTGGGTGTCGAGCAAGCGCAGTTTAAGCTTGCCGGACAGCAGGTCAGCATCAAGCAGCGCGTCACGAACATCTATCGCCGGGAAACCGGGGCGTGGAAGATTGTCCATCACCACACTGATGTTTCTCCAGCGATGGTGGATGTTCTCAGCCGTTTGCAACCCCCGCCAGGGCAGGCTGGGAGGTAAGCCGGTAGTTGCCCGATACTTGCACAAGGACGACGGCGCCTAACACTTATGAGGCCTAATTTCGACTAGCCGAGGCCGCCTCCAGCAATTCTATGTGTCGGCCCTTCAGATTGACCCCAAGACATTTGGTCTCGATTTGGGCTAGTCAAAATCTCGCAAGTGTGCGCCCATTAGCAAATATTCGCAAATCCGGCCTTTGAAGGCAGAAAGCACAAAGGGGCGCGGGCTGAAACCCGCGTCCCTTCTGCATTTCGTTGGGGTACCAGACCTGGGTGCTATTCGAACGGCCTTGCTCAAGGAACCCATACCACTTGAGGTCGTTAGGGACCTCCTGGGCAAAGTGGCGTGAGGTCTAGCCGTCCGGGATGGTGAACCTTGATCAGAGATCTTCGAACTGTTCTGGAGAATACCCCGCTGCCGGTGGACACAATCCGGGAGATGCTCGGGGAGGTGGCGTAACGAACGGGTGTTCACTAGGGACGGACACCGACATCAACCGCGCGGCGTCATGTCTCCGGTAGCGAGGCGCCAATCTCGTCCAAGGTCTCCAAAGGTCTCCAGATGTGTGGGCACGGCTCGAAACTGCCTGGAAATCAGGAAAGTACTTGTCACCATAAGCGGCGCTATGCTCCAAGGACGACTGGCATCCAGGCCGTACTTCTTGACCAACGCGACCACGTTGTCGGATACCCACTTCCACTTGCGCTCAAGCCGTGCGAAATACCCAGGTTCAGCACCTCGGCCAAAGAAATTGTCAATTTCGTTCTTTATGTCCTTTGGATTACGACTCAGAGACACGTCCTTACACTCCACAACCTTCACAACGCCCTCCCCTTCGTCAATTGCGATGATGTCGATGGGACCGACTTCCGCAGGAACGCCAATGTTGCCGAGCGATTTCACCTCTGTGTCAATTCGCCACGCGTGTTCCGAAAACACCTTCGCGACTTCGTCGCGGAACTCGTCTCCGAGTTTGTTCCGCCATTCTCCAACAGCACTCCGAAAGGAATCGGATCTCATTTCCTCGTGTCGTTTCAAGCGTCCAGAGATCAGCCGCTGCAAGAAAACCATATAGGCCCGCTCAAGCACCGTTCTGGAAAACAGCAAACGCTCGCCACCAGGTGCTGAGATCCTCACAAGGGGACGGCTCATTATTCGCGCATCTCTCCAGTATCTCTCACTCGGGTGTATCTCGACATCTCGAAGATGACCCTCCGAAAGCTCGAGGTCGGCCAAGAACCTGTTAACCGTTACCTGATCCTTTCCGGTAGCTTCGCACAGTTCTCTATTCAAAACGGCTTCCTCCACAATCTGAAGAGGATTCGGTGTGTCGCGAAAACGTCCTAACAGTTCCTCGTGAAGCTCGAGTCTGTCATTGAGTGAGTAGCCGAACTCGTCCTGGAACGCAGGGTCAAAGTGAGCTATCGCTCGCTCCACCAAACCGTCTTGCAAAGAGACTTCAGGACCTAGAAGATTCTCCACACGTCGCTGGTACGTCCTCAGCTCCGACCTCGCTTGCTCTATCTGATAGGATTCACCCTCGCGGGTCTTCCAAGAGACAAAGCCGGCTTCAGTCACCTCAAACTTCCCGGGCTGGACACTGAGGTAGATACCGTCACCCAAAAAATCCATGTTGACGGTCCGGGCACTAAGAGCAAGCAGTTCAGTATAGGCCTCAGCCGTCAGGAGTCCACTTCCTTTCGGCTGCAGTTTGATGGTCGTTTCCAAAAGATGACGAATGGCAAAGGTAAGTTTCGTAGCCTCGCGCTCCGCTCTGGCATACTCCTCGACAACTCCTCCGAACTTGTCCGTTTCCCCAGCGATCGCAAGTTGAAACTTCGTCCTCTCCAAGTCAATGTAAGCGATCTCAAGTTGCTCATAGCATCGTCCCAACAACTCATTCGCAGCGAAGAGCTGAAGGCGCTGCTCGAACTCACGGTTTGCAATATTGAACATGTCCACTACGAGTTGGAGAGTCGCTTTCCTATCCTCATACACGCCCGGCTTTACTGTACTCGCTTCCATCGCTCGCGCGATAACCTCGTCGACCCACGCCTCATCGGACCGGAAGATTGGAATGGGCTTCGCGTCAAGCTCGAAACTCTCGTGCTGGACTGGAATCAGGACTTGCTGGAATCCACGCTCTTCGCTTGGAGCGAGGGCCTTTTCAAGCAGATCTCGCGCCTCATCCGACAACCCGACGCTTCTCAGGAATTCGCCGAGCATCAGCCTCTCGCCGTCGTTGTTCCTTCTCTGAAAGACCTCTGCCAAAGCCGAGGACACAGTGAAGACTACCGTCAGGGTGTCGCCGTGCCTCGCCTCCTCCCACTTCACCGGGCCTTCGTGCCCAGCGTAACGGAACTGGACCTTAATGGCACGGATGTCCTCCAAGCGGGCATCAAGAAGCGATGAAATCCACTCTCTCTGAATCGAAAGCTGGTAGCAGAGGGAGTCGAAGGCCAAGTAAAGGGTGCCCAACTCTTGCCGGCCGATCTCAGGTCGCTGTGCTTCGATTGTGACCTCTTGCGGCTGGTATGGGAGGAGCAGAAGCACATTCCCGTGCTCATCGACATCGCCATGCACGCCAGGATAGTACTGTCTGAGGACTCGCCGGCTCCCCTCCACCTCGAAGATTCCATGCTTGCTTCGATATTCTCTGATTTGATCAAGCAGTACCGATGGGAAGGAGGTGGGAGCCACCACCATAAAATCCACCCGCCCCTTCGCACCCCGTACTTGAATCGTCTCAGCCCCTTTGAAAAGCGCGTACATGTCCAGAGGCGAGGTTGTGAAGACTTCTTTCGCGCGCTCTCGAATACGTTGATCCGCGCGAAGGAACTTTAGGAATCTCATTGGCGACCCGGTATCCCCCAGCAGGTATTCAAGGGCACCGGTGTCAATGAGTAAGAACACGTTCTCCTGTCTGGCAACACCGCGCGGAATGCCGGCCATGAACATGTTAGAAAGCGTCTCAAATACCACAAAGAGCATCGGCTCGACGAGATCCGTATTGGTAAATCGGAACTTACGAGACCCGGATTCGATGCACGGGGATGGGACTCGGTTCAAGGCATCCCACCCTCCGTAGGCTACGTCCAGCCCTCCACGGACCTCTTTGTCCACGTCTTCGCCGAACGGGCTGGGGACAAAGATAAACTGCATAACTTTGCCATCGAACAGAACAGCAAAATCGCACCAGCGGCGTCCATCGACCGTGGGGCTTTCGAGAACTGCCTTAGTGCCGAACGCTCTTTCCAGTATGCTCTTGAGCCACCCACGGGTGTTGGACTCAAAGGCCGCGGCAGCCCGATCTCGGACGGGGCCAACGGCCAATGCTCGCGAGGCGCGGAGCGGAATGACTGAGAGAAGTAGCTCTGGAAAGGGGATGATGTACTTGCCCCCCACTTTCACGATGGGGTTCTGCATGATGTCTGCATCTTCAGACAGCAAGCGACCCATATCCGGCTTATAGCTCCCTAGATCCTTGGAGAAAGCCTCCACGATTTGGCGTTCGACGCCCGAAAGGCTGGCTTGGTCGAAGACTAAATGTGCTTCGAGCGCTTCACGGATCCTCTGGGCCAGTCCCAACTCTTGACAGGTGATATTTGAGGGAAAGTCCTCGGGTGATCGAGACTCAAATTTGGTGAGCCCCACGTCCTGTATGATTCCATCAATCCTGGGAAGGAAGAAGGCGAAGAAATCGGTGACGCTGAACCCAAGTACTTCTGAGACGAGTGGGTCCAACGGCAAGAATCTCTTGAACACGTCTGCCACATAGAGCTCTGACTGTGTAAGGGTACCACTGAAAACACGGAAGACTTCCTGCTCGAAAGGAACCCAAGAGAGGTAAGGGACGTATTGATTATCGACCTCATACGATTCCCATTGGTCTCCATAGCGAGCATCGAAAGCCTCGCACATTGAGCGAGCCGCTGCGAAGTCCGGCTGTCCCTCCACCGCGGAGATCGGCTGGGAGCAGATGATCTCGGCAAGATGCAGGAAGCGCGGCTCGCTACCCTGATTTTCCGGCAAAAGGGCAAGGCTCCCAAGATCCAGGAGCAGGTCATAGGAACTCCTTCGCGCCAACTGAGCTACACATTCCTGAACGAAGGTGGGGTTAACCCTTTCAGCTTGCTCGTTCCGGGGTTGAGGCAAGTTCGCGATGCGGCGCTTCTCGATCTCTTGCTCGCTGAGACCTAAACAGCAACGCTTGTGCTTCTTCCCGCTTCCACAGGAGCATGGATCGTTGCGCCCAATTTTCCGTCTGCTCATAGTCAGTTTTCCTTGTTACGAAAAAGCGGGAGCACTGGCAAGTTGACTCAACCAGATCTTCCCGCTTACCGCGCGCATCGTACTCTTCTTGACCGCAGAATCAAGGTCTCGCTGTCAGGACAAGCCCAGAGGGTCTCTCTGCTACGGCCTATAGGTATGGACACTTCGCAGGTAGTCGGCGTTTGAGCCGCTGCTCGTCCACAAGTCCTCTCAGGGCCACTACTTCCGGCTCAATGATTTTCGCCATCTCCGTCAACGATTGCATCCCGTCGCGCTTGTCCACCAACCTTCCAACGTGAGCCTGCAGGGGCACCACTTGACCCACAGTCCCCTAGCGACGGCAAGAGTGTTGTAGGACCAGATTCGGTGATCGTCCTCCACTTTGAAGACCAGTTCGCGTATCGGCAACCCTATCTGACGGAGAAAGATGATTACACCTAGAGCAATGGCGTTGACCCATTCGGAGTCGTATGACTGAAGGTTGAACTCTGGAAGGAGCGGGTTTTCTCTCACGATCTCCGCGCGCAGCATCTCCACGTACCCGAGACACGCATTGTTGTATTCCTTGAAGCCGGCCACCACTGAGTCCCATTTGCGAAACAACTGGGGGAAATGGTGGTCCCGTGCATCATCGACAAGGCGACTTGCAGGAGGATCGGGCATAGCACTGCCAGCACCCATCCCGAGCGCGTACACTTGGAGCGGCTCCTTGACCGGCTGCACACAGAGGAAATGCTCCACTACTGGCCTTTCCAGCACTCCTGCTGGGTTCGGGACCAATCTGAAGCAGACTTCGACGTTGCCCACCTCGCGGCGGACGATGGGTAGTACGTACTCATCGAGATAGGCTAGCATCGGTTGGAACACTTCATTCTTCAGCTCACTAAGGTGTGCGTCTCGCACCTCAACGCTGCGACGAAGCCGGTAGGTCAGGAGGACTCCGAGAATCCCGACAACTATAGGAGCCAACAGTCGATCTGCCGCCCACCTCATAACTTGCTCCCATTCCATCCCCCAGACTCCTCGGGCCTCTGTGTTTCGCCGTTGCAGAAATTGCCTTCAGCGCCTCCCGACAGATGGACCTTGTGTCTTTCTGGGAGGGGCGACGCGTCGCGGATCAGCGCCGATGACAATCTGTTAGCTCTCTCCGTACCTGACCCACAGCCAAGTCCCTCCTGCGGATCGCGTCTTATCGGCGAGTCCAAGCTGCACGAGTAGGTGGCGAACGCCTGCCCGTCTTGCCTCGTCTGTTTGTCCGGGATCGAAAGCGTCGTCTAGTACGTCATGCAAGATGCTGGCACCCCAGACCTCTCCGGATTGCTTCGCGCGGAAGGCCACCGCGTCGCGATCGAGTTCCAGCCCCTCCGTGCTATGAGCGATCTCCGCGCCAGGAAAATGAGCGGAAAGATAACGGATAACCTCTTCGTATTGCGCCTTTCTGGACGCGTCATCGGCCATGGCTGCGCCTCCAGGTGCACGGAATGAAGCCGCCGCATGCCTTAGTCAAGCATAATGCAAAGCCGACCCAATCGGAGTCAGCTCAGCCATCGGTCCACCTCGAAGCGACGTATATCCCAAACAAGACGCCGACCGCTACGATCCCGAAGAAGCAAGAACGCGCATAGACCTGAAGTATCTGGGGGCCTGATTCTTGTATCTTGGCAGTCGCTTCCGTCCAAGAGTATAAGAGATAGAAAACCGGCAGCGTGGAGTTGACCCGCTTTCGTGGACACCTCATGGTTAGGAGGCCAAGCCTCCAGAAGGGGGTCCACGATGGGCAAGACCCGCGCGCCCTATGCTCCGGAGTTCCGTGCTGAAGCCGTGCGTCTGGTGCGAGAGTCAGGGAAG
>JBGPLF010000083.1:0-14539 GCA_041486265.1 bacterium
CGATACACGCTGACCGACGGCGAGAACGGCGTCCTGAACCCCCTCGGGGTCAATTGCCTCCGGACCTTCCCGGTGTACGGCACGGTCTCGTGGGGCGCCCGGACCGGGTTCGGGGCCGACGCGCGGGCCGACGAGTACAAGTACGTGCCCGTCCGGCGTCTCGCCCTGTATCTCGAGGAGAGCTTGTACCGCGGGACCCAGTGGGTCGTCTTCGAGCCCAACGACGAGCCGCTGTGGGCGCAGATCCGCCTCAACGTCGGGGCGTTCATGCAGAACCTGTTTCGCCAGGGGGCGTTCCAAGGCAAGACGCCGCAGGAGGCCTACTTCGTCAAGTGCGACAAGGAGACGACGACCCAGAACGACATCAATCTCGGCATCGTAAACATCGTCGTCGGCTTTGCTCCGCTCAAGCCTGCCGAGTTTGTGATCATCAAGATTCAGCAGATGGCCGGCCAGGTCGCGGCCTGAGGAGGGCGTGATGGCACAGTTCAGCGTCAATGCCCAGCGTTTTGACCCATACAAGAACTTCAAGTTCCGCGTGAAGTGGGACGGCCGTTACGTGGCAGGCGTGAGCAAGGTCAGCAGTCTGAAGCGGACCACTGAGGTAGTCAAGCACCGCGAGGGCGGCGACCCGAGCACCACGCGCAAGTCCCCGGGCCGGACCGAGTACGAGGCCGTCACCCTCGAACGGGGCGTCACCCACGACGCGGAGTTCGAGAAATGGGCCAACAAGGTCTGGAACTTCGGCTCCGGCCTGGGCGCCGAGGTCTCGCTTAAAGACTTCCGAAAGGACATCATCCTTGAGGTCTACAACGAGGCTGGCCAGCTCGTGCAGGCGTACAAGATCTTCCGCTGCTGGGTGTCGGAGTTCCAGGCGCTGCCCGATCTCGACGCGAACGCCAACGCCGTCGCCATCCAGCACATCAAGCTCGAGAACGAGGGCTGGGAGCGCGATTACAGCGTGGGCGAGCCGAGCGAGCCGAGCTTCACCGAGCCGGCTGCGTGATAGAGCATGCGTCCGCTGTCGGCCTCAGAGCTGCTGGATGTGTGGGAGCGGGGGGTGGCCCGGCGATCGGCCGAGCGCGCGGTGATGCTGCTGGCCGCCGCATCGCCGGGCAGCACACCTGAGCACCTGGCACAGACTCCCGTCGGCGAGCGTGACGCCTCCCTGCTGACGCTCCGCGAGTGGACGTTCGGTTCCAGGCTGATCGGCCTGGCGTCGTGCCCGGGCTGCGGTGAGCGCCTGGAACTCGTCTACGACGTTGCCGACGTTCGCGCTTCACCCGATGCGCGGGCGGCCGGCGAGATGTCGCTCACGATCGAGGGATACGAAGTGCACTTCCGCCTTCCCAACTCTCTGGATCTGGCCGCTGCTGCCGACCAGCCTGACGTTGCCGCGGGACGCCGCCTTCTGCTCGAGCGGTGCGTGCTGCGCGCCGTCCATCACGGTGAGGAGCGACCGGCCGACCGGCTCCCGCCGGGAGTCGTGGATGCGATGGGACAGCGCATGGCGCAGGCTGATCCCCAGGGCGACGTGCAGCTCGACCTTGCATGCCCCGCGTGCAGCCGCCGGTGGCAGGCAGGTTTCGATATAGCGGCGTTCTTCTGGAGCGAAATTGACGCCTGGGCCTGCCGCACCTTGCGGAATGTCCACGCGCTGGCTTCGGCCTACGGCTGGAGCGAAACTGAGATCCTGTCCATGAGTCCATCGCGGCGTCAGGCGTACCTGGAGATGGTGAGTGGATGAGTGACTTTTTCACTCGCCTGGCGGCCAGGAGCACCGATCCGCCGCCGGAGATCCGCCCCCGGTTGACGGGTCTGTTCGAACCCCCGCCGGTGAGTGTGGAAACTCCGCGGTCCCGCGGGCTGGACAACCGCGGTCTGGAGAACGACGGGCAGCCCTCTCGCGAGCAAGCATCACTCGCCCGGCCCGCTCCGGCACCAATTGGCCGCGTCGCGCACGTCGAACCCGCTGCCGGCGGGACCGCGATCCCCCCAGCATCACCACCGCACATGCGCCGGCTGTCTCTCGACGCTTCGTGGCCGCCTCCGCGGGAAGCAGCGGATCCGCCTGTCCGAACCCGCAGCCAGGTTTTGCATCCAGATTCAACAAGCGCGACCGATACGGACCGGGTGGCGGCCCGCGCCCCTCGGGCAGATGAAGGAGGCCACCGCGCGCCCACGAGCGAACCAGTCCGCACTGTTGTCACCGGAGTCGAGGCACTGCCCGCAGGGACCCGGCCGCTGATTGGGCCCCGACCCGGCGGGCTTCCGGTGGAGCCCGCGCCGGATGCACGATTGGCGCCACGTGAAGGGCAGCCGCGCGTGACCCCAGTTGTCCGGCCGGCGGATCGAGGGGCCGCCGAGTCTCAGACGCCGCCAGATGCGCGTCCGGTGATTCGCGTCACGATCGGACGGATCGACGTGCGCGCCGTGATGCCGCCGGCGCCCCCGGCCCCGACGCCGGGTGGCGCTCCACCGAGGCCTGCGCTCACCCTTGAAGCGTATCTTTCGCAGCGCAACGAGGGCCGCCGATGAGCAACGCACTGGCAGTCGCATCGGTGACGGCTGTGCTGAAGGATCTCCTCGACAACGCCCTCATCGATCACTCGGTGAGCGCGGCGGTCGGCGGGCCGGTGGTCGTCACCGCTCTGGCTCCGGACCGGATCAAGACCGGCGACGAGGAAATCCCGCAGCTCAACCTGTTCCTCTACCATGTCACGCCGAACGCCGGCTGGCGCAACGCTGGTCTCCCATCCCGCGACGCACGCGGCGATCGGTTGAGCAATGCGCCGCTGGCGATCGATCTGCACTACTTGTTGACCGCCTACGGCAAGCGGGATTTCGAGGCGGAGATCCTCCTCGGGTATGCGATGCAGATGCTCCACGAGACGCCCATCCTCAGCCGCGAGGCGATTCGCCGGACGCTGGCGCCGCCCTCGCCCGTAGAAGGAAGCCTTCTGCCTCCGGCCTTGGGCGCGCTGGCCGCATCGGACCTGGCCGATCAGGTTGAACTGATCAAGTTGTCTCCGGAGTCAATGAACACGGAGGAGATTTCGAAATTGTGGACGGCGCTGCAGGCGAAGTACAGGCCGTCCGTCGTCTACCACGCCTCCGTCGTGTTGATCGAAGCCCGACGTCCGGCCCGGTCGCCGCTGCCGGTCCTGACCCGGGGGCGTCCCGACCCGGTGACGGGGCGCGAAGAGGGCGTGATCTCCCAACCGAGCCTCCTGCCGCCATTCCCCACCCTGCAGGAGGTGATCCTGTCCAACGCGCAGCTCGCGATTCGCATGGGCGAGACGCTGAGCGCCAGCGGTCACCATCTGGACGCTGATCAGGTGACTGTGCGCTTTGCGTCTTTGCGCTCATCGCAGAGCCTGGGTTTGGCCGCCGCCCCGGGCGCCACCTCGACGGGCTTCCGGGTGCAACTCCCGATTGATCCGCCCCCGGGCCCAGTTGCGGCCGACTCACCGCAGAATCCCGACAACTGGCCGGCCGGGATCTACACCGTCGCCGGAGTCATCAAGCGGGCCGGTCAGCCAGACCGGGTGACGAACGAACTGCCGGTGACGCTCGCGCCCAGGATCACCTCGATCTTTGCAAGCGCCGCCGCCGGCGTGGTGACACTGGCGGTCACGTGCAGCCCGAAGGTTTGGAACACGCAGCGGGTGTCGCTGGCGGTCAGCGATAGGGAAATTGCCGCTGAGCCGATCAGCGTGGACAAGACCGCCTCGCTGACGTTCAAGGCGTCGGGGCTGCCGTCCGGCCAGCAGTGGGTCCGGCTGCGCGTGGACGGCGTGGACAGCCTTCTGATTGACCGCTCCGTGATGCCGCCCGCGTTTGATGCGAGCCAACGCGTGACGATTCCATGAGCCCGCCCGCGGCCAGAACGTGGATTGACGCCAATCAGCACTTTCTGTCCGCGTCCCTGGCCGTGGTGCGCCTCGCGCTCGAGCAGTACGTCGCGGGGTTGCGTGGAGCGACTGGGGGAACGGCCGGCGGTGAGAAAGGCGGCGCGCCGGTGGCGCAGAGTGGCCCAATGGGGAACGCGCCGTTTGAGGCCGTGTCCTCGCCCCCGGCGATCCAGACCCTCTGCCGGGCCTTTGGTCTGTCGGACTTCGAACGCGACGTCCTGCTGATGTGCGCGGGGATCGAACTCGAGGCGAGTTTCGCGTCGCTCTGCGCTGAGGCACACGGCGATCCCCGGCGCCCCTATCCCACATTCAGCCTGGCGCTGGCGGTTTTGCCGGGCGCGCACTGGACCGCGCTCACGCCCGCGTCGCCACTGCGCCGCTGGCGTTTCGTCGAGGTCGGCGCTGGAGACGCGCTGACCACGAGCGCGCTGCGGATCGATGAGCGCATCCTCCACTACCTGACAGGAGTGGCGTACATCGACGAGCGCCTGCGGGGACTTGCGCAGCCAGTCCCTGCCACTACCGACCTGCCACCCTCCCACCGGGCGCTCGCCGGCCGGATTGCACAGCTCTGGTCTCGATCGGCGGCCGGCGTCCCACCTCTGATCCAGATGTGCGGAAGCGAGCACGCCGGGAAGCGCGCGATTGCCGCGTCAGCCTGCGCCGCGTTGGGGCTGGAACTGCATGCCATCCGCGCCCACGATCTGCCGGGCGCCGCGGCGGAGCGTGAGGCGCTCGGCCGCCTCTGGGAACGCGAGGCGGTGTTGAGCGGCGTGGCGCTGTTGATCGACTGCGACGACGCGGACGGCCCCGACGGGTCGGCCGCGGCACTCGCGTTCGTGGACAGCATGCGGGCAATGCTCTTCGTGGCCAGCCGCGACCCACTCCGGATCCGGACGCGTCTGTTCATTCGCCTGGATGTCGCGAAGCCGACCGCTGACGAACAACAGGTGCTCTGGCACCGTGCGCTGGGTCCCTCCGCGCAGGCGTTGAACGGTCAACTTCAAGATGTCGTGGCGCAGTTCAATCTGGGCATTCACGGAATCTACGCAGTGAGCGCCGGCATCCTGACACCGAGTGTGCCCGGTGAAGGTGGTCCGGCGGCGGTCCCCGACGTCCTGCGCGGGGCTCTGTGGGAAGCCTGCCGGGCTCAGGCCCGTCCGCGTCTCGATGACCTGGCGCAGCGCATCGATCCAGCAGCGACCTGGGACGATCTGGTCCTGCCTGGGCCGCAGCGCCAGCTCCTCCGAGACATCGCCGGGCACCTCAGGCGGCGGAGCCTTGTGTACGATACGTGGGGCTTCTCGGCCAAGGGGGCACGCGGCCTTGGGATCAGCGCTTTGTTTACGGGCGCCAGCGGGACGGGCAAGACCATGGCCGCGGAGGTGCTGGCGCAGGAACTGCGTCTGGACCTCTACCGCATCGACCTGAGCCAGGTCGTCAGCAAATACATCGGGGAGACCGAGAAGAACCTGCGGCGCGTCTTCGACGCCGCCGAGGAAGGCGGGGCGATCCTGCTCTTCGACGAGGCCGACGCGCTCTTCGGGAAGCGCAGTGAGGTGAAAGACAGCCACGACCGCTACGCCAATATCGAGATCAGCTACCTGCTGCAGCGTATGGAGGCTTATCGCGGCCTGGCGGTCCTGACCACCAACATGAAGAACGCGCTGGATACGACCTTCATGCGCCGCATCCGCTTCATCGTCCAGTTCCCGTTCCCCGACGCCATCCAGCGGGCCGAGATCTGGCGGCGGATCTTTCCCGCCAGCACCCCGACCGACAACCTTGACGCGGAGAAGCTCGCGCGGCTCAACGTTGCCGGCGGCAACATTCGCAACATCGCATTGCACGCGGCCTTCCTCGCGGCGGACAACGGGGAACCTGTGCGCATGGCGCATCTGCTGCGGGCGGCGCGCAGCGAGTATGCCAAGCTGGAGCAGCCGCTCACTGAAACGGAGATCGGGGGATGGGCGTAATGCCGGGACGCCGAGCGCCTGCCCGTGGCCCCTCGATCGAGCTGCACATCGAGGAGCTGGTGCTGTACGGCTTTGCCCATCGCGACCGTTATCGCATCGCCGAGGCGCTGGAACGTGAGCTCGCTGCGCTGTTCGCCGGGCGGGACGTGCCCGCTGGCCTGGCCAGGCGAGCGGAGATCGAGCGGCTCGACGGTGGCACGTTCAACGTGGCCCCACGTTCCAGGCCGGAGACCATCGGTGCGCAGGTGGCGCAATCCGTCTACCGCAGGCTGGGGCCATGAACGCCCACATGCAGGTGAAAGAGCGCGCACCGGCCCGCCCCGCGCATTCCAGGCCGGCGCCGTTGTCGAGAGGATCTCGCGTCGGCCTGCTTCAGCGGAAGTGTAGCTGCGGCGGGACTGCAGGGGCGGACGGTGAGTGTGAGGAGTGCCGCAAGAAGCGATCAGGATCCCAGGATCCGTCCGGGCTGCAGGCCAAGTTGGCGCTCGGCCATGACTTCAGCCACGTGGCCGTGCGTCCGCAGCCGAGGCTCGCGATTGGGCCGCCCGGCGATCGGTTCGAACAGGAAGCGGATCGGGCCGCGGAGGCGGTCGTCGGCGGGACGAGCCTTCCGGGCGGCGTGGGACCGCGGGCGGCGTCGCCGGGCGTGCAGCGCGACGACGGTGAGAAGAAGCCCCCGTCCGATGCCGACAAGTACAAAGAAGGCGCCACAGCCGTGGGCGAGGCGTTTCTTGAAACCGATGTGGGGAAACGCCTCAAAGACCAGGCGACCAGGCTTGGGAAGGAATTCCTCGCGACGCTGCCAGGCAAGATCATCGCCGGGAGCGCCGCCGTGGGCACGGTCGCTGCCATTGCGGCGACGAACTCCGCGTTGCCGATGCAGGTGCCTGAGATCCCGCTCGATGCTCTTACTCCGGGCATGTCGATGAAACTGACCTACGAAGGGCCGGTGCGGAAGCCGACTGCCGCCTCGATCACCTTCACGTACACCCTGGGCGCCGGCGGCGGTCGTGAGAAGAAGCCGGCCATGTCGGAGTCCGAGAAATATCGCGCCGAGACGGCCCGGATGGCCGCCGACCTGGCCAAGTTTCGAGAGGGGTTGAAGACTCCCGAAGAACGTGCGACCGATACGGCGATGTGGGACGCGTACTGGCGCATGAAAGCCACAGATCCGCTCAATCCTCTTGGCATTCCTGGACTCAAGCCAAAGAAGGAAGACGAAACGCTGAGGCGCAAAGAGGCCGGCACTGCGCCGGCTGCGCAGAAAGCGCCCATTGCGGCGGAAGCGCCGCCGGCTGTCGACGAGGCGCTGGCCGAGAGCGGGCAGCCTCTGGATTCGTCCACCCGGGAGTTCATGGAAACGCGCTTCGGTCACGACTTCAGCCGGGTCCGCGTGCATGCCGACGCCAGGGCGGCGGAATCGGCCCGCGCGGTCGGCGCACGCGCGTACACGGTTGGAGCCGACATCGTCTTTGGCAGGGGGGAATACACGCCTCACACGACGGCGGGGAGAATGCTGCTGGCCCATGAGCTCACCCATGTCGTGCAACAAGGCGGTGGTTCGGGCCAGCAGGTCTCGCCCAGTGTCCTGCAACGCGCCGTGGTCTATGTGAATCAGCTGACAGGCACCGCTGCGGCGCCCTTCCTCAAGCAGTTCGACGACACGGTGGCAGGCATGATCCCTCAGGCCGCGAACGTGCCTGGCCCGGAAGGCGATGACTTTCGCGATGCGCTGGCGCGGCTGCAGGCAATGCGCGCGGCGGGCAAGGTGACGTTCTGGCAGGTGCAGGTCACCGGCCTGGTCTTTGCGAGTTACGACAATGCGACGGACGAGCTGCGCATCCACACAAACATCGGCAACCTGCAGGACTCTCCCGTCGGTCTGATGCACGAAGCCATTCACGCCGTCCATGCCGAGCGATATCCTCGCCTGCGCCAGCTCTACGCTCAAGTCCTCCAGGCCGGTGGGACAAAGAATCAGGGGCTGGGGGTCCTGCTGCTCAAGTGGAAAGTGTGGACGGAGTACTGGGCGTATGGCCGGCAGGCTGAGTTCGGCAACGTGATCGGAGGCGCATGCCAGGTCAACGTCCACAGATCCGCAATGCTGCAAGACGACGTGAGGACGTCGATTCGCGCAGTGGTGGCCGTGACCGGCGCAACCTTTGATCCATCCACCTGGTCACCGCCCGCACAGTACCTCGCCCCTGCCAAGCCGGGTCAGAAACAGACGCCGGGGCCCTCTACGCGGATCAGCACCACCGGTAGGACGGGGACGTCGGGGCAGCAGGAAACCCTGACGGTCGATAAGGCCTCCCCTATGGTGGAGTTCGCTGAGAAAGCCGGATACGACCCGCGATGTATCCTCCGCTTCAACCCGGAGATGTCAGTCATCAGCCAGCTCAGTGCGGGCGACGAACTATGGCTCCTCCAGCGAAAGGTCGTTCCCGCGGGCGTTCACACCAACCTGTCGGACTTCTGCCGTGAGTATCTTGGAAACGAGTACGCCTGGCCAACGGTGTGGGCGGCTAATCCGGAGATCAAGGGTCCCGTCCTCAAGCCCACGGACAAAATCAAGGTGCCGCTGGACCTCCTGACTCTTCCGGTGGCGACGTTGGCATGAAGCGCGCGCGGCCTGACGGCTCACACCACGGCGTGACCGCGGTCACCGAGGCGCTCGGCGGGGGCGCGGGGCCGTGACGGTGCGCGCGAAGGGAGATTGACGATGACGACCTTTCCCGGATCCCCCCGTCTCCTCAAGGGCGGCATTGTCCTCGTCGATCCCACCACCGGCGCGGTGCAGCGCGTGATCACGCTCCAGTACAACCCCGATACACTCACGCGGACCCTCCAAGTCCAGGGCGCCGCCGAGGGAGGCGACCGGTCGGAGGCGCTGCGCCTCAAAGGGCCGCCTGTTGAGACCATCAAGCTCGACGCCGAGATCGACGCCTCGGATCAACTGGAGTTTCCCGATCAGAATCGCGATGCGGTGGAGTTCGGCATTCATCCACAGCTTGCGGCGCTGGAGACGATCATCTACCCGACGAGCGACCAGCTGCTGGCCAACAACGTGCTGGCCCAGTCTGGGACGCTGGAGATCACGCCGATGGAGGCGCCGCTGACGCTCTTCGTCCTGAGTCGGAACCGCGTGGTGCCGGTGCGGTTGACCGAGTTCAGCGTCACCGAGGAAGCCTTCGATGTCGCCCTCAATCCGATCCGTGCCAAGGTGAGCCTGGGGATGCGCGTGTTGAGCGTCACCGATTTGGGATTCAGCCACAAGGGCGGCAGCCTCTACATGGCCTACCAGCAGCAGAAGGAACGCCTGGCCTCCAAGAGCCGCGGCGGCCCTCTGAGCGCGCTGGGGATTGGAGAAATTCCATGAGTGATCCCATTCAGGCTCTCCTGCAGGCCGGCGCGCTGAAATCGAGTCTCTTTCCCACCACCAGCCGCCACAGCGGAATCGGGGCGACGACGCTGGAGACGGCCGACGGCAAGGCCATCGCCTACTTGCGCCGCCGCTTCGCTCCACAGCCTGAGCGCCTCGCCCTGCTTCGGGAACACATCGTGACCGAGGGTGAGCGCCTCGATCATCTCGCCGCGCAGTACCTGGGCGATCCCGAGCAGTTCTGGCGGATCTGCGACGCCAACGGGGCGATGCGCCCCGACGAACTTACCGAGGCGGCCGGACGCACGCTGCGCATCACATTGCCTGAAGGGATCCCGGGGAGCCCGCGTGGCTAACGGCATCTACCTCACGTTGATGATCGGGCCGGCCGTTCCCGTGCCGGTATCCCAGGAGGTCCTGGACGCCCTGACCAGCGTCCAGGTGACCGCGTCCGCGGGACAGACGAGCGGGTTTCAGCTGGAGTTCACCCTGAGCACCCAGTCGCCCCTGCAGACCCTGTTCCTGCTTTCGGGCGGCGCGTCAATCCCGCTGGTGCGCGTCGTCATCGCGGCGACGATCAATGGCACGCCCGAAGTGCTGATCGACGGGGTCATGACCCACCACGAGGTCAAGCCCGGGACCGATCCCGGCCGCACCACCCTGACGCTGACGGGCGAAGACCTGAGCCGGGTGATGGACTACATCGACTTCAGCGGCATCCCCTATCCCGCCATGCCGCCCGAGGCCCGCGTGGCGCTGATCCTCGCGAAGTACGCGATCTTCGGCGTGGTGCCGATGGTGATCCCCAGCGTGCTCATCGACGTGCCCATCCCGACGGACCGCATCCCGCGGCACCAGGGGACCGACCTCCAGTACATCAAAGCACTCGCCGACGAGGTCGGCTACGTGTTCTATGTGGAGCCGGGACCGGTGCCCGGGGTGAGCACCGCCTACTGGGGACCGGAGATCAAGGTCGGCGTGCCGCAGCCGGCCCTGAACATCAACATGGACGCGCACACCAACGTCGAGTCCCTGTCGTTTACCTTCGAGCCCGACAAGAGGGCGCTGCCCCTGATCTTCATCCAGGATCCCACGACCAAAGTGCCGATCCCGATTCCGATTCCCGACATCACCCCGCTCAATCCACCGCTGGGCCTGGTTCAGCCTCTCCCCAAGCGCCTCGAACCGATCGAGCAAACCGCCAAGTATTCTCCCGTCCGCGCCGCGCTGATCGGTCTGGCCAAGGCGGCGCAGTCAGCCGACACAGTGTCCGGGTCGGGCAGCCTCGACGTCCTGCGCTATGGGCGTGCGCTGAGAGCACGGCGGCTGGTCGGCGTGCGGGGCGTGGGTTTGGCGTACGACGGCCTCTACTATGTCAAGAGCGTCACCCACAACATCAAGCGCGGCGAGTACAAGCAGAGTTTCACCTTAAGCCGCAACGGCCTGATCTCGACGCTTCCGAAGGTGCCGGCATGAGCGGTCAGCCCAAGAAGTTCTTTGGTAAGTATCGGGGGACTGTGGTGAACAACGTGGACCCGATGCAGATCGGGCGCATCCAGGCGATCGTGCCCGACGTCTCTAACGTCATGCTGTCAAGCTGGGCGATGCCCTGCGTGCCCGTCGCTGGCGCCCAGACCGGGATCTTCGCGGTGCCGCCTGTCGGCGCCGGGGTGTGGGTGGAGTTCGAGCAGGGCGATCCAGACTACCCCATCTGGGTGGGCTGCTTCTGGGGAACGGCGGCGGAGGTGCCGGCGCTCGCGCATGCGGTGCCGCCGGTCCTCTTCGGCATCACACTGCAGACGACAGGGCAGAACGGTATTGTCATCAGCGACGTCCCCGGGCCGACGGGCGGCATCATGTTGAGGAGCCTGGCGGGGGTAACGCTCATCGTGAACGACACTGGGATCTACATTCAGAACGGCAAGGGTGCGTCGATCGTCATGGTGGGTCCGACCGTGACCGTGAATCAAGGCGCGTTGACGATCACCTAGAGCATAGAGGCACATGATGCCCGCCTTCCTGTTTCACGTCGGCGCAACGGCCCTCTGCCCCCATGCGGGCCAGGTGACGACCATTTCGTCCAACGCCCGCGTCCTGGTCGGCGGCCTGCCGGTGGCGACATTGGGGGATCAGTTCCTGGTGGCGGGCTGCGCCTTCAGCACCCCTGCAGGGCCGCACCCGTGCGTGAAGGTGCAGTGGCTGACGCCGGCGCTGCGGGTGCTGGTCAACGGCCAGCCGGCGATTCTGATGACCAGCACCGGACTCTGCCAGGCTCCCGACCAGGTGCCGCAGGGCCCGCCCATCGTGTTGACCACGCAGGTGCGGGTGACGGGGACATGACGCAGGTAGACTACCCATTTCACTTCGACGACCGGGGACGCACGGCGAGTACCACCGATGACGACCACATCCGCGACCTGATCGAGCAGGTGCTGTTCACCGCGCCGGGCGAGCGCGTCAATCGTCCGACCTTCGGGACAGGTTTGATGCAGGTCGTCTTCGCACCCAACAGCGATGGGCTCGCCGCGGCGACCCAGGTCCTGGTGCAGGGCGCGCTGGAGCAGTGGCTCGGCGACCTGGTCCACGTGGAGACGGTCGAGATCGATAGCGAAGAGGCCGCGCTGCGGGTGACGATCCAGTACGTCGTCCGGCGCACGCAACAGCGCCAGGTCGCGCAATTTTCGCGCGCGGTGTAGGGCATGGACACCCAACTCTATTGCCCGGACGAAGTGCGCAAAGCCTTGACGCGAACCGAGGGCGTCCTGAACGGCATCGACTATCTTGAAGTGCTCGATGATGAGGCGCCCGCAGGTAGCCCGCGGCAGCAGACGCTGCTGGCGTACTGCTTCAAACCTGTCGCGGGATTGAGCAAGAGCAACGTGAGGATCGACGGAGGAGTGCGGGTCAACCCGGTGCGCGTGCGCTGGGCCTATCCCGCCAGCGCGGTGCCCGCCGGTCTGCTGACGGCCGGCGAGCAAGCCTTCATGACTGCGCTATCCGGGGCCGACCGGATCCTGGTGGCGCGCACCGAAGAGCCGGGAGACTTTTCGATGTATACGTTCAGGCTCGTCCTCTCGGCGACGCAGCCCGACGATCCTCCCTCCGGCTTCGACCGCCTGCTCTCGACCGTGGACTTTTCATTCAAAGTGGACTGTCCAACCGATTTCGACTGCAGGACAGCTCCGGCGTGCCCGGAGCCGGCTTTGCCTGTTCCTCAGATCAGTTATCTGGCCAGGGACTACGCGAGCTTCCGCCGCCTGATGCTGGATCGGCTGGCCGTCATCATGCCCGACTGGAAGGAACGGAACCCGGCCGACCTGGGCGTCGCCCTGGTGGAGGTGCTTGCGTATGCGGCTGACCACCTCAGCTACTATCAGGACGCCGTGGCCACCGAGGCCTACCTGGGCACCGCGCGCCGGCGTGTCTCGGCGCGGCGTCATGCCCGCCTGCTTGACTATCTCCTGCACGACGGCGCAAGCGCGCGGGCGTGGGTGTGCGTGGAGGTGCAGCCGGGAGGCGGCGCCGATGGCGCCATCCTGCCGGTGGGTACGCGGGTGCTCAGCCGCGAGGTGGGAGCCCCCGCGGCCGTGCGGCCGGAGCAACTGACCGATGTGCTCTCCAGAAACCCGCTTGTGTTCGAAACGCTGCACGACGTCTCGCTCAAGAGCCAGTGCAACGCCATCCAGTTCTACACGTGGCGCGACCCCAATTGCTGTCTGCCCTGGGGTGCGACGCGAGCCACGCTTCACGGCCGCGCCGCCGACCTCGATCTCCACGAAGGCGATGTGCTGATCTTCGAAGAGGTGCTGGGACCGGAGAGCGGCAGGCCGGAGGACGCCGACCCTGTCCGCCGCCATGCCGTCCGATTGACCAGTCCACCCGAGGAACGCACCGACCTGTCGAACGGTGAGACGGTGATCGACATCCGCTGGCACGACGAAGACGCCCTGCCTTTTCCCGTTTGCCTCAGGCAATTTACCGACGGTTCGGGCGTCAGGCAGGCGAGTGTCGCCCGAGGCAACGCGGTCCTGGCCGATCACGGCCTGTCGATCGAGGATGAAGAACTGCGTCCCGCGGAGGTTCCTGACGGCCGGCCCTATCGTCCCATCCTGCAACGCAGCGACGTTACCCACGCGGTTCCGTATGACGACGAGGCGGCGCGCGCGCAGCCGGCGGCAGCCGCCGCGGGGCTGGACCCCCGCCGCGCGATGCCGCAGGTGACGCTGCGCGCCGGGTCAGAGGTGTGGACGCCGCAGCGCGACCTCCTGAACAGCGACCGCTTCGCCCCTGAATTCGTGGTGGAGATGGAGAGCGATGATCGCGCCTACCTCCGGTTCGGCGACGGCGTGCTGGGACAGCAGCCCGCGGCCGGCACCCGATTTACCGCCGCCTACCGCATTGGCAACGGGTCGGCGGGGAACGTAGGCGCCGAGGCCCTGGCCCGTCTGGTCACCGCGGTGCCCGGTATCAGCCGGGTGCGCAATCCTCTGCCCGCTGTGGGCGGCCTGGGCCCTGAGCCCATCGAGCAAGTGCGACTCAATGCGCCCCAGGCTTTTCGCTCCCAGGAACGTGCCGTGACCGACACCGATTACGTTGCCGCCGCCCAGCGCCACCGGGATGTCGGACGGGCGGCCGCGACGCGGCGCTGGACCGGAAGCTGGCACACGTGGTTTGTCACCGTCGACCTGACCGGAGGGCAGCAGGTCGATGAGGCCTTTGCGGCCGACCTGCAGACGTTCCTGGACCGCTTCCGCCTTGCAGGCTACGATCTGGAGATCGACGCCCCACACTTCGTCGCCCTCGACATCGCGCTCACGGTCTGCGCGGCGCCCGGCTATGTCCGCAGCGATGTCAGGCAGAGCCTGCTCACGGCCTTCAGCAACCGGAATCTGCCTGACGGCGGGCACGGGTTCTTTCACCCAGACAACTTCACCTTCGGCCAGCCGGTCTATCTGAGCCGGGTGGTGGCGGCGGCGATGGGCGTTCCCGGCGTCGTCTGGGTGCAGCCCACGCGATTCCAGCGTTGGCGAGAGGAGCCCCACGGCGAACTCGATGCCGGCCGCACCACCTTTGGCCGGTTGGAGATCGCCCGGCTGGACAACGACCCGAGCGCGCCGGAGAACGGCAGGATCGAGTTCCTGATGCAGGGTGGCCTATGAGTACGTTGCCGGCACAGTCACTAGATCCCAGCGGCTGCTGTGACGCAAGCCCGCCGGAGCCGCGGCTCTTCAACCGACCGGGGCTGCCGTCGCTGGCGTATCGCATCG
>JBGPLF010000084.1:0-14474 GCA_041486265.1 bacterium
CGGCCTCGGTGGCCTCACGGCCGCTGGACGCCGCCGCCCACGGCAGCAGGGGGAACCGGTAGGCGCGGAGCAACTCGAGCGCCGCCGGCTCCGACAGGAACCCGGGGCCGGCAGCCGTGATGACCGCGCGCGCCTGGGCGCGGTCGACGTCATCAAAGGAGCGGAAGCCGGTACGCGGCCGCGAGATCCAGGAGGTGTACGTCGCCATCGCGCCGAGCGTGCGCGCGATCGCTTCCGGAAACGGATAATGCGGGATTCCACCTTCCTCGAGGCGGGCCACGCCGGACTCCACAGCCATCGCGCCCACGAACGAGGCGAGCACAGGCTTGCCGGACTCGCGCGCCCGCCGCACGACGGCCTCGGCGGTGGCGTCCACGTCGATCATGGCCTGGCGGGTCACGAGCACGATCGCCGCGTCCACCGCCTCGTCCCGCAGCACCGCCTGCATCGCCGCGTCGTACCGGCGATCATCGGCATCCCCGATGATGTCCACTGGGTTCGTCAGGGCGGCCTCCGAGGGCAGCGCACTCCGCAGCGCCGCCAGTGTTCCATCAGAGAGCCGGCTGAGCTCAAGACCCTGCCGGACGCACGCGTCGGTCGCCAGGATGCCGGGCCCGCCGGCGTTGGTGATAATGGCCACCCGCCGGCCGCGCGGCAGCGGCTGCTTCGAGAAGGCATCAGCGTAATCGAACAGTTCTTCGATGCTCTCCACCCTCAGCACACCAGCCTGCGAGAAGATTGCCTCGTAGACCTGGTCGCTGCCCGCCAGCGATCCCGTGTGGCTCGACACCGCCCGCGCGCCGGCCTGCGTGCGCCCCGCCTTGAGCACCAGGATGGGCTTGGAGGGCGGCTCCCCGCTGATCACGCGGGCCGTCTCGATGAAGCGCCGGCCCTCGGACAATTCCTCGACGTAGAGGAGAATAACCTGTGTGGCCGGGTCGGCCGTTAGCAGGTCCAGGACATCGAGTTCGGTGACGTCGGCTTTGTTGCCCAGGTTGAAGACCTTCGAGAACCCGATCCGCTTGCTCCAGGCATAGTCGAGCGCGGCCGCGGTGAGCGCGCCGGACTGTGAGATGAAGGCGATGTTGCCGGCATGCGGGAACCGGGCGGCGAAAGTCGAGTTGAGCCGGACATCCGCCGCGGTGTTGATCACGCCGAAGCAGTTGGGGCCAATGAGCGCGAAGCCCCACCGGGCGACGCGCTTGCGGACCTCGTCTTCGCGCATGCGCCCCTCCTCCCCCACTTCCCTGAAGCCGCTCGTGATGACCACCACACCCTTCACGCCACGCTGGCCGCAGTCGTCCAGGACGTCAGGCACCGTGGCGGCCGGGGTGATCACGATGGCCAGGTCGACGGGATCGGGGACATCGAGGATCGAGGGGTACGCCCGGACGCCGTTGATGGAACGCGCCGTCGGGTTCACCGGGTGCACGGCGCCTTGGAATCCTCCGGCCAGGAGGTTGTGGAAGATCGCGTGCCCGACCTTGCCAGGATCGCGCGAGGCCCCGATGACGGCAATCGTCGAGGGCTGGACGAAGGCGGACAGATCGCGGGTGGGTGGCGGTGTCATGGGTTGGCTTTGTTCACTTCGATGTGCACCGAGGACGGCCCTGGCGCGAAGTGTGTCGAGGCGCTCGCAGGCTGTGCGAATGGTCGGACGTTTACGTGTTGCTGCTGACTGCCCGAACCGATGAGACAGACAAGGTCATCGGTCTCGGCAGGCGCCAAAGTATGTTTGCGTGGTTCACCACTCTTTGGGAGAGAACGCGCCTACACGAGGGTCTTCAAGACGGAGCCTTCTGCTCCTTGGAGTCGAGAGCGGCCTCCGTCTCCCTGCCCCAGAAGCAATCGTCGCACAGGCGGATCTTGAGGCCCTTCTCCTCGAGTTCTCGTGTCACCCGCCGAAACCCGCAGCGCGAGCAGGTATCGGCGGGATGAATCTCTTGCACCTTCCACCCCCTTTCTACGGGGGCCCGCTTGCCCAATTTCATCGTCGCACCACGAAGAGGACAGGTCCATCGGGTGGGGAGTCGATCCGACCGGGCAAAGGGTGGGCCGAACCTAACCGGCGGCGGTAGGGACCCACTTCACCGTGATTGCGACGCTCGGGACAACTCCCTTGCGCTTGTGCATCTTTCCGTCGGCCCAGTAGACACCGATGTCTTCGCCATTCAGACATGGACCGCCCGGAATCCCCACCGGCTGAAATCCTCATGGAACGTTCACACTCGATTCACGAAGCATTCATCGGCTGTCTTTATCCTGAATCTTGAAGACACCTCCGGCCGGATGCCGCGGCGAGCGGCCCGGTCAGGGCAATAGGGAGGGAACGACGATGAGGAAATTCCTGCTGGTCGGCAGCGCTGTCTTGGCGCTGCTAGGTGCAGTTGTGGTAATAGCCCAGGCGGCGGGGCCGGGGTTTGGTCTCTGGCCCCGGCAGGATGTGGCATCCCGGTCCATGGCAGTAGCCGTAGGAGACCGGAGTGGCGAAACACTTGCGGCGCGAATTGGAGCCACGAAACGAGACAGTATCCGGGAACGGACTGGCTGCTCTGAAGGATCGACTGGATAACCGGTGGAAGCGTTGCGAGGGTAGACGAGGCATTCGATGGGGAAAGTCTCCTTCGTGCAAGTGTTCGCAGCCTTCGTCCGTCTCGGAGCGACGGCCTTCGGCGGACCGGCGATGATGGGACACTTCAAAGCCGAACTGATTGGCCGCCGGGGCTGGTTGGCCGACCAGGAGTTCGCCGAGGGGACGGCCCTGTGCCAGATCATCCCTGGCGCCACGATGGTACAGATGGCCACCTACATCGGCCACCGGCTGCGTGGCACGCCGGGCGCCCTGGTAGCCGCGGTCGGATTCGTCCTGCCCTCCTTCCTGGT
Organism: bacterium; assembly: GCA_041486265.1. Classification (GTDB taxonomy): domain Bacteria; phylum Sysuimicrobiota; class Sysuimicrobiia; order Sysuimicrobiales; family Humicultoraceae; genus JBGPLF01. The sequence continues at coordinate 2,884 of JBGPLF010000084.1, forward strand.
GATGACGCTGCTCACGGCCTTATATCTGCGATCAGGATCCGTTCCCGCAGTCCGCGCGCTGTTCAGGGGCCTGGGCGCCGTCGTGGTCGCGATTGTGCTGAATGCCTGCACCACCCTAGGCCGCGCGATGCTGCGCGGATGGCAGGGGATCGCGCTGGCGGCGCTTGCCGTACTGGCCCTGGCGCTAAAGGTCAACTTCGTCGCTGTTCTGGTGGGAGCCGCGGTCCTTGCAATTCCGCTGTATCGACGGGCAGAGATGGCAGCGGCAGAACCGACGGACCCGTCATGAGCGCCAGAGGGTGGGGCGTCAGCGTGCTGCTCGGAGCAGGCCTGGTGTGGGGGGTCGGCCTGTGGAATCCCATCCTGGGACACCTCGACCTGGTGTTCATGAAGCTCGGCCCGCTCGCATTCGGTGGCGGGTTCACCATGATCCCGCTGATCCAACAGGAGGTGGTGGGGCGATTAGGCTGGCTGACCACCCGCGAGTTCATTGACGGCATCGCCCTGGGGCAGATCACTCCCGGACCCATCCTCATCACCGCCACCTTCGTCGGCTACAAGATCGGCGGTCTGGTGGGAGCGGTCACATCCACCATCGCGGTGTTCTATCCGTCGTTCCTGGTGCTGGTTGGCGTCGTTCCCCACTTTGAGAAGATCAAGCGCCTCCGGACGGTCCGGTGGATGATCCAGGGCGTCCTGGCCGGCTTCATCGGGCTATTGGTGTTTGTCGTGTATCAGTTTGGGCGGGCTTCGCTGGTCGACTGGAAGACTTGGGGACTAGCGGCTGGGGCGCTGATCGCTCTCCACCGGAAGGTTGATCTCCTGGTGATCGTCGCCGTGGCCGCTCTGCTGGCGGTATTCGCGTTTTGAGGGACGCCAGTCAGATGATTCCACTATCCAAACCGAGATGGAGATCGCTCCCCAGCAAGAGGCTGAACGTCTGGCTAGGCCGGCGCGGGGAACACAATAGTTTCCGTCTCACTGTGACCGAGCCAAAAGGATGAACCCTGCATACGTACTCGCTGAGCTGACCCGCCGACCTGCCCGGACGATGGCCGGACTCTTGAGCGTTGCTGTGGGCGTCGCGCTGTTCATCACCCTCCTGGCCTACGCCAACGCCTATCGCCAGGCTGCGCGCTTTCCGCTGACCGAGATCGGGGCGAACATTGTTGCGCAACGACAGGGGACTGTTCCCAAGGCCTTTCAGGGAGTCGTCCTGCCGCATTCTACGGCACCGATCCACCGGCATGAGATTGAGACCATCCAAACCCTTCCGGGGGTCCAGGCGCTGGCGGAAGCTATCTTCTTCTGGGACTTTGAGCACGATGGTTTTCTGGTGGGGTTGGGACTGGACCCGTCCACGGCAGTGGGGCCGGGGAGACTACGCGCGGGGCTGCGCGCTGGTCGCTTCCTGGAGGCCGGAGATAGAGGGGTGGCTGTGGCTGATGCGAGCTATGCGGCCCAGAAGCACCTGGGGGTGGGCGACGCCGTAACGATCGCCGGGGAGCCCATTCGTCTCGTCGGCATTGTTGATACGAGCCGGGCAGGGCCGGTGGCCAACGCGAACCTCTATGTGTCCCTGACCGATGCCCGTGCGTTCGCCTCTGCCGCCCCAAATGTACGAGCTGTTTTTGACGTCCGCCCTGACGACGCAGACATTCTGTTTGTGCGCACGGACCCATCCCACGCGCCAAGTGTGTCTGAGCAGATCAGGCAGGTGCTGGGAAGCAAGGCCATCATGACGACTCCACGCTCCTTCGAAGAGGTCCTCGGCGCGACGTTCGATCTGATCGATCGTTTTGGCCTGCTTGTAGGGCTCGCCGGTGTCATGATCGCCATGGCGGGTCTCCTGCGGGCCGTGGCGGCGGGCCTGTGGGAGCGCCGGCGAGATATCGGATTGATGCGAGCCGTGGGATGGCGCCGGCGGGATGTCGTGACCCAGTTGGCTGGGGAGACGCTCGTCCTGACCGGCCTCGGCGAACTGGCGGGGCTGGCGCTGGCTGGTGTCGTGACCTGGGGACTGCGATTCAGCCAGGTGACCATCCCGGTGCCGTGGGAGTTGACACCTACCCCCCACTTTCTGCCGGGCGGAGCGATGCAGGCGGCGGTCACTGTACCACTGCAGGTTCGGATCAGCCCCAACGTCGCTGTGACCTCGCTTGCGGTGGGGCTGTTGGGGGGCATCCTGGTCAGCCTCTGGGTGGCGCGCCGCGCAGCGAACATCAAATCTGCGGAGGTATGGCGAAGTGAGTGAGCTCCTCAAGGCCGAGGGCGTATCCAAGTCCTTTGCACGGGTGGTCGCCGTGCGCGAGGTGGACCTCCATCTGGAGGAGGGCGAGTCTCTCGCGATTGTGGGCCGATCCGGATCAGGCAAGAGCACGCTACTCAATCTCCTCGCTGGGCTCGATTCGGTTGACGCCGGACACATTTTCTACGGCGGGCAAGACATCACGGGAATGAGCGAAGATGATCTTGCCCTGTGGAGACGCCAGCACATCGGGCTGGTGTTCCAGGCATTTCATTTGATCCCCACCCTCTCCGCGCTTGAAAATGCCGCCTTCCCCTTGTATCCCGACCGAATGCGTGCCGTGGATCGCCGGCGGGTGGCACTGGAGCGCCTGACTCAGGTTGGCCTGGCACAGCGCGCCTCCCATCGCCCCGCCCACCTCAGTGGTGGCGAGCAGCAGCGCGTGGCCATCGCCCGCGCCCTTGTCCACCGCCCATCGCTCATCCTCGCGGACGAGCCGACAGGCAACCTGGATACCCAGACAGGCGAGGAGATCCTCGCGCTCTTTCGCCGCTTGCGAGACGAGAACGGGATCGCGCTGGTGGTGATCACTCACGACGAGAAGGTCGCAGCAGCGGCCGACCGGATCATCCGAATGGCGGATGGGAGGATCATCTGATGATCAATCGCAGATTTGGTCTCTCCATCCATCTGTGGGTGTTGATGCTGGTCGCCACCGTCGGCCTGGCGGGTTGTCAAAGAAGCACCCCGGTGAGCCAAAACCCAGCGATCCTGTCGTCTCCTGCAGGGGGTGGCGGCGTGACGGTGGACATCGCGTATCTCGACCATCCACCCGTCGTGGCAGTGCTCGACGAGGTGAATACGATCCTGACGAAGTATGCTAGCCGTATCAGTGTTCACCGATACGACCTCGACACGCCGGCCGGGTCGGCCTTTGCTCAAGCCAGGAAGCTGACTGAACATACCCCTCTGGCCATTTTCATCAACGGGACGATGGAGATGAATCGGGATGGTCGTCACGTGAGGTTCTTTAGCTTCCCCCAGGGCCAGGGTACGGGAGTTGTTCCGGAGGGGAGCTGGACATTGGAGGACCTCGACGCGGCGCTGGGGCACGCCGCAGGAAAACCATGATGACGTATGTGCTGTCGCAGTTCCGAGGCCGGCCGTGGCGCGCCTTCGGGGTTGTCGCGGGCGTGGCGTTGGGCGCTGCCCTCTACGTCGCGATTGCCGTCTTGGGCAACGGCTTCCGAGAGGCGGCTCGGCGTCCTCTGGAGGGCGTCGCTGCGGATTTGATCATCACCCGTCCGGCGGGCCCGCAAGAAGAGTCGCCCAGCACCCAACGGACAAGAGGCCTCCGTCTTCCGTTTGGGAGCGCGCTCATCTCTTCTGCTGACGTGGGCATCATTGCGCACACTGATGGGGTGGCGGCGGTGGCTGCGGCGCTGCAACTCTGGGACTTTGGTCCCGACCGCTACACGATCGTGCTCGGTGTGGATCCCAGTCAGCATACCGTCGGGCCGGGGCGCACACTGATGAGGGGGCTGATGGCAGGCCGTGCCTTCAGGCCAGGAGAACGAGACGTCGCGGTAGCGGACCGTCACTACGCAGCGTTCTTCACGCTGAAGCCAGGCTCCACGACGACCGTCGGCGGGAAGCGGCTCACGGTCGTGGGCATCGCCGAGCAGTCGGAAGGCAGTCAGGCCGCGGCCGCAAACCTGTACGTGCCCCTGGCCGATGCCCAGATTCTCGCGGAGGTTGGGCCGGGCCAGGTGAACCAAGTGTATGTGCGACTCGTGAGTGCTGGGAACGTCGATGCGGTGCTGGCGGATCTCGCTCGCCGACTCGGACAGATCAGTGCCATCACTGAGGACAGTCTGTTACAAGTGATGGGGGGAATCGGGCGAATCTCGGCGCGGTTTACAGCGGTTGCGGCGGCTGTGGGACTGGTCGGTGGCGTAGTCCTCGCATGGTTGGCGCTGAGCGGATGGGTGTCCGAGCGCAGGCAAGAAATCGGGCTGATGAAATCGCTGGGCTGGCGAGCGCGGGAGGTGGAACGCGTTTTTCTGCTGGAAGCGATGGCACTGACCCTGTTCGGCGGCTTCCTGGGGATAGTTCTGGGTATGGGTAGCGCGTGGATGCTGGGACGACTTCCGTTGCCAAACGCTGGAGCATCCTTGACGAGTGGTCTTGTTGGACTGGGGTCGCCCATGTCACCCACAGGGGTCGCTCGCCTGCCCGTTCGGATCAGCCTCACGACCCTCTGCATGGGCCTCTTGGCTGCGATTGGAGGCGGCACCCTGGCGGGTTGGATCACCGCCCGCCAAGCGGCTACCGTCAAGCCTGCTGAGACTTTCCGTCAAGGTTAGCCGATGAAGCTACCCCTCGGTCGCAGACCGTAGGGGCAGAGCCCGATAGGCCGGCACAAACCGGCCCCCCCGCATGGTCAGTCCTCCCACATCGAATAGGATGATGACCGTATTTCCAGCCCCCCACGATCGGCGTGAAATAGAGATTGAGAAGGGTCCTCGCAGCAGAGCGGAGGGCGACCCATGTCATCTGCGGAACCCTCCGGGAGGTGACGCGGTGGTGACAGGAGACGCGCAGCCCACCGGACCAGGTGAAGGTCCGGGATCCTCTATTCCCCTGAGCTCCCATGACGTCTGGACGAAGGAATTCAACCCGTGCATTCAGTGCGGGATGTGCGGGGGCGCCTGCCCCCTCGCCTTCGCCATGGACTACACCCCGCGCAAGGCGATCCACTACCTGAAGGAAGGCTTGCTCGACAGCGTGCTCCAGAGCAACACGTTGTGGCTGTGCGTCTCCTGCTACAACTGCACCGCCCGGTGCCCGACCGGATTAAAGATTACGGACGTGCTGTTTCCCGCCCTGCGGGATGCGGCCATCAATAGCGGCGTGCAGCTCCCCGCGGAGTTCAAGCGAGCCCTCGACAACACGTATCGCTACGGGAACTCCCTCGGGGAGGGCCCGAGAAAGCGGATGGAGTGGACGAAGGGCGCCGGCGTCCCTGTCCCGGTCATCTCGCAGCTCAAGCGACCTGTGGATGTGCTGTGGCTCGTCGAGTGCTATCCGTCGTATCACCCGCGGAACCAGTTGCAGGCGCAGGCCATGGCGCGATTGCTGCACGCCATGAAGGTGGACTTCGCGATCCTTGGGCCGGAGGAGCATTGCATTGGGGATTGCGAGCGCCTCTCGGGCGAGAAAGGCCTGTTCGAGGACCTGCTCGAGTACAATTCATCCCTCCTCGACAAATACGCGTACGGCGAGATCGTCACGGGAGATCCGCATGCGTTCAACTCGCTGCATCGTGTCTACCCGGCGCTGGGGAAACACTACGCGGCCACGCACTACGTGGAGTTCCTCGCTGCGAGGCTCGAGACGCTGCGGCCCCTGTTGAAGGCCCGCATCAATGCCCGCGTGACCTATCACGACAACTGCTGCCTGGGTCGCATGTGCCATCTCTACGAGCAGCCCCGGGATCTTCTGCGCGCCATTCCAGGTCTCAAGCTGACAGAAATGCCGATGGCGCGGGAGAACGCGCTGTGCTGCGGCGGCGGGGGCGGCGGCATGTGGCTGGACACGATCATCTGGCAGGCTGCCCACGAACGGCTCGCGGATCGCCGCATCGCACAGGCGCTGGCGACCGGAGCCGAGATCCTTGCGGTGTCCTGTCCGTTCGAGACCTCGCGCTTTGAAGACGCCCTGAAGTCAACCGGGAACGAAGGCAAGATGGTGGTCAAGGACATCCTGGAGTTGCTCGACGAGTCCATGGGGCGAGACGGAGGGACGCCTTCGTGAACATCGCCGTCCTGTTGAACATGGTGCCCGACCTGGTCGAGGAGCTGGAGATCGACGCTTCCGGGGTCGCCCTGGATACGCAGTGGCTCCGCTACGTGCTGAGCGAGAGCGACGATCACGCGCTGGAGCAGGCCTTGCTGCTCAAGGACCGGCGCGGCGCCCGGGTGATCGTGCTGGCCCTGGACCGCGGCGATGCCGACGAAGCCATGTATGCCGCACTCGCCAGGGGGGCCGATGAGGCCATCAAACTCAGCGGGATTCCTGAGCAAGGCTTGGGGAAGCGCGCCACCGCCACCCTGTTCAAGGAGGTACTGCGGGAGGTCCCTACCGATCTCGTCCTCTCGGGGGTCCAGGCGATCGATGACATGGACGGACACGTGCCGGGTCTGCTTGCCGGCCTTCTGAGCCTTCCGTATGTCGGTGTCACCCGGTCGGTGGATGTGGCCGGAGAAGGCAAGGTGGTGGTGCACAAGGAGTACCCCGGCGGTCTGGTGGCTGAGATGGAGGTCGACCTCCCCGCCGTCATCGGCGTGCTGTCCGCCCCCCAGCCACCGCGGTATGTCCCCGTGGCACGGATTCGAGAGACGAAGAAAACCAGGGCCATTGCAGAGCGCCAGGCGCCGCCGGTTGACGTGCAGGCCGGGGTGCTCGTCCGCAGACTGCTGAAGCCCGAGCCGGCTGAACGGGCTGAGATGTTGAACGGGTCTCCTGAAGACCTGGCCAGGCAGATCGTGACGATTCTCGAAGACCGGGGGCTGCTCCGATGAGCGCCGCCCGCCTAGATGTGTGGATCTTCGTCGAACACCTGCGGGGGGTTGTCGCAGGGCACACCTATGAGCTGCTGGGCAAGGGACGAGAGATCGCCGGGACGCTGGGCGGTCACCTGACAGCCGTACTCATCGGGAATCAGGTGCAGACGCTCGCGCCGACGCTGGGGGCTGCCGACAGCGTCCTGTGTGTCGAGGACGAGCGGGTCGCGGAGTTCACCCCCACAGGTTACGCCGCCGTCCTGCGCGCCCTTGTCGAACAAGGTGCGCCTCGACTGATCCTCTTCGGAGCGACCTCCATGGGGATCGATCTGGCCTCGCTGCTAGCCTCGACCCTGGGGTTCCCGCTGATCGTCAACTGCAAGGAGATCGCGATCGAGGATGGGCAGGTCATCGCTACGAGCCAGATGTGCGGGGGGAAGTTGCTCTGCGAGGCGGAGGCTTCGGGCGAGTCCGTGGTCTTGACTGTCGTCCCCGGGGTCTTTCCAACCCAGAAAGGCATCTCCGACCATGCTCCAACGGTGGAGAGTCCCTCCCTCCCCGCTTTGCTGGAGGACGTGCGGGTGCGGGTCACCCGTCTGATTGAACCGGAGCCGGGGGATATCGACATCACGAAGGTGCCCATTCTCGTGGCCGTCGGCCGGGGGATCCAGAGAAAGGAAAACCTGCCGGTGGCCGAAGACCTGGCCCGCCTGCTCGGTGGGACGATCTGCTCGTCGCGTCCGGTGGTCGACCAGGGATGGCTGCCGGTCAGCCGGCAGGTCGGCAAGTCCGGGATGACCGTCAAGCCCAAGCTCTACCTGGCGCTCGGAATCAGCGGGGCCCCGGAGCACTTGGAAGGCATGAAGGAAGCTGAACTGATTATCGCTGTGAACCTCGACCCCAAAGCCCCGATCTTCGATATCGCCGACTACGGGGCGGTGGTGGATCTCTTCGAACTCCTGCCCCCGCTGGCCGCGGAGGCTGAGAAGAGGAGAGCCGTGAGGTAGACCGTGATCCCGTCGCGCGAGGCGTACTGGAACATCCCCTCCCACCTCTGGCTCTATGTCCTGTTCCTCCCGTTCCTCCTTGCTTTTGTCTGGGGATGCACGGCGACGGTCCGGCGGTGGCTGCGAGGGCGTCCGGAGCCCCGGTGGGATCACCCCTGGACGCGGCTGGGTGGGGTCGCCGCGCAGGCGGTGGCGCAACTGCGAATTCTCCGCGAGACCTACGCCGGCATCCTGCACGTCAGCTTGTCCTGGGGATTTGGGATCCTGTTCGTGGCGACGTGCATGGTCATGCTGCAGGAGTACCTCGGCATCCACACCCTGCGGGGACCGTTCTACCTGTACTTCATGTCGCTGGTCGTGGACTTCTTCGGCATCCTCGCAGTGGTAGGGACCGGGATGGCCTTGTTCCGGCGGTGGGTGCTTCGACCCGCCCGCCTGACTGAGCCGCGGCAATTCAGCGGATTTGTGACACTGCTTGCCCTGTTCTTCGTGGTCTTGCTCAGCGGGTTTGTGGTGGAGGGGCTGCGCATCGCCGCCACGCGGGACCCGTGGGGCCCGTGGTCGCCCGGCGGGTGGCTGACCGGACTCATCTTCCGGGGGATGGCGCCGGCGCGCCTTGAAGCCCTCCACCGTGTGGTGTGGTGGGGACACGCGGCGGCGGCGTTCGCGTTCATCGCGTATTTTCCGTTCTCCGGGGTCCTTCACGTCCTCACCGCACCGCTCAACATCTTCTTCCGGTCGCTGGCGCCCATGGGGGTGCTACCCGGCACAGGGAACCCGGAGGCGCAGGCCGCCGGAGTCTCGACGATTGATCGGTTCACGTGGAAGCACCTGCTGGACCTGGAGGCGTGCACCGAGTGCGGCCGCTGTCAGGCGGACTGTCCGGCGTGGCTTTCCGGGACTCCTTTGAGTCCGAAGGGACTCATTCTCGATCTCCGGGACCACCTGCGGGCGGTGCGCGACCACGGCAACGGAGACCGCGCGATGGTGGGCGACGTCATCACGCGGGACATCATCTGGTCCTGCTTCACCTGCGGCGCCTGCCAGGAGATGTGTCCGGTCTTCGTCGAGCAGATCCCCAAGATCGTGCAGATGCGTCGGTTCTTGGTCAGCCAGGGAGACCTCGACCCGATCCTGCAGGATGCGCTGACGGCGATGTCCCGGTATGGCAACTCCTTTGGCCAGTCTCCAAAGATGCGTGCCAGGTGGACTCAGGGGCTTCCGTTTTCGGTCAAGGACATCCGACGAGAACCTGCGCAGTACCTGTGGTTTGTGGGAGACTACGCTTCATACGATCCGGCGGCGCGTGAGGTCACCCGGGCGGTCGCACGCGTATTGCATCGCGCCGGAGTCGACTTCGGCATTCTCTACGACGGCGAGGCCAACGGCGGGAACGACGCGCGACGGGCCGGCGAAGAGGGTCTGTACGAGATGCTCGTGGAGAAGAACCTGGCGGCTCTGCGGAAGTGCCAGTTTGAAGCGATCATCACCACCGATCCACATACATACAACACGCTGAAGAATGAATACCCCGGGTTCGGCGGCACCTGGCAGGTCATCCACTACACCGAATTGCTGGATCGCCTCATTCAGTCGGGCCAACTGAAACCGGCCCGGTCGTTTGGCGCCCGCGTCACCTATCACGATCCGTGCTATCTCGGGCGCTATAACGGCGTCTTTGAGGCCCCGCGACGGGTGCTGCGGGCGCTGGGCGCCGATCTCGTGGAGATGCCGAGGAACCGCAGGCATTCGTACTGCTGCGGCGCCGGCGGCGGCCGGATCTGGATGAAGGAAGCCACCGGCCTGAAGGAACGTCCCGCCGAAAGCCGCGTTCGTGAGGCTGCCGCATTGGATGCAGTCAAGACCCTCATCGTGGCCTGCCCGAAGGAGATCGCGATGTTCCGCGATGCGGCAAAGACGGCAGGGCTTGAGGGAAAGCTCGCAGTCAGAGATCTGGCCGAACTGGTTGAAGAAGCCACGGTTGTGGAGGTGTCCGGTCATGCGTGAGATGCACCCGAACGGTGGGCCGCGCATCGGCGTCTATGTCTGCCACTGCGGCACGAACATCGCCGGCCCGGTCGACGTCAAGCGCGTGACCGACTACGCGGCCACGCTGCCCGGGGTGGTCGTGGCCCGGGACTACAAGTACATGTGCTCGGACCCGGGCCAGGAGCTCATCAAGCAAGACATCGCCGACCACAAGCTGAACCGGATCGTGGTCGCCGCGTGCTCGCCACTCCTCCACGAGCAGACGTTCCGCAACGCCACCGCCGCCGGCGGCCTCAATCCCTTCTACTTCCAGATGGTGAGCCTCCGGGAGCATGACTCCTGGGTCCACACCAATCGGGAGGAGGCGACGCGCAAGGCGCTGGACCTGGTCCGCGCGGCGGTCCACCGGGTCATCTTCCATGAACCGCTGGAGCGCCGGCGGGTGCCCATCAACCCGAACGTGCTCATCGTCGGGGGCGGGATCGCCGGGATCCATGCCGCGCTGACCATGGCCAATGCGGGGAAGCACGTGTATCTCGTCGAGCGCGAGCCCACGATCGGCGGGCACATGGCGCAGTTCGACAAGACCTTCCCCACGCTCGACTGCGCCGCCTGCATCCTGACGCCCAAGATGACGGCCGTGAAGGCGCACCCCAACATCACGCTGTGGACCTATTCCGATGTACAAAAGGTCGAGGGGTTCGTGGGGGACTACCGCGTCACCGTAAAACGCAAACCTCGCTACGTGATTGAAGATCTGTGCGTTGGATGTCTCGAGTGTATCGAGGCTTGCATCTACAAAGAGGCCAAGGTTCCTGATGAATTCAACCTCGGCCTGGGGAAGCGCAAGCCGATCTACATGTCGTTCCCGCAGGCTGTCCCGCAGATCGTGGTCATCGACCCGGAAACCTGCATCGAGTTCAAGTCCGGGAAATGCAAGAAGACCTGCGTCGAGGTCTGCGGTGATCGCAACGCCATCGACTTCAAGCAGACCGAAAAGACCGAAGAGATCGAGGTCGGCACGATCATCCTGGCTACCGGGTTCAAGACCTTCGACGCGCGCCGGATCCCCTATTACGGGTACGGGACCTACCCGAACGTCTACACGGCCCTGGAGATCGAGCGCCTGATCAACGCGTCCGGCCCGACCGGTGGAGAGGTGGTGCTGCGGGACGGCCGGAAGCCCGAGCGGATCGGCATCATCCACTGTGTCGGGTCCCGCGACCAGAACTACAACGTCTACTGCTCCAGGGTGTGCTGCATGTACTCGATCAAACTGGCGCACCTTATCCGGGAGCATACCGGCGCAGAAGTCTACAACTTCTACATCGACATCCGCACCCCCGGGAAGGGCTTTGAGGAATTCTACAACAGGGCTTTGAATGAGGGCGTGCGGTTTATCCGCGGGAAGGTCGGGCAGGTGTCCGACTGGGCCTTGACTCCCGAAGAGAAGGGCAAGCTCATCATCCAGGTGGAGGACACGCTCGCCGGGCTGATCCGGCGGATCCCCGTGGATATGGTCGTGCTCAGCGTCGGCCTCGAAGCGCAGTCGGACGCCCAGGAGGTCCGCCGCCTCTTCAACATCTCCTGCTCCACCGAGGGGTGGTTCCTGGAGCGGCATCCCAAGCTGGCACCGGTGAGCACCTTCACCGAGGGCATCTTCCTGGCCGGCGCGTGTCAGGGACCCAAGGACATCCCGGATTCGGTGGCGCAGGCCGGTGCGGCAGCGGCAGAAGCGATGGCGCTCATCGACGCGGGAAGCCTCGAACTGGAACCCAACAC
>JBGPLF010000085.1:0-14473 GCA_041486265.1 bacterium
CCAGGGCCGAAGCGACCGCGACTGGTAAGCCAGCGATGGCGGAAGCCTAGATGTCCTAATCTTGCGGGGGGGGCGCCATCCGGCGCCCCCGCCGATGGTCAACTGGTCTCACCCAGTCCCTGTCTCGCCCGCTAACACCATGCGACTCATCGTCGGGTTGGGCAACCCCGGACGGCGCTATCGCGGCACCCGGCACAACATCGGCCGGGCGGTGCTCGATGCGCTCGCGCGCGCCCACGGCATCTCCATCACTACCGAGGACGGCTGGGCCGAGGTCGGGCGCGGCGCCGTCGGCAGCCAGCGCGTGATCCTGGCCCGGCCGGAAACGTACGTCAACGTCAGCGGCACCGCGGTCGCCGACCTGCGGCGCCGCCACCGGATTCCCCCCGATCGCCTGATCGTCATCTGCGATGACCTCGACCTGCCGCTGGGCGGCGTCCGCCTGCGGGAGAAGGGCAGCCACGGCGGGCACAACGGCCTCCGGTCGATTATCGACGCCCTGGGGACGACGGAGTTCCCGCGTGTCCGGGTAGGGATTGGGCGGCCGCCGGCCGGGGTAGACCCCGCGGACTTCGTGCTCCAGCGGCCGTCCGCCGAAGAGCGCCCGCTGCTCGATGAGGCCGTCGTCCGAGCCGCCGAAGGAGTGCGGTTGTGGGTCATCGAGGATGTGCAGGCGGCGATGCGCTTCTGCAATCCGAAGCCTGAGAAAGGCAAGCCCGACGGGGGCAACCGAGCGCGAAACGATCCGCACCCCGGTCAGACTGTATAATCAGAACACCGTTTCGAGGAGGTACCTTCGATGGCCCGCCAGGCCGCGGACCGCGTTCCGCCCGGACAGTACGTCACCGAGAAATGGCCCGTGCTGCACTACGGCAGCATCCCACGGTCCAACCCCGAGACCTGGGACTTCCGCATCTTCGGACTCGTCGAGGAGCCCCTGCGGCTCACCCATAAGGAGTTCCGGGCGCTGCCGACGAAGACGATCACCACCGACATCCACTGCGTCACCGCATGGAGCCGGTTGGGCATGACCTTCGAAGGCGTCCCCGCAGCCGAGATCCTGAATCTGGTCAAGATCCGGCCCGAGGCCACATTCGTGATGGCGCATTCCGAGCAAGGGTATGAGACGAACCTGCCCCTCGATTTTCTGCGGGCCGACGACGCGCTCTTCGCCTGGCGCGCGGACGGGGCCGATCTTGCGCCCGAACACGGCTGGCCGCTGCGCCTGGTGATCCCGCGCCTGTACTTCTGGAAGAGTGCGAAGTGGGTGCGCGGCATCGAACTGCTGGCCAAGGACCGCGCCGGCTTCTGGGAGCGCAACGGCTACCACATGCACGGCGACCCATGGAGCGAAGAACGCTACTCTTCGGCGTGGTGATCGTGGACCCGAGCCGGACCCGGCACTGTTCCGTTGTCTGACGACGGCGCCGACGCCGTCATAGCACGCGGGCCGCTGGGCGCATTCGCCCCGCTCCGCCACCGCAACTTCCGGCTGCTCTGGACCGGGATGCTCATCTCGCAGACCGGCTCCTGGATGCAGTTCGTGGCGCTCGGGTATCTCATCGATCAACTGACCAAGGCCCCGATCTACCTCGGCCTGCTCGGTCTTACCCAGGCGGTTCCCCGCCTGCTCTTCGCCTTCGTTGGCGGGGTCGCCGCGGATCGCATGGACCGCCGGCGCGTGCTGTTCTGGACCAACCTGCTCGCGACGGGTTCAGCATTCCTGTTGTGGCTGCTGGCCTATGCGGGACGCATCGAGGTCTGGCACATCCTCGTGATCGGGGCGTTCAATTCCCTTATCAACTCGTTTGATGTCCCGGCGCGGCAGTCGCTGGTGCCGGGCCTCGTGGATGAGCGACAGATCATGTCCGCCCTCAGCCTCAACTCGATCGCCAACAATGGCTCAGGGATCTTTGGCCCCTCGCTAGGCGGCGTGGTCATCGCCGCCGTCGGGGTCGGCGGGTGCTTCTTCCTCAACGCCGTAAGTTTCCTGGCCGTGGTGATCGCGCTGGTCATGATGCATCTTCCGCGTGAGGCCGGCGATACCCGGGAACCCCTTGGCAAGGACGTCCGCGAGGGCTTCGGTCTCCTGGTCCAACACCGGCATCTGTTGGGGCTGCTCGGCGTCGTCGCGGTGCTGAACTTCTTCGGACGGCCGTATGTGCGACTGATGCCCGCCCTCGCGCGCGAGGTGCTGCATGTCGGCCCCGGCGGTCTGGGCGTGCTGCAAGCGGCCCCCGCGGTGGGTACCATCTTGTCGGTTTTCGTGGTGAGTGCCTTCGCGGACAGGGGCAAGGGCCGGCTGGTGCTGGCGTCGGCGCTGGCGACTGGCGCGCTGGTGGCACTGTTCGGTCTCTCATCGTGGTTCGGCCTCTCGGTGGGATTGCTGGTGTTCGTCGGGACAGGCCAGGCCGTGGCCCTGGCTGCGGCCAACACCCTGACCCAGACCACCGTCAAGCCCGAGCAGCGGGGCAGAATGATGGGACTCTACAGCATGACGTCGTTTGGGATGTTCGCCCTGGGCACCCTGCCGATCGGCGCACTGGCCGGCCACATCGGCGTGGGATACGCCCTGACGTTCGGGGGTGTGATGGTCGTCGCGCTGGTTGGGCTCCTCGCGTTCGCGGCGCCGGTGGTCAGGCGGCTCTAGCAACGGTCCCGGGTGAGCGTATCCTGCGCGGCTAGTCCGTGACCCTGCCGAACACCAGCGTGGCGTTGATCCCGCCGAATCCAAAGGAGTTGCTGACGATGTGGTTGACGTGCTGCTGGCGTCCCGTGTGGGGGATGTAGTCGAGGTCGCACTCCGGATCGGGATCGTCGAGGTTGATCGTCGGGGGGAGGTAGTCCCACCGCAGCGCCAGCACACAGATCGCCGCCTCGACCGCGCCGGTCGCGCCGAGCGCGTGGCCGTGCATCGACTTGGTGCCGCTGATCGGGACGCGCCGCGCGTGCTCGCCGAACACCGTTTTGATCGCCCGGGTCTCGGTCGAGTCGTTGAGCGGCGTAGAGGAGGCATGCGCGTTGATGTAGTCGATCTGCTCAGGCCGCAGGCCTGCGTCGGACAGCGCAAGGCGGATCGCCCGGGCGGCCTGGTGCCCGGACGGCAGCGGCGCCGTCATATGGTAGGCGTCGTTGCTCGAGCCGTAGCCCAGGACCTCGCCATAGATCCGGGCCCCCCGCCGCCGTGCGTGGTCCAGACTCTCCAGCACCAGGATGGCCGCGGCCTCGCCCATGACGAAGCCGTCGCGGCCCCGGTCGAACGGCCGGCACGCAGCGGCCGGGTTGCCGTTGCGCGTGGACATGGACCGGATCAGGTCGAAGGCACCGAAGATCATCGGCGTCAGCGGGCACTCGACGCCGCCGGCGAGCATGAGATCCACCTCACCGCTCCGGATCATCCGGGCCGCCTCGCCGATCGCGATCGCCGCGGACGCGCACGAGTCGGTATTCGCGCTGGTGGGTCCGGTGAGCCCGATGTCGATCGCAATGTTGCATGACGCCGATCCGCCGAACACCGCCAGGGCCAGGGCGGGTTTGACTTTTCGAATCCCCTCGCGCATGTAGACTTGATGCTGCTCCTCGGCGAACGCGGCGCCGCCGAGCGCCGTGCCGATGAAGACCCCGGCGCGGTCGCGGTCGATGTGCGCAGGATCGAGCCCCGCGTCCGCGACGGCCTGGCGCGCGCTCACGACGGCGAACTGGGCGAACCGGTCCAGGCGGCGGAGTTGTTTCCCATCGAGGTGCTGCGACGGGTCGAAATCGACGACTTCGGCCGCGACGTGGCAGTTGAAGGTCGACGAATCGAATCGCTCGACGTTCCGAACACCAGGGCGGCCGGCCCGGATGCCGTCGAGCAACCCCACGCCCCCCAGTCCGATCGGGGTGATGGCGCCTAATCCTGTGACGACTACACGGTGCGTCATGATCCTGCCTCCGCCTGCGCCTTCACCGCCTCGAGCGTCTTGCGCGCGATGACGTCGATGAAGATCGGTCCGACGATCAGGTCCCCGACCAGCCGGCCGATCAGGGGCCACGACATGACAAGATCGTGTACGAGTTCTACCTCGACCGCGTTCCCATCGGGCGCAAACCGCCATTCGACCACCATGCCGCGGGTAATGCCGCGGAGGTGGCGGAAGGCGATGCGGCGCTCGTCCGGTCTCGGTTCCTGAACCGCCGTCCAGCGCGCCGGCCAGCCACGGACCCACCCACCCATGGAGAATAGCAACCGCTGCGGGCCGCGCTCGAGGACTCGGCACCACCGGTAGTCGCGGAGCAGCCGGGGCCAGGACTCGACGTCGCGTGCGAGCGCAAAGACGGCGTCAAACGGTGCGGCGATGCGCGTTCGATGCACGGTGTGCACTAGTGCGCCAGCCGCGGCACAAGCAGCCGCGCGAGGAAGTCGGGCCTCAGAAGATCGCCCGCGGGTTGCAGCTCGCTGACGACGCCCAGCAGGCGCGTCGCCAGCCGCGGATCGTCCGCGAGACGCCGGGCAAGATACGCAGCCAGCGCTGGCCGCCGGACAATCCATTGCAGCAGCCGGCTCGTCTTCCACGTGGCATGAAAGGCGCGAGTCCGTGCCCGCTCATACGACGCCATCGCGTCGCGCGACGTGCCGCCGCCCCGGAGCGCCTGATCGGCCGCCGCGGCTGCCAGCTCGGCGCCCCTCAGCGCGAGCGCGATGCCTTCGCCGGTCATCGGGTTGATCGTGCCTGCCGCGTCGCCGACCAGCAGCAGGCCGTCGTCGACGGCCTGCCGCCGCGTGTACCCCAGCGGTCCGACGGACACAAAGGGGGTCACCCGCTGTGCATCCCGCACGATCCGTCTCAGCAGCGGCAGCGCCTCGCAGGCTTCCGCGAAGATCGCCTCCACATGTCCGTCGAGGCGGCGGAACCACGAGCGCGGCGCAGCCACAACGATGTTGCCCACACCGTTGCCGTAGAGCGCGGCCCCGGCGTACCATCCGGACCCCAGGTGCAGGTCTCCGCGCGGGCCCTCCGCATCGAGGCCTTCGAAGTGCGCGCCGATCGTGTAGTGGCCTCCTGCTACGACTGCCGGCGGGCCGGCACGTCGTGCCGCTACCGATCGGAGACCGTCGGCGCCGATCACCAGCCGCGCCGCAAGCCGCACCGTGCGCCCGCCATGGCGCCCGGTCACTGTTGGCATGCCTCCGGGCGAGACCTCATCCACCCTGAACTCTTCGATGACCGTGGCCCCGGCGGCGGCCGCCTGGCGCAGCAACACATGGTCCAGACGCACCCGCGGGACCAGCAACCCGCGTCCGGCCGGAAACGGCGCCCAGACCGCGGCCCCGTCGGATCCCGCGATGAGCATTCCCGAGATCGAGGTCCCTGTCGCTGCGACCACCGGACCGAGGTCCAACCGATCCAGCGCGGCCACCGCCTGGGGATTCAGATACTCGCCGCAGGGTTTGGGCCGCGGAAACCGGGCTCGATCGACCATGATCACGCGATACCCACGCCGCGCCAGCAGCAGTGCGGTGACACTGCCTGCCGGCCCCGCGCCCACCACCACGATATCGGCGTCCGCCGGGATGCTGGCGTCCGCGGCGCCTCCCGCGCGCAGGGTGACGTTAGCGCCCACGGGGCAGCCCATCGGGCCAGCGGACCAGCGCCGCCCGCTGCAGGCGGTGCCGCCGGATCTGGACGTCCGCCAGCCCTGCCGCTCGGGCAAGATCATGGAACTCGGGCCAGCTGAATGACCGCAGGACCGACAGCGGCCCGTCATGTCGTGCCAGTCGATTGTGATCGAGCAGCCAGGTGTCGGCAACCGCGCCGATGTAGGCGGGCCATGAGCGCAGCACGTCGTTGACCACAAAGGCACCGCGCGTCACCCGGTTGATCTCGCGCAGCACCGTGGCCGCATCCTCGAACGAGAAGTGGTGGAGGGCCAGAGCGTTGATGGCGATGTCGATGCTTCGGTCCGGAAACGGCAACGACAGCGCGTTGCCGCGAATCAGGGTGATCTCCGGCATGCCGTTCGTCTGGCGCCTTGCCGCCGCCAGGATATCGGGGTTGATGTCGAGGGCCCAGATTCGGAGCGGCAGATTGCGTGCCCGCGCCCAGGACACGATGGTCGCAGGGATATCGGCCGACGCCGTGGCGACGTCGAGGATCGTGAGGGGACGCCGCGGGATCGCCGCCGCGAAGCGCTCGAGGTAGCCGAGGATCAGCCGCCGTCCGCCGTACCACCGGTTCGTGCGGCGGACGGCTTGGAGCAGACCGGCAAACTCGACCGGATCCTGATTCGGCGCATCGAGGTACTCGGGCGCCTGGCTCTTAGGCGGATAGCGCACAGACTCCCTCCGAGTGTGCTGTGGGCTCAGTCTAGCGATGTGAATGTAACGAGTCTATGACAATCGGTCAGGGCGCCCGCTCCGCCGAACGGCGGAGGGCCACCAGCACCGAGGAGACGGTCCGTTCACCACCGGCGGGCAGCGCGCTGACGACGCGCCCGCCGACGACGAGGGTCGCCGATCCGCCGCCGTCGAGGTTCATGGCATCGCGGGCACCCAGGGAGATCAGCAGCGATGCCAGTTCCGGGAGATTCACCCCGCTGTTCGTCCGGCTTCGCCGGTCAACCGTCACCAGGAGGACCTTGCCGGCCTGCGTGATCCCGATGGCCGAACGAGCCGTCCGGATGAACGTGAACCCGGCCCCGAAGCGCTCCCACGCATACGGGATGAGGACCTGACTGTCACGCACAAGTTGCGGTCCGCCCTGGATTGCCTGCTGAATCCCAGCAGGTGAAAGAGCGAGCTCGAGCTTCACGGTTTGACCTCGTCGGAAGCCGAGCAGGAGATGCTTCTGAGACTCCGGCACAGCCAGTGCATACCCATCCGAAGGGATCACGGGCCGGCCGCTGCTGAACGTGACGATCCGATCCGCCCTGACGATCGCCACCAAGGCATGCGAGAGGGTGAGCGGTCCGAATTCAGGAGTGTAGAGCGCCACACCGGCGCCGCGCGGCGGGCCATTCACCGCGGTGATCGGGACCGCAGGGCCGCCGTCGGTGAGGAGCCGCCCGCTGAACGCGACGGTGCCGATCCAGGGGCGTCCCTTCGCGTCAATCGCGAACACCGGGCGTCGTGCAATCGGTTCGGAGAGCACCCGGCCATCGATAACGATCAAACCAACCGGCAATCCGATTCCCGAATAACCCGTATAGAAGTTTCCGTTGATGGCCACGATCGCTTCCAGCCGGGTCGCCGCTGTGCTGGTCCGCTCATTGGCAGAGATGACAGCGCCTCCCAGCACCGGCTGAATGGTGAGCCCCGGGGCGCCGGGGTCGAGGGTCACCACGTGCACCCGCGCGCGACCGGCCCCGGTCGGCACGTCCGTGGCGCGGTAGGTAACACTTGGCGGGAGCGGGACGGCGCTCTGCCAGGCCGGGAAGACCACGACCGTCAACCGATCGTCGCGCGTGTAGACTTTGAAGCGACCCGGCTCGCGCAGGGTGATCCCCAGGCGGGCCACGTCCGGCGTCATCTGGCGCACGTTCAGCGACGAGGCGATACCGCGGTCCGGGGTGGCGGTGCGGTCGCCGCCGTCTGCGACCGTCCAGAGATCAACCGCGATGGTCGTTGCCGAGGTAGACGTCCGGTAGAGGACCGGAGCCGATAACTTCACCGTGATGCTCGTGGCGTCCCCCTGAACGGTCCACTGCCAGTCAAGGATGTGGGCGGGCTGGTCGGCCGCGCCGGCGGAGTGAACGCGTGCGAGCAGGAGGAGGCTTGCGAGAAGCCCCAGGACGAGCAGGCGGGTTCGCGGAGTTGGGTGCATCGGCCTTTCCGGCGTCCGACGTTAAGTAGTTTGGTGCGAACCGCTTGCCCCGGCATGTACGCGGCGGCGGGGCGGGATTCCTCCTCTGGATGCTATATGCCCAAAAAGAAAAGCGCCCCGGCCCACGAGCCAGGACGCTGATCGCGCACCTTCACGCGATCCTTAGAGCAACATCCTCCACTGGTGGGCCGGGGTCTGGCGTCTCATTGTCGGCCTCACCTCCTTTCTTTGTTAGCCACCTGAAAAGGTGGTCGATGGCTGCAGCATAGCATCGAACCCTGCTATTTGGCAACCCCTCTCCTCAGCAGCACGCTTACATCATGCGAGGTCCGCCGCTCCTCCACCGTGATGACGTAGAAGCGCCTGCGCCGCCCGTCGGCGAGATACCGGGTGTACACATGTCCGTCGCTCTTCGGAGTTTCGCTCTCGAAGGTTGACGTCCAGCCTGCGATGGTCGTCTTCGCATAGAAGTCGTGGACCTGCTGGTAGGGGCCTGCCGACCGTAGTTCGACCTGTTCCCAGGTGGCCCGCGGAAAGCCGTAGGCCTCGCCAACAAAGGACGTCGAGCCGACGACGCTGGCGCCGGGGAAGAATTTCACATCGCCCAGCACGTCGGCCCGGCCGCACGCCGCCGCCCAGAGCACCGCCAGCACAATCCACGCGCGTTTGATCCTCATTCGCGCCTGCACCCTGCGGCTGGGCATGCAGCTACGATCCTTGTGCGGGCGGCGAGGATCGAGGCGCTGGTCTGGTCTCCGGGCCCGTCGGGGCGTCCCCGATCATGGCCTGAACCAGGTTCGCCAGTTGCGTTGAGACGGACGAGTTGCTGACGACCCGATCACATCCGGCCGCCAGCGCGGCCTCACGGCGCGCCGTCTCGCGGTGACCACAGAACCCCAGCACCGGGATGTCCGTCAGGTCGGGCTCCGCCTTCAGCGCGCGGATGAAGAGCGTGGCGTCGCGCGCGGTCGGGGCCAGGTTGACGACGATCGCCGCCGGCCGGCGCTGCCGCGCCCGTATGAGCCCCACGGGGCCGAGTCCCACGGCGGCCGACTGCCAGCCCGCCCCTTGAAGCTGGCTCAGCAGGCGCGTGCACGACAGCAGGTTCTCGTCCACCACCAGGACAAATGTCCCGCTCATCAGGGCGCGACCCTCGACGCGCGGCGCTCGTTCGGCTCCGGTCTCAGACCGGAATACCCATTATCTGCAGGTGCAGCTTGCCCTCGGGCGTGACCTTCTCGGTGGTCCAGGGCGGAGACCAGACGAACGAGACCGCAGCGCTGTTCGCCCCGATGGACTGGAGTTTGTTCTCGATCTCTGCGGCGATCGCCGGCCCCACCGGGCAGCCCGGCGCCGTCAGCGTCATCGCAATCGCGACGTCCTCGCCCGACAACTGCAGATCGTAGACGAGCCCCAGGTCCCAGACGTTCACCGGGATCTCGGGATCGAAGACGGTCTTGAGAACGTCGATCACCTGTTCGCGGGTAATCGCGTCGTCCATCCAGAAGATCCTCCCTGCGCGCCCCTTGCAACCGGAGGTGCGCGGCGCGAACATTTTATCGCCGGGCCTGCGGTCCGTCAAACGCACGCGAGAGGATGGATGACGCATGAGGCGTTTGCAGTGGCTGCTCGGGATTGTCGTAGCCCTGCTCTTTGTCATCGGACCCACAGCGGCCCGCTGGTACACCGACTGGCTCTGGTTCGCGGAGGTCGGATACCTGCGGGTGTTCTGGGTGCCGTTCCTCTCCCGGGTTGTGGTCACGCTCGGCGTGGGCGCCGCGGTCTGGCTCCTCCTCTACCTGAACCTGCAGCCGGTCCTGCGCTCGGCCAAGTCTGACATCATCGAGATGCTGGCTCGCGGCGGCACATACCGGCCGGCCCGCGCGCGGTGGCGCGGTCTCGCCCCGGGGTGGTGGGGGTGGATTTTTGCCGTCGTGGCCTTCACCACCGGGCTGTCGGCGTCGGGCGAGTGGGTCATGTTTCAGCAGTTCCTCCACGCGACGCCATTTCGCATGACCGATCCGCTTTTCGGCATTGACGTGGGTTTCTATGTCTTCCGCCTCCCGGTGTACCGCTTCGCGGCCGAAGGCCTCTTCGTCTGGCTCGTCATCATCACCGCCGGCGTAGTCCTGGGATACGGCTCGGTCTACGGCCGTCTGATGCTGCGCGGGATCTCCCTGGCGCCGTCGGGTGTGCGCGCGCACCTCTCGGTGCTGCTCGGGGCGGCGGTCCTCGTGCGTGGATGGGGGTTCTGGCTCGATACGTTTGACCTCGTGTACTCGACGCGCGGCGCGGCCTTCGGGGCATCGTTCACCGACGTCCATACGGTGCTGCCGGCGCTGCGGGCCCTGGCAGTCCTCTTTGTCATCTGCGGCGTGCTGCTGGTGGCGAACGCCCGGCTCCGCACGGTGCGGCTCGCGATCGGCGCGGTGGTGTTGATCGCCGTTGCCTGGACGGTCGGTCTTGTCTTCTTACCCGGCGTTGTGCAGGCGCTGCGCGTGCGGCCGAACGAGTTGACCGCGGAGACGCCCTACATCGCCCGCGCCATCGCGGCCACCCGCGCGGGCTTCGGCCTGGACGCCGTGCACGAGCGCGAGTTTCCGGGCACCCCCCTGGACGCGGCGGCGCTGGCGCGCAATCGCGCGACCGTGGACAATGTTCGCCTCTGGGATTACCGGCCGCTGCTGCGATCCTACGGCCAGTTGCAGACACTGCGTTCCTACTACACTTTCTCGGACGTGGACATCGACCGGTATGTGATCGGCGGGACCCAGCGCCAGGTCATGCTCTCCGCGCGCGAGTTGATGACGAGCCGGCTGCCCGTCCAGGCTGCCAACTGGGTGAACGAACACCTGGTCTACACGCACGGCTATGGACTGGTCATGACGCCGGTCAACCGGGTCTCTGAAGAAGGGATGCCCGAGTTCTTCGTCAAGGACATCCCTCCCGAGTCGACCATCGGCCTGGCGATCACACGGCCCGAGATCTATTTCGGCGAACTCACGCACGACTACGTCGTGGTCAACACCAACGTGCCCGAACTGGACTACCCGCGCGGCAACGAAAACGTCTACACGAGTTACAAAGGTCAGGGCGGCATCCGGCTCAGCTACCTGCCGCGCTTGGCGCTCGGGTACCGGTTTGCCGACGCGCGGCTCCTGCTGTCGCGCGACATCCGTCCCGACAGCCGGCTGCTGTTCGCGCGCCAGATCATGACACGCCTCACCCGCATCGCTCCGTTCCTCCGCTATGACCGCGATCCCTACCTGGTGCTGGCGGACGGTCGGCTGGTCTGGGTGATCGACGCCTACACGGTCACGGACCGGTTTCCGTACGCCACGCGCTACGGCGACATCAACTACATGCGCAACACCGTGAAGGTGGTCGTTGACGCCTACGACGGCCGGGTGACCTTCTACGTCACGACGCCGGACGAGCCGATCATCAAGACCCTGAGCGCGATCTTTCCGGAGCTGTTCCGGCCGATCAGTCAGATGCCTCCGGGGATCGCGGCGCACCTGCGCTATCCGGTCGATCTCTTCGAGGCCCAGGCGCAGGTCTACGCCACGTTCCACATGAGGGACCCCCAGGTGTTCTACAACCGCGAGGACGTCTGGGGCATCCCGCGCGAAATCTTCGGCAACGAGACGGTCCGGGTCGAGCCGTACTACGTCACGATGCGGCTCGCCGACGCCGTCGCGCCCGAGTTCGCGCTGATCCTGCCGCTCGCGCCTGCCGGCCGGGACAACATGATCGCGTGGATGGCGGCGCGCAACGATCCGCCGCACTATGGGGAGTTGATCGTGTACCGATTCCCCAAGACCCGCATCATCTTCGGACCGATGCAGGTGGAGTCGCGCATCGATCAGGATCCGGTCATCTCGTCACAACTGACGCTGTGGAATCAGCAGGGATCGCAGGCAATCCGCGGCAATCTGCTGGTGATCCCCATCGAAGACGGCCTGCTCTATGTCGAGCCGCTGTTCCTGCAGGCGGAGCGGAGTCAGTTGCCCGAACTGCGGCGCGTCATCGCGGCCAGCGGCCCGCGCATTGTCATGGCGCCGACCCTGGAGGAGGCGCTCGCCGGATTGTTCGTCGCCCGGCCGGGAGCCCCCGGCCCGGCGACGCCCCCGGCGTCTGCTCCGGGCCTGCCATCGAGTGGTCCCACGGCCCCTGCGATCGGACCCTCGGGGCCTGCCGGGGTACCGGCCGGGGACGTCCGGGCGTTGACCGAGCAGGCGGTGGAGGTCTACCGCCGGGCGCAGGAGCGCCTGCGGGCGGGCGACCTCGCCGGCTACGGTCAGGAGATGGAGCGGTTGGGTCCGATCCTGGAACGGCTGCGCGCGGCGACGCAGTCGAAATAACAAGAGCTGCCCGGGTGGATGCCCTATGTACTCTCTTGTTGGGATCGTGGTACGGATTTCTCCAGGGGCCGGTCGTTGTGGGTGTGGTTGCGATACGGGCGGTGTCCGACGACCCCGAACCGCCGTTCTTACAGGGGTATAGTGTCGATGCTGACGAATCAACCACGGCACGCTCATGGAGGACGAGCAGGCACTGGCCCGTAGGGCCCCGCACACTTTCATTGGCCGGGATGCCGAGACGGCCGAGCTTTTCGCGGGACTCGACGACCCCATCGGTGGTCGCGGGCGCCTCTTCCTTATCGCAGGAGAGCCCGGCATCGGCAAGACCATGCTCGCCGAACGCCTCGCGGCCCACGCCCTCGAGCGAGGAGCCCGGGCGCTGTGGGGCCGCTGCTGGGAAGGCGGAGGCGCGCCGGCATACTGGCCTTTGATCCAGGTCCTGCGGCCCCTCATCGAGGAACAAACCGAGGGGATACGGGCCGGCGCCGACGCCGCAAACCTTGCCAGGCTGTTCCCCGAGCTCGCCGAACGCTCCGGCGAAGGCGCGGGCGCGGACTCTTCGACCCAGTCGGCCGCCGCGCGCTTCCGCCTCTTCGCCGCCATCACGGCCTTCCTGAAACGTGTGTCTTCCGCCCAACCCTTGCTGGTGGTCCCGTCGAGCAGGTTTCAGGTCTTGACCTTCCTCATGTCCTTCAGTCCCTTGCTCAGGCCGAACGGTTAGAGTTGGTGATTCGCGCTCCCGGCTCAGGTACCGCGTTCCGTTTCTCCCACGGGCTGGTGCGAGAGGTCTTGTACGACGACCTTCCCATCGCAGTCCAGAGGGAGCTGCACGGAATGGTAGGAGCCGCCATCGAGCGGCTGTACGGCCCGGATCTGACATCCCACCTCGGTGAGCTTGCCTACCATTTCGCCCAGGCGGCGGCCGCGGGAGCAGGCGTTAAGGCCAAAGAGTATGCGCTCAAGGCGGGCGATCAGGCGATGGTCTCACACGCGTATGAGGAGGCCGCCGCGCAGTACCGGCGGGCCCTAGAGGCATTGGCGCTCGGCGACTCCGATGAGACTCTGCGCTGCGAACTGCTCCTGCGCCTGGGCCGCGCCCAGGCCCGGGCGGGCGACTACCAGCAGGCGAAAGCAAACTTCGTGCGAGCCGCCGAGATCGCCCGACGGCTGAAGGCGCCAGAGCAGTTGGCGCGGGCCGCGCTGGGGTTCGGGGAGCCGCAGGTTGAAGGGGCCCGGTGGACCAGCAGCTCCTCGGCCTCCTGCAGGAAGCGCTCGACACGCTGGGCCCCGACGACAGCACCTTGCGGGTCCGAGTGCTGGCTCGGTTTTCTCTGGAGCTCTCGTTCCACGACGACCCAGCGCTCAGGGAGACGCTCAGGGAGTTCCTCAGTCGCGAGGCCCTCGCGATGGCCCGGCGCCTTGGGGACACCGCCGCGCTGGCGATCGCATTGCGCGCCCGGTGGCTGGCCGTTTGGGGGCCCGATGGACTCGACGAACGCTCGGCGCTGGCAGAGGAGATGCTAAGCCTGGCTCGGCAAGGCGGCGACAGGGAACTGGAACTGGTCGGTCGGGCGAGGAGAATCGCCGGCTCTTTGGAGTCTGGGGAGATCCCAGCAGTGGCCACGGACATCGCCGCGCATACCAGGCTGGCTGTGGATCTCCGTATGCCGTACTACGAGTGGACCGCGACGACCCTGCGGGCGGGTCGCGCGCTGCTGGATGGCTCCTTCGAGGTTGCGGAGGAACTGACGGAGAAGGCTGCATCTCTTCTCCGCGAGCGGCCTATCGCGCACCTGGCCTACCTGAATCAGATCACGCTCATTCGGTGGGAGCAGCGCCGGCTCGGAGAGTTGCGCGGCCCGTGGCAGGCAATCGTGGAGAAATTCCCCCAGGCCGGGTTCGGTATGGCCTGGCTATCTCTCGTCGACGCCGCACTCGGGAGAGAGGACGATGCGAGGGTGAGTTTGCGTTCCCGGGTTGAGGGTCTCCCCGTCCTGCCGCGGAGCGGCCTCTGGCTCTCGACACTGGCTGTTACCTCCCTTGCTGTCGCTCGACTCGACGATCGCGATGCCGCCGCAGCAGTCTATCCGCTCCTGATCCCCTACGCGGAGCGGGTGATCATCACCCCAGTGCCCCACCCGGTGACGTGCTTCGGATCCGCTTCGCTGTACCTCGGCCTTCTGGCGACCGCCATGTCCCAGTGGGAGCACGCCGTCGATCACTTCGAGTCCGCGATCCGCGCCAACACCCGACTGGGAGCAAAGGCCCTTCTCGCGCGAACCCAGTACGAGTACGCGCGCATGCTCA
>JBGPLF010000086.1:0-14447 GCA_041486265.1 bacterium
CCTCGGTATAAGTCTAACTGGGCGAAGGAACCCTTCAAGTCCGACACGTACGATCAGGCGCTGCTGAAGCTAGCGCCCTACGGCCGCAAGCTCCCGATCAACCTGGGGCTGAACGGGGTCCTGGACGCTCTGGGGTTTGCCATCCAGAAGACCTTCCACGGTGAGGCCACACCGGAGGCGGCGCTGGCCGAGGCGGAACGCCTGGCCCAAAAGGCGATCGACGACGCTAAGAGATAGAATCCGCGTGCACGCCGAGCGACGTGTGGCGAAGTGAAGTGAGACCTTCCGGCCTGCCCTGCGTGCGATCCGCGCAGGGCAGGCGCATTCTCTGACCCTCTCCGATGGCGACTCCCACAGGTGCAACGCGCGCGCTCATCGGCAGGATGCACCGCCGGCACTACCTGCACGCGTACCTGTTTATCGCGCCGGTGACCATCCTTTTCGGCCTCTTCCGGATCTGGCCGTCGATTCAGACCCTGTACTTCAGCTTCTTCAACGTCGAGCTGCTGAAGGGTCGGCTGACCTTCATTGGCCTGGAGAACTTTGTCGATCTGATCCACGACGAGCTCTTCCTGAGCGCGATCCGGCACACGTTGATCTTCGCCCTGGGGATCGTGCCCATCTCGGCGGCGTTAGGGATGATCCTGGCGGTGCTCTTCAACGAGGAGCTCCGCCTGAAGGAGTTCTTCAAGGCCATCTACTTTGCGCCCATGGTCACCAGCACCGTGGCGGCGGCCGTGGTGTGGTGGTGGCTCTACAACCCGCAGTTCGGATTGTTCAACGTCATCCTCAAGCTACTGCATCTGCCCGGGCAGCCGTGGCTCCTGTCGAGCAAGATGGCGCTGCCGGCGGTAATCATCTTCAGCATCTGGAAGACGCTCGGGTACAACATGGTCATCTACGTCGCCGGCCTGCAGGGCATCCCGCAGGAGTTCTATGAAGCTGCGACCATTGACGGCGCCGGCCCGCTCCACCGCTTCTTCCGGATCACCCTGCCGCTGCTGGCGCCGACAACCACCTTTGTCTTCATCTACAACAGCATTTTCGCGTTCCAGGCGTTCGACCAAGTCTACGTGCTGACTGGCGGCGGCCCGGCGCATGCGACCAGCGTTGTGGTGCTTGAGCTCTACAATCAGGCGTTCCAGCGCTATCGGTTCGGGTACGCCTCGGCCGAGGCGATGGTGCTGTTTCTCTTCATTCTCGCGGTGACCATTGTGCAATACGTCTACAGCCGCCGCACGGAGGTGGCGTACTGATGGCGCGTCCGGCGGTGGTCCCCGCAGCCCTCGAGCCCGGCCGCGCCGGCGGGGGGCTTGCGATCCCTGGGACGCTGCGCTGGCTCCCGCTCTACCTGATCGTTATCGTTGGCGCGGTGGCGATGGTGCTGCCCTTCTACTGGATGGTCGTCACCGCCGTCAGCCCTGCGACGGATATCATCGCGTTTCCGCCAAAGTGGATCCCCAGTTACCTCACCTGGGAACACTTCAAAGAAGCGTGGGCGAGGGCGCCGTGGCTCGTGTACTACAAGAACAGCCTGGTGGTCGCGGTCGTGTCGGTGGGCGCCTCGCTCCTCTTCGGTCTCTTTGCCGGCTACGCGTTCGCCGTCTACGAGTTCCCGCTGCAGAACGTCCTGTTTCTCCTCATCCTCGGGACGCTGATGGTGCCGGTGCAGGTCACGAGTGTCGCGCTCTACGTGTTCCTGGCGAAGATCGGCTGGGTGGATACTTACCTTGGGATCCTAGCGCCCAACTTCGCAAGCGCGTTCGGGGTCTTCTGGATCCGGCAGGCCATCAAAGCTATTCCCAATGACCTCATTGACGCGGCCCGGATTGACGGAGCCGGAGAGGTCCGCATCGTGACGACCGTGATCACTCCCTTGATCAAGACAACCCTGGCGGCGGTGGCGATGCTCCTGTTCCTGAGCAGCTGGAACGACTTTCTGTGGCCGGTGATCATCATCAACTCGCAGGGCCTGCGAACGATTCCCGTGGCCATCGCGTTGTTCAAGGACCCCTACGGGAACATCAACTACGGGCCGCTGATGGCCGGCACGGTCATCGCCACCGGGCCGATGCTCATCGCCTACGCTTTCTCGCAGCGGTTTATGATCCGGGGGATTGCACTGACAGGGTTGAAGTAGGACCTCGATCAGGGCTGAGCGTGGACGGCTGACTAGCGGGGGGCAAGATCCGGGGCGCAGTGCTTCAGCGCGTCGGAGAGACGCTCTCCCGTTTGCCGGATGTCATCTTCCGTGTGGGCCAGGGAGAGATAGCCTCGCAGATAACCCCGACGCGTCCGCGGGAAGGCGAGCACGCCGCGGCGCGTCACCTCGATCGACAGCGCCGTGATTCCCTTCTCAGCGCGGGGCGAATCGACCGGTAGTGATGACGGATGGTCGAAGAATGGGCCGTCGCCGGCGGCAAAGGGCAGGACGTGCCAGACCGGCCCAAGGACAACCACGCGACCACCGAGTCCCGCCGCCGCCCGTGCCTTCTTCAACGTCTCTTCCATGACGGCCGTCAGGTGTCGCAGCCGCACGAAGCTCTCCGGACGCTGGAGGTGCCTGAGCGTCGCGAGCCCCGCCGCCGCGGCGACGGCATTCCCATGCTGCGATCCGCTGACGGACGCCGGCCCGCCGCGGGGATTGGCGAGGGCCAGTAGTTGCCTGCGACCCGCGAGGGCCGAGAGCGGGTAGCCGCCCCCAAGCACTTTTCCGTACGTGGCCAAATCGGGGATGATCCCAAAGAGACCCTGCGCGCCGCGATAGTCGAAGCGGAACCCCGTCACGACCTCATCGAAGATCAGGATGATCCCAAACCGACGGCTCTCGTCTCTGAGCATCGCCAGGAACTCGGGATTGGGCGCCACGACCCGCTGGATGGGTTCGACGATGATGGCAGCGAGGCGATCGCGCTGCGCCCGGATCAGCGCGGCCGTTCGCTCCAGATCGTTGAACGGCGCGATGAAGACCTCGTCCAGTGCGTCTGGAGTAATTCCTGACGACTCGGCCACGGGGGCGGGCCCCTCGGCGGCCGACGTCACGTTCACGATCCCGGCGTCGTGAAAGCCGTGATAGCCGCCAGCGAACTTGAGGATGCGCGTCCTCCCGGTTGCGGCGCGCGCCAGGCGGAGCGCGATGTAGGTGGCCTCCGCGCCCGTGGCGGCAAACATCACATGCTCCGCGCAGGGGGCGGCGTCGACGATCATCTCGGCCAAGTCAAGCAGGGGCTTCGTGAGCATCGCAAAGGCGGATCCCCGTCTGGCCTGCTCGATGACCGCAGCGACGACGTCTGGATGGGCGTGGCCCAAGATCAGGGATCCGCCGCCTAGGGTGTAGTCGATGTACTCGTGTCCGTCAACATCACGCAGATGGCTGCCGGCGCCGGTGTGAGGGATCAAGGCGACCGATTCGGGGAGCACCAGTTCGTCGAAGGTAGCTCCCGGGATCATCTGCGCCGCGCGGGCCAGCACCCGGGTCTGGCGAGATTCGTCAGCGTCCACTACTGCTCCCTTCGCGATCCAGCACTTCGATGACCCGGCACCGCTCGGGCAAGAGCAGCCACACCTCTTGCTGCCCCGAGACCTTCGACGCCTCGGACGACGGCGTGTCGACGCGAAGCCGGAGATCCTCGCACTGGACCTCCAATCGGGTCACCGCGCCCATGAACGTTTTTACCAGCACCCGCCCTCGCACCGCTGCGTCACCCCCGACCGGTTGGCGGTCCAGCAGGCGGATGTCCTCGGGCCGCACGCTCACGCGTACCCGCCGCCCGCGGCCGGCGCCCGCCAGATCGCTCACGCGCAGCGCCAGGCCGCCAATCTCCACCCGGCCGCGCTCAGGGTCCACAACCTCCGCGACGAGCGTGTTGGTTGCGCCGATGAAGGTCGCGGCAAACGCGGACGCCGGCTCGTGATAGAGGCGCTCGGGCGTGCCCACCTCGACAATCTCCCCCCGATCCATGAGCGCCACGCGGTCGCTCATACTCAGGGCCTCCTCCTGATCGTGCGTCACGTAGAGCGTCGTCATGTCCAATTGCTGCTGCAGGCGGCGGATCTCGACGATAAGGCCCTTGCGGACAGGCGCGTCCAGGGCGCTCATCGGCTCATCCAGCAGGAGCACCCGTGGATCGCGGGCGAGCGCGCGTCCGAGCCCCACTCGCTGCTGCTGGCCGCCGCTCAGTTCGTGTGGATACCGATGCTCCAATCCTTCCAGCCCCAGCAAGGCGACGATCTCCGCGACGCGCGACGCAATCCGGTCCGCGGGCAGCCCCCGAATCCTAAGCGGGAAGCCGACGTTCTGGGCAGCGGTCATGTTGGGGAACAGGGCCCACGATTGAAAGACCATCCCTATGCCGCGCCCGTGGGCCGGTACGTGCGAGATCGACTGTCCCTCTAGGTAGATCTCGCCTTCATCGGGCGTCAGGAGGCCCGCCACCAGCCGCAGCGTCGTGGTCTTGCCGCAGCCGCTTGGACCCAGCAGGCTGACGAACTCGCCCCGCTCGACCTCAAGGCTTACGCCTGCCACGGCGATGGTGCTGCCGAAGCGCTTCGAAAGGTTCTGCAGCGCCAGGTAGGCCATGTCAGCCTCCCCTGGCGTGACGGGGCGCAGGGGCGGATTCATGCGCGAGTCGGATCAGGAGAAACGTCGTCACCATCGTCACGACGAGGCTCACCACAGAGGTGACCGCCATGATGTGCCCATTCTGATGCATCACGTACCCTTGCCAGACCGAGAACGTGAGCCAGCTGCCGCCGACCACAAAGTTGGCCACCGCGAAATCAGTGAACGATGCGGTGAACCCCGCCACCGCGGCGATGGCCATGCCGGTGCGGATGTTGGGAAGGACAACGAACCTGAGGATTTGTGGCCACCGCGCGCCGCAGGTCACGGCCGCTTCATACAGGTCGTAGAGTTTGATGGCTTTCAGGTTGTTGAGGATGGCCCAGTACACAATGGGCAGCGCCAGCGCGGCGTGGGCCGCCCCCAGCAGCCACGGGGTATTCAGCAGTGCCGGAAACACCATTCCATAGAAGCGGATGAGCGCCAGCGCCAGGACCACGCCCGGCATCGCATACGGGACCAGCGATGCCGCGTCCAGCAGCGGCCGCCAGCGGCTGCGGGTCACGGTCATCACTACCAGCGCCGGGACGACGAGCAACAGATCCACCAGGATCACGACGACGCCCAACGTCAAGGAGCGCCGGATCGTTCCGAGGAACCGCGGCTCGCGGACGGTCTGGAAGATCCAGGTTGACGTTAACTGCTCGGGGAGGACCGTCGTCGTCCACCGCGTCGCCAGGGCAAACAGCAGCGTCGCCATGAGCGGGAGGACCAGATATAGCACAAAGGCCCCCAGGAGGATGAGCGCCACGGTGCGGACACTCCTGGACAGCGTCACGGGAGCCTCATCACGGGGGCCCGGCCACGAGACGTCACCGCAGCCATCGCGCCGTGCGTGACATCAGCATGTGATAGATCACCAGGGACGCCGCGGCAAGCACGATAATCATGACCGCCAGCCCGTCGGCCATCACGAGGTCGTAGCCGGCTTCGCCGAACAGGAAACCGATCTGCACCGTCATCAACGTCAGGTCGCTGCCTCCTCCGATGATGGCCCAGGGCGTCGAGTAACTACCCAGGGCCGATGCGAAGAGCAGGACAAAACTGGCGGCCAGCGGCGGGAGCAGTATTGGGCCGCCGACATACCGCCAGAAATGATACGATCGGGCGCCGTGGACGGCGGCCGCTTCGAACAGTTCCACGCGCAGCGCGACCAAAGCGGGTAGAAACGTCAGCACGCAGAGGGGGATCAGGAAGTAGAGATACACGGCGACCAGTCCCCAAAACGAGACGAGCTCCACGGAGACTTTGTGACCGATCAACGCGCTCGCCAGCAGGGTGATCGCCCCCTGCGACCCCAGCAGCAGGATAAATCCGAACGCCAAGGGCACGCCGCCATAGTTGGTCGCCACCGCGGCCAGCGCGAGGAATGTCGAGCGGAAGCGCTCCCCGACCGTCCGGTGCAGGCCCAGGGCCAACAGCGCCCCGAGGGTCGTTCCAACCGTGGCGGCGCACGTTGCCAGCAGCAGGCTGGTGATGATGGCCTGCCGGAAGCCGTGTCCCTGCAAAATGCGGGCGTACACACTGACAGAAAAGTGGCCGCCGGCCGTCACGCTGTTCCACAAGAGCGCGAGCGCCGGACCGACCAGGGTTGCTCCGACGAAGGCGACGAGCAGCAGGATGGGAAGCCCATCGGCTCGGAAGCCCACGCCCCTGCGGGCGCGGGCTCCCGGAACCGCGACTGCCGTTTTCACGGAGCGACTTCTTTAGTCCACTTCTCCACGAAGTTCGTCATCGAGAACTTGTTCCACTCGACGACGGTGCGCACGCGCGTGCGATACACGGAATCAGGCAGCCAGAAATTCCGGATGTCGGCGGGCACGGTCAGGTTCCCGGCCACATACCGGATCGGCCGTGGGAAGGCCTTGGCGACCAGCAGTTGACCCTCATCGGATGTGACGAAGTCCGCGAAGGCCTTTGCCAGTTCCGGCCTGGGTGCGTACTTGTTCAGGACCAGTACCGAGGGCGTGTAGAGCGTGCCGTCGCTGGGGACGACGATCTCCAGCGGCAGTTCCTTCTTGAGCTGATCCCGCAGCACGAGGTTCTCGTGATCGTACTTGACCGTGACCGGGATCTCACCCTTCTGGATGTTCGAATCGCTGACCTTTACGGAGCTAAGATTCCCGGCCTCTTTGAGCTGCTTGAAGTACTTGATCCCGGGATCCAGGTTCGTGATCGTTCCACCCAGCGCCGCGTTCGCCGCCAGAACCGTCGCCAGCGCCGTGCCGGAGGTCCGCGGATCCTTCACGGCCAGCGCCTTCTTGTACTCTGCCTTCAAGAGGTCGCGCCATGATTGCGGCATGGTCTTTACCGCGTTGCGGTTGACCAGGAATGTCGGCACCCCGGCGTAGACTCCGAACCACTTACCATTGGGATCCTTGGCCCATGAGGGGATCTTTGCCCAGTTGGCGTTCTTGTATGCCATTGCGGCGTCACGCTCGATGGCCACGGGCCCGAACGTGATCCCGACCTCAGTCACATATGCCACCGGCTTGCTGCGCTCGGCGACGAACTTCGTAATCGCCTCGGCGCTGCCCATGTCGGTGTCGACGTGGGTGCAGTTGTTCTTCTTGCAAAAGGCGTCGATCACCAGAGCCCACACGGTTTCATGGGGCATCCCGTAGGTGACGAACTCGACGGGCGCCGCTCCCACGCCTCCCGCTCCGGTGCTGAGTACGAGCGCGATCAACAGTAGGCAGATGACAGTCCATCGGATCACGTGCCTCACCTCCTCAAGTCGTTTCCGCGCACGCAAGGGCCGCGTCCCTTCATCAATAGCAGATCGGCCCGCCGGAGGGGATCGGGTGGAGCCCCGAGTCCTCACCAGCGCGTCGTCCTGATAGGGCACGGACGCCCCCCTAGAGGTAGCGGTCGAAGAAATCCCTGGCGCTGGGCCCGTGGAACTGATGGCCGCCTGGGAAGAGGTCGATGTGGAGCCGTTCTTCCGCGCCGGCGGCCCGGTAGATGCGGCGCAGATGCTCGTGCGACCGCAGCACCGGGCCCACGGGATACGTGGTGTCGTGTGCGCCACTCTCGATCAGCAGCGGACGCGGCGCGATGAGCCCCGCCACGTCGGCGACGTCGCCGTAGCGCATCAAGTGCGGGAGGGTTTCCGAGCCGCAGAACTCCGCATCCCGGATCGCGAAGTCCTCATAGCGGGTCAGGTTGCAGATGATGTCGGCTGCTTTGACGCGGTCGTCGAGTGCGGCCAGAAACATGGTCCGGGCGCCGCCCCACGAGAGCCCCATTGCACCGATCCGATCGCCGTCGACATCCGGCCGTTCGATGAGCGCGTCCAGGCAGCGCATCGTGTCCCAGATATTCAGTGTGAGGAGGTAAACGCCGAGCAGCACGCCTCGGAGGAAGTGTACGTTACAGGGGTCCCGCCCGGGATACGGATCGCCGCCGTCATCCAACTCGCCCATCGCACGCGAGTCCGGCGCCATCGTCAGGAATCCCTCCCGGGCCATTTGTGCGCCGTAATCGTAGTTCTTGTGCGAGATCTCACTGCTCAGATCTGGACGGGTGGTATCAACGATGCCGGCCACCGGTTCCTTCCCGAACGGGCCGTGGCCGTGCAGACAGAGGATCACGGGGAGCCCTCCGTTGCGAGCCCGGCGGCGATCTCTCGGCACCAGGATGTAGGCCGGCACGCTGAGATGCCGGTCCACGTCCAGCACGATTTTCTCGCGGACGAAGGGACCTTCATCGATGCGAGAGATCGTCTCAACGTTCAGCGGCACCGGCTGGGGCCACTCCCCGCACAGTTGCCGTAGCCTGGACGAGAACGCCTCCCGCCAGCGGGCCCAGTCGGCACGCGTCTCGCCGGTGAACGTCAGGGACGGCCGGCGCTCCTGGGCCAACCGGTTGAAGTACTCGACCATCGAGAAGTTTCGCGTCGTCACGGCAAGATGATCACCGCGAGATCGTCTGACCGGGCAGTTCTCCCCTTCTGAGCCGCGGCTCAATCTGACCGTAGACGATGTCCGGCAGGTACTTGATCGAAGGGATCAGGAAGTCGGGCTCGACCTCGTTGAGTTGCTCATACGTGTCGTTCCCGGAGCCGTAGACGCCGACGGTCCAGGCCCCCGCGTTGCGCCCCTCGTGCATGCCGGCCCGCGTGTCGTCTACTTTGACGACGGCTTCCACCGGGTAAATGTCGGCCTTGTCCATGCAGTCAAACACCATGAAGGGGCTTGGCCGTCCTTTGACGTCTTCGGCGTTGGTCGTCACGTCGAACTTGATGCCGTACTGCTTCGCCAGGACGGCATTCAGCAGCCCGGACGCCGACGCCGTGTAGCCGGTGTCGCAGCCGATGACCATGCCGCCCTCGCGCAGCGCCGCGATGCACTCTTTGGTGCCTTCGATGGGTCGGGCCAGGTCCTCGCGGACGATCACGTCATCGAGGATGGGCCGGAAGTCAGCGAACAGGGTGTCAAGATCCTTTTCCGCCCAGGGCCGGCCGTACTGTTTCTCAAAAAGGGTTGAGACCCGCTGGTCCTCGAGGAGGCGCTGCAGGTGCGTTCGCTTGAACAGGCCCATCGGCTTTCTGATCGTGGCCCAGTCCACCGCCAGCTTGTGCCGCGCCAGCACCTCGTCGAATGCGACGACGGGCGCCTTGACGCCTTTGCCGTCATCGCCCGGATACTGGCGCCGCAGGTCCTGCGGGCCGTCGCACACGACCCCGGCGGTGTCCAGGACGACCAGTTTGACTCTTCCACGATATCTGGCCATCATGCCCCCTTGTCCTCGGTCGCTTCCGGGTTGTTTCTCGGGAAGATGACGAGGATCTACTTCGAGTGCTTGTCGGCGACTTTCGTGGCCCCGTAGGCGTCGGGTTTGATGACCGCCGCGTAACCCGACCCGGACACCATCCCGACGACCTCGCGGACGATCCGCTTCGTCTCGCCGTTGTGGCCGACATCGAGGTGGATCTCGACGGGCAGCTTGGAGTAGCCATTGCGCCCCAACTCGGTCGTGAGCAGGTGCGCGGTCTCCAGGCTCAGCGACGTTTCGAACAGAATGCGCTGGCGCAGGCTCGTGATCTTGCGGTTGTGGAACTTGCGGTAGAAGTAGCGTCCGCCGTGACCCACCCGGTGGGCGATGACGGCAGTGACAAACGTCGTCTCGTCGGACAAGAGCGAGTCGGTGCCGATGATCAAATGGTAGTGCTGGTCGGGGTCGCTCTTCATGTAGCCGACCAACTGCCGGAACATCTGATCGAACGAGAGTCTACCGTGTGTCGGGCTGACGAATTCCACTGCGCTCGCCTCCGCGCCCAGTATACCCACGGAACTCAGGCAGAACAAGGACATTTCGTGGTCGGGGATCACCCCTTTATCCTGCTGTTCATCCCGGCTCGGGTCTACTTCCCAGTGCCCGCGGGCACCCATCCTCTGGGATGAGTCGCTCGCTGGCTTTTGTAGAGCTCGGTGTCGACGCCCACCGCTGAGACTCTCATTGCGCCGCGGCAAGGTGTCGGGGGCGTGAAGCTAGAGATGTCGATCGAGGAAGTGACCGGGATCCTCGGCCGTCCCAAAGGTAGCCGGGGCCGACCAGACGGTACCGTCGCCTACTATTGGTTTGATCCCAACGCCTCCATAAAGATTGGCCTGGGGGCGTGGGCCGCGAAGACCGGCAGAGTCTTCCGAATCTGGGTTCAAAACAACGACCGGTACCTCACCAAGGAAGGGCTCCGCGTCGGACGTACAGAGACAGAGATCCGCAGGGCGCTGGGTGCGCCTTCAAGCGTGGAGAACGATTCGGAACAACACGACAAGATTCTGTGGTACGAGTTCCTCGGAGTGGCGTTTTTCATCAATCAAGAGCGTGCGCAGGCATTCTACAACGCCGTCTACGCCATTGGTGTGTTCGAGCAACGCTGACTCACCCCGGCATCCGACGCTCCTTAGAGATCCCGCCGGCCCTCCAGCGCGCGCGCCAACGTTACCTCGTCGGCATATTCCAGATCCCCGCCGACCGGGAGGCCGTGCGCGATTCGCGTGACTCGGACTCCCATCGGTTTCAGCACCCGCGCCAGGTAGATCGCGGTCGTCTCACCCTCGACGCGGGGGTTGGTTGCCACGATGACTTCTGTGATCCCGCCCGCCTGGACCCGCGCCAGCAACTCTGGGATCTTGAGGTCGTCCGGCCCGATCCCGTCTAAGGGCGAGATTGCACCGTGCAGCACGTGGTAGCGCCCGTGGAACTCGCGTGTGCGCTCGAGCGCCATAACATCTCGGGGATCTTCGACGACACACAACAGCGCACCGTTGCGGGCGGTGTCGCTGCAGATCGCGCACGGGTCCACGTCTGTGATCGTGAAGCAGGTCGAGCAGTACCGCATCTTCGCCTTCATGTCGAGGATGGCGTCGGCGAGGGCCTTTGCCTCCTCTAGGGGCAGGCGCATGATATGACACGCCAGCCGCTGAGCCGTCTTCGGCCCGACGGTCGGCATCTTGGACAGTTCGTCGATCAGGCGCGCGAGGGGGTCGGGATAGTACATCAGAGACCGGGGAGGCCGGGGATTTGAATCCCTCCTGTCACCGCCTTCATGCGGTCCTCAGCCAGGGTGCGGGCGTTGCGCTGGGCTTCATTGACCGCGGCGAGCACCAGATCCGCCAGCATGGTTACGTCGGATGGATCGACCACCGCCGGGTCGATGGCGAGGGAGATCAGTTCGCCATGACCGTTGGCGACGGCGCGAACGACCCCCCCGCCGGCGCTTGCCTCGACCTTCGCGGACGCCAGTTCTTCCTGCACCCGTGCCATCTCGGCCTGCATTTTCTGCACCTGCTTGAGCATCTTGCCCATGTCGCGCATGATCTGCAGTCTGCCTCCCGGTGCTGTGGCTGTGAGCGCCGCGCGTCTATCCCGCCGGCTTCTCTTCGACGATCTCGGCGCCGAACAACTCCCTGGCGCGATCGACGAGGGAGATGCCGCTCTGGCGCGTCAGCGATCCTGCCGCGGCGCCTGGGGTTGCCACTGCGCCTGGGGTTGCCGCGACCCCTGGGGTTGCCACTGCCCCTGGGGCCGCCGCCGTCTCGCCTGCGGCCGGGCCACTGGGAGCCGTCGCTTCTCCTACCGCCCCCCCCGCCGGCGCGGGTGGAGTGTCGTACAGGCGGCACTGGAACCGCAGCGGCTGTGAGAGCACGCGGGCCAGCGCGCTTTCCACGACGTCACGGTTTTCGGGGCGGTTCAAGTTGTCGGCATGGAAGGCATACGCCGACCGCAGTCCGACGGTCAGCGTGTTGCCGTTGACTTCGAGTGGGGTGCCGTCGATCAGCAGCGCGTGACAGATCATCTTCGCGCGCTTGATGTCTTCGAGTACCCGGGCCCACTGCCGGCGCACGTCGTCGATGCTGACCAGGGCCGGCCTCGCGGGCGGTTCCGCCGCGACACTCCTGTCCGAAGCCGCGGGCCGTTCCCCCGCCTCCAGGTCTCTCACGGTGTCCGCCCGTTCGGGGGGACGCCGCGCAGGCGCGGGCCGTGGCGGCGCCTGTGGAGAAGGCGTCCGTGTCTGCGGGGCCGGCGTGGGCGTCGAGGCGACCGGGCCCGCTCCCTCCAGCCGCTCGAGCCGCGCCAGCACCCCTTCCATCGAGGGATCCATCTCCGGCCGGGCCAAGCGGATGAGCGCGACTTCTAATGCCAGCCTGGGCTGCGTGCTCCAGCGCGCGTCGCTTGCCGCCTCGTTGAGCACGCGCACCGCGCGGAGCAGGTCGGAGACGCTCGGTCCTTCGACCTGCGCCGCCAGGCGCTCAAACCACTCCCGCGGCG
Source organism: bacterium (assembly GCA_041486265.1). GTDB lineage: Bacteria > Sysuimicrobiota > Sysuimicrobiia > Sysuimicrobiales > Humicultoraceae > JBGPLF01. Next base: position 12,398 of record JBGPLF010000086.1, read on the forward strand.
CGTCGAGGATCTCTGACGCTGCAGGCCCGCACGTCTTCACCAGGAGCAGGTCACGAAAATGCTCCAACAGCGTCCGCAGCACTTGCCGGATGTCCTTGCCGGCGTCCGCGACTTCCTGTGACAGCCGGAGCGACGTCGCGACGTCGCGATGCAGCGTTGCCTCGGCAAACGCGGCGGCGGTGTCGTCGTCGACCAGGCCGAGCACGCTCGTGACCAGGTCACGGTTGATCTGCCCGTCGGTGTACGCACTCAACTGATCGAGGACCGATTCCGCGTCACGCACCGATCCATCGGCGCTGCGGGCGATCTGCGCCAGGGCTGCGTCGTCGATCTTCATGCCATCCTGCTGCGCGATCGTCTTCAACCGGCCGGTGATCTCCTTGAACGACACGCGCCGGAAGTCGAAACGCTGGCACCGCGAGAGGACCGTCGCCGGAATCCGGTGCGGTTCGGTCGTGACCAGGACAAAGACGGCGTGGGCCGGCGGCTCCTCCAGGGTCTTCAGCAGCGCGTTGAACGCGCTGGTCGAGAGCATGTGAACCTCGTCGATGATGTAGACTTTGTACCGGCCTTCCGTCGGGGCCAGCACGATCTTCTCCTTGAGATCGCGGACGTCATCGACGCTGGTGTTGCTGGCGCCGTCGATCTCGATGACATCCATGCTGACACCCTTCGAGATTGCTTCGCACTGGGGGCAGGTGTTGTCCGGTGTGGGCGTGGGGCCATTTGCGCAGTTGAGCGCCTTGGCCAGGATGCGCGCGGTCGTGGTCTTCCCCGTGCCGCGGTGGCCTGCAAACAGGTAGGCGTGGCTCGTGCGGCCGGCCCGGATCGCGTTCTGCAGGGTGCGAGTGATGCGTTCCTGCCCAATGAGCTCTTCGAACGTTTGCGGCCGCCAGCGGCGGTAGACTGACATGTGGGGCACGCTAGACACCTCGGCCCAGTCTACTTCGGCGCCACGCCGGACCCTCCTTGCCCCTCGAGCGAATCGGATCGCATCTTTCGTCCCGCATCCGGAGGAAGGGGTTGGGGGATTGCCGAAACCTGAACACGTCTATGGGTCCCGCTGCAGTCTATCCCATCCCCCAATACTCCGCGCAGGCATCCGAGCTGCTCTTCCTGCTGATTACGGCAGCGGTGCCGATCTATCTGCTGGTGTTCTATCCTGCCGACCGGCGGGGTATCTGGGGCCCGCTCGAGATGGCCGGGATCACCGTGCTGTTCATGCTGACGCTTCCGCTCGCCGCAACGATGGTCGGAATCGACCTGCCGCTGACCCTGCGGAATCTTTCGGTGGTCACGATCGTGCAGAATGTTGCCCTGGTCGGACTCCCTGCCTATGTGGCGATGGTCCGGTACCGGCTGCCCCCGGCGTCCCTTGGTCTGCGGACGGACCAGTGGCCGCGCTGGAGCGTTCTGGGTGCGGCGGCGGCGGCGATCGCCGTCCCGCTCGCCACCGTGAGCGAAAACCTGGCAGTGTACCTCATCGGCCTCGTCGAAGGCCCGGTCCAGGCCGCGGCACGGGCCGCCGCGGAGCATCTGGACGATCCACTGCAGCCCGTGATGGACACTCTGAGCGGGATCGCGCCGACGGTGTGGTTGCTGATCCTGCTGGTCGTCGTGGTCCCGATCGGCGAGGAGATCTTCTTCCGTGGATTTGTCTACGGCGGCTTGCGGAATCGCTGGGGCGTGCTCGTGGCGACGCTGGCCAGCGCCGCCTTCTTCTCCGCGCTGCACCTGCAGGTCGTACACGCGCTGCCGATCTTCATCCTCGGCCTGGTACTGGCCCTGGTGTACGAGCGCACGCACAGCCTGGTGCCCGCAATGGTGGTCCACGCGCTCAACAACATCAGCGCCGTCGTCTCGGTCTGGCGCGGCTGGGGGATCTTGCGCGGAGGCGCGCCGCCGCGCCGGGCCCGTCCGGGTCTACTCTTCGGTTCTCTTCCGCACCTCGAGTTGTCCGGCGACACCCATGACGTGAAACCCGCTGTCGGCGAAGATCGTGTTGCCCGTCACCGACCGCGACAGGTCGCTGGCCAGGAAGACCGCCACG
>JBGPLF010000087.1:0-14412 GCA_041486265.1 bacterium
CACTCCAGCGCCTCCACGGCGACGATCAGCGCGCCGAACTGCTCTTTCAGATAGTCGCCGGCTCCGAGCGTCCCGGCCGACCCGGAGGCTGAAACGAACGCCCGCAGCCGCAGGTCGCCCTCACCGGCCCGCAGCGACTCGAACACTCGCTCCAGCGCCCGCCCGGTGCATTGGTAGTGGATCAGGTGATTCCCGAACTCACAGAACTGGTTGAAGATGATGGTCTGTGGATCGCGCTCAAGCTCAGCGCACTTGTCATAAATCTCCTTGACGTTGCTTTCCGTCCCGGACGTCCGGATGATATCCGCGGGATCGGCGACCCACCGCTCCAACCACTGAAACCGCTCGCGGCTCATCCCCTCGGGCAGGACCGCAATCCCCCGGCATCCCATGATGCGGGAGATCGCCACGCCGCCGCGTGCGTAGTTGCCGGTGGACGGCCAGACCGCCCGGTGGACCGTCGGATCGAACTGGCCCGTGATGATCCGTGGCGCCAGGCAGCCGTAGGCCGCCAGCACCTTGTGCGCGCGGATCATTGGGAAGCGGTCGCCCAGCGCGATGACAATCTGCGCGTCCACGCCGGTGAGCGCCTTCGGCAGCACGAGGTGCTCGGGCGCCGCGACACCTCCGCGGCGATCCGCGCCGTTGTACCAGTGCACCCTGAAGAGATTCAACGGGTTGGGTTCGTCGGGCTCCACGCCGGCCAGTGCCGCCTTCGTCTGCGCCGGAATCCGCGAGGGATCCGCAAGTTCCGCGAACGTCGGTAGGACAATGCCGGCGTCACGAAAGCGCTTCACGGCATGCTCGTAGACACCCCGATCCACCAACGCCCGTTCAAGGCCCAGTCGTTTCATCCAGTCACCCTCCAGGCCACCCGCCTCAGGACGATCCCGCCCGCACAAGCCGCGGATCGAGAACGTCGCGATCCTGGAAAGATAATAATCCATGGCGGCTGCCCTATGTACACGTGCAGGGGACAATTAGACGAAGACCCGATCCAACGGAGGCAAGGCCGCCCCAGGCACAGAATTGTCCCCTACTTCGAGGCGGGCACCTGACACGGCGGAAGGGCGGGCGGCGCCATGAGCCAGAAAGAGATCGAGATCATCCTGATGAGGCAACTGGCCAGCTACCTGGCCATGCCCATCTTCGTGGTAGATCCTCAGGGAACGCTGCTCTTCTACAACGAGCCTGCCGAGGCGCTCCTCGGCCGCCGGTTCGACGAGGCGGGCGAAATGCCGATGGCCGAGTGGTCAACCAGCTTTGCGCCACGGGACGAGGACAACCTGCCGCTGCCGCCCGACGCGATCCCGCTCGTGGTCGCGGTTCGAGAGCGCCGCCCCGCTCACCGAACCCTCCGGATCACCGGGCTGGACGGCGTGGCGAGGAACCTTGAAGTCACCGCCTTTCCCATTGAAGGCCAAAGCGGGCGGCACCTGGGCGCCGTCGCCATCTTCTGGGGGTCCAAGCATCGATGAAGATCACACTGTGGGGAACCCGGGGATCGCTGCCGAGCGCCGGGCCGGACACCATACGCTACGGCGGCAACACGTCGTGTATCGAGGTTCGCTGCGAAAGCCGCACCTGCCTGATTCTCGACGCCGGCACAGGCATCCGGCGGCTGGGCGCGGCCGTCGAGCCCGATCTCGAGCGGGTGGACATCCTGCTCACGCACCTGCACATGGATCACATCCAGGGGCTGGGGTTCTTCGATCCCCTGTACCGTCCCAACCTGGACGTGCACGTCTGGGGACCGCCCTCCACGACACTCCACCTGCGCGCGCGGCTCGCCCGGTATCTCTCGCCGCCGCTGTTTCCGGTGAACCTCCGCGAGCTGCCGTGCAATCTCACCCTGCATGATGTGCCGCTCGGCCGGTTTCACATCGGCGGGCTGACGATCACCGCAGCACTCGTCTGCCATCCGGGGCCGACGGTCGGGTATCGGATCACTGAGGGCGCGGCCTCGATGACCTTCCTGCCCGATCACGAGCCGGCGCTGGGCGCGCAGGTATTCCCGGGTAAACCGAACTGGACGTCGGGATTCGATCTCGCCGCGGGCGCCGATCTTCTCATCCACGACGCGCAGTACACGCCCACCGAGTACGCGGGGCACATCGGATGGGGGCACAGTTCGATCCCGCAAGCGCTGGCGTTTGCGACGCTGGCGAGGGTCCGCCGGCTCATGACGTTCCACCATGACCCCAGCCATGGGGACTCGACGCTCGACCGGCTGCACGAGGAGGCGTGGAGCGAGCCCCTGCCCTTCGAACTACTCCCCGGGAAAGAAGGAATGGACGTCGAGATCTAAGGAAGGGCTCGGAGGAACCCTCCAACGGTCTGGGGAAATCGGAGCACATGGACCTCTCGCGGCTCATTCAGGTTGCCCGCGGCAGGCAACCGGCCGACCTCGTCCTCAAGCACGCCCGCGTCATCGAACTGTTCAGTCACGAAGTCCTCGCAGGCGACGTCGCCATTGCCGGGGACTGTATCGCGGGCCTGAGTCTCGCCGGCGACGGGGACGTCTACCGGGCGCCCGAGGTGCACGATCTGGAGGGCGCCTACCTGGCGCCGGGGTTGATCGACGGGCACGTCCATATCGAGAGCAGCATGGTCAGCGTCCCGGAGTTTGCGCGGGCGGTCGTGCCCCACGGCACAACGACGGTCATCACCGATCCCCATGAGATCGCCAACGTGCTCGGGATGAGCGGCATCCGCTACATGCTGCAGGCGGCAAAGTACAACCCTCTCAGCATGTTCGTCATGGCCTCGTCCTGCGTCCCGGCAAGCCCGATGGAGACCTCCGGCGCGGAACTCTCCGCCTATGATCTGGAAACCCTGATGCAAGACAAATGGGTCCTGGGACTGGCGGAGTTGATGAATGCTCCAGGCCTTCTCGCGTCGGATCCCGAGGTCCTGGCCAAGATCAAGGCCGCCGGGACCCGCCCGATCGACGGGCATGCGCCGCAAATGCAGGGGCTGGATCTCACCGCGTACGTGGCCGCGGGGGCGAGTTCTGATCACGAGTCCACGACCCTCGCCGAAGCCCGGAACAAACTCCAGCGCGGGATGGCGGTGATGCTCCGTGAAGCCAGCACCGCGCGTAATCTCAAAGATCTTCTGCCGCTGGTGACGCCGGAGAACGCCCGCCGCTGCATGTTTGTCACCGACGACCGCAACCCCGTACACCTGCTGGTCGAAGGCCACATCGACTCGATGATTCGCCAGGCCATCGGGCTGGGGCTCGATCCGTTTCTCGCGCTTCAGATCGGCAGCCTAAATGCCGCGGAGCACTTCGGCCTCCGCGATCGAGGCGCGGTGGCCCCCGGAAGACTCGCGGACCTGATCGTCTTCGACGATCTTGACGCGCCCCGCCCCCGGCTGGTCTACCGTCACGGCCGGCTCGTAGCCCGCGATGGCGAACTGCTACCCTACAACCGGCCGGAGAAGTTGCCGGCACTGCGGAGTTCGATCAACGTGCCGAGAACCGCGCTGCGGTTTCGCATCCCCTCGCAAGGGGGACGCGTGCGGGTCATCGAGGTCATCCCCAACCAGATCGTCACCAGTGCGGCCGAGGCCGACGCGCGCATCGTGTCGGGCGAAGCGGTGGCCGATCCGGGCCGGGATCTGTTGAAACTGGCGGTGATCGAGCGGCATACCGGCAGCGGCCGGGTGGGACTCGGGTTTATCAAGGGATTCGGGTTGCAGCGCGGAGCGCTCGCGTCCACGGTCGCCCACGATGCGCACAATCTCATCGTGGTAGGCGCGAGCGACGAGGCGATGCGGACGGCGGTCGAGGTCATCCTCGATATGCAGGGCGGGCAGGTGGCCGTTGACGGGAGTGAGATCACCCGGCACCCGCTGCCCATCGCCGGCCTGATGTCCGATGAGCCGCTGGCCACGGTGGCCGAGAGCATGCGCGCGCTCCTGGAGACGGCCAGGCGCATGGGCACGCGCCTGGAGGATCCCTTCATGACGCTGTCGTTTATGGCCCTTTCGGTGATCCCCGCCCTAAAGTTGACCGATCGAGGCCTGCTGGACGTGAACCGCTTCGAGTTGGTCCCGCTCTTCGTCACGTGAAAGGCTAGGCCAGGACACCTTGAGGATGCCGTGACCGAGGTTGCGGCCCTCGCGTGCGATGCGGTCCCGGAGCACCTTCACGGAGCGACCTCTGCGAGTCCATCCTGAATAACCGCCTTCTTCTCCTGGTTGACCACTTCGAAGACGTAGACGCGGCGACCGTTGCGCTCGCCCGCTTCCCAGATGTTCGTCGTGATGGACTGGCCTGGCATCACCGGCCGCGTGTAGCGCGCAGCCAAGCGCCGCAGGCGGTCCGGCTCATTGCCACAAGCCTCCGCGATCACGGCGCGGCTGGCGAACGCCAGGGTGCACATCCCATGCACGATGATGCCCGGCAGACCCACCGATCGGGCAAACTCGGGGTCGAGGTGAATCTGATTGTCATCACCGGAGGCCTCGGCGTACCGGTATGTCTGATCCCAATCGATCGCCTCGGTCACGCTGGCGACCGGCCCCGCGTTTTTCGCGTGCACCGGGAGCGCATGGTCGGGCGCCCGCTCACCGGCGCCCTGCCCGTCCGTCGGGCGCCGGATGAAGAGGGTCACGTACGACTCGTTGACCAGTTCACCGCGGCCGTCATGCGTCACCGTCTTGATCACAATCGTCGCCCCCGATCGCCGGGTATGCACGCCGATTGACGACGCCTTCGTGTGCAGCACCATGCCGGCCACGATCGACCGCTGGAAGAAACAGTCCTGCGCCTCATGCACGGTCCACCGGCGGTCTTCGGGAGTGATCAGACCGTCCACGGCCGGCCCGACGAGTTCGCCGACGGGAACGCAGGCGAAGATCGGAGGGGCCTGCTCGCCGCCGGTGTGCCTGGGATGATGATCATTGATCGCGGCCGCATAGGCCTGGAGGCGCGTGGCGTCGACGCGGAAGATACGCTCTTCCGTCCACTTCCCGACACGTGCGAGATCCAGCTGCATCATCGTCGTACAGGCACGATGCCTTCTCTGGGCATCCGAAAGTCTCCTCCACCTGGGCCCCGTGTGCCCGGTTTCACAGGTCGCCTGTGACCCGCGGCATCGTGGCACTCCCCATGGCTGCGTAGAGTATGACTCAGGTGAACAGCACGGAAGGGAGGGCAAGAACCTCCCGGCGCTGTGAGCCAAATCCTAAAGAAAGGAGGAGAAAATCATGAAGACCTTCGCAGCGATCGTCGCTCTGAGCGCGATCCTGTTGGTCGGCGTGCACACCGCCTTCGCGGGCGAGGCCGACCTCATCCGCAAGGACGTCAAGGACGCTCCGGCGGCCCTGTACCTGCCGGGTCCCGACGAGTCGTCTCAGGTTACCTCGGACGGCGCGAATGTCGAAGCTGGGCAGCTCAATGGCTAGGACCATGCACCCCGCGACCCTGACCGGTCGCGGCCAAGACGGTGGCGGAGGAGGTGGGTGATCGATGACCCCACCTCCTCTGATTTGTAATCCGCTGACTTGCAGCCCGCAGGGACTCCCGCCTGTGTAGTGAATACATCTCCGCCGGAAGCAGAGCAAGTTGATCGTCACTGTATCCCTGTGAGACCCGATGCTGCCTCTGCGGACCGGAACGGTTACGTTTCTCTTCACAGACATCGAGGGATCCACGGACCTTCTGCAGCGTCTCGGGGACGCCGGCTACGCCCGCGCGCAGACGGATCAACACCGGCTGCTCCGGGCCGCCTTTGCCGCCGGAGGCGGCCACGAGATCGAGACGCAGGGGGATGCGTTCCTGGTCGCGTTTCAGAGCGCGCGGGACGCGGTGGCGACGGCTGTCGCCGGGCAGCGCGCGATCCACGCACATGAGTGGCCGGACGGCGCGGGGCTCAGGGTCCGCATGGGACTGCACACGTCGGAGGCGGCGAGCGGGACAGGCGGGTACGTCGGTCTGGGAATCCACAAGGCCGCGCGCATCTGCTCCGCCGGGTGGGGCGGGCAGATCCTCATCTCCGACACGACGGCCGACGTGTTGGAGAACGACCTGCCCGCGGGACTGAGCCTGCAGGACCTGGGGGAGTACCGGCTCAAGGACCTGCAGCGACGGGAACGGATCCTCCAGATCCTGCACGCCGACCTGCCTGCCGACTTCCCGTCACTGCGGACCCTGGACCACCTTCCCAACAACCTGCCGCAGCAACTGACCAGCTTTGTGGGGCGCGGGCGTGAGATGGATGAAGCAAAGCGGCTGCTCTCCACCACGCGGCTGCTGACGCTCACCGGCTCCGGCGGGTGCGGGAAGACGCGCCTAGCGCTGCAGGTCGCCGCCGACCTGGTGGACGCCTTTGACGACGGGGTGTGGCTGGTCGAACTGGCGCCGCTCTCGGATCCCGCCCTGGTGGCCCAGACGGTGGCCTCGGCCCTGCGTGTGCGCGAGCAGCCAACGCGCCCGCTGATCGCCACGCTTGCGGACCACCTCCTGCCCAAAGACCTGTTCCTCGTGCTGGACAACTGCGAGCATTTGATCGCGTCGTGCGCCCACCTCGCGGAGACCCTGCTGCGGGCATGTCCCGATCTGCGGATTCTCGCGACCAGCCGAGAGCCGCTGGGAATCCCAGGAGAAACGACCTATCGTGTCCCATCGCTCCCGATGCCCGACCTGCTCCGTCTCCCGCCCTTGGAACGCCTGACCCAGTATGAAGCCGTCCGCCTGTTCATCGAACGAGCTGCGGCCGCCAAGCCTGACTTCGCTGTGACGAATCGCAACGCGCCGTCGGTGGCACAGATCTGCCACCGGCTCGACGGCATCCCGCTGGCGATCGAGCTGGCGGCCGCTCTGGTGAGGGTCCTGCCGGTGCATCAAATCGCCGCGCGGCTGGACGACCGGTTCCGGCTGCTGACCGGGGGTGGCCGGACCGCCCTACCGCACCAGCAGACCCTGCGCGCCACGATGGACTGGAGCTACGATTTGCTCCCCGAAAAAGGACAGGCGCTGCTGCGCCGCCTCTCGGGCTTCGCCGGCGGATGGACCCTGGAAGCTGCGGAGACTGTCTGCGGCGCGGACGGCCTTGAGCCCTTCGAGGTCCTCAATCTGCTGACGGTCGTGGTGGACAAGTCACTGGTCATGGTGGTGGACGAGGGCGCGGCGACCGAGGTGCGCTACTGGCTGCAGGAAACGGTGCGAGAGTACGCGACCGGGCGGCTCCGCGATGTCGGAGAAGAACCCGCGCTGCGACGGCGGCGTCGGGACTTCTTCCGCGCATTCGCCGAGCGCGCGGAGTCCGAATTGCGCGGCGTCGGCCAGACGGCCTGGCTGGATCGCCTCAAGACGGAGGTCGACAACCTCCGCGCGGCGCTCGAGTGGAGCAGGCGTGATCCGGGCGGCGGGGACGAGATGCTACTGCTGGCGGGGTCGCTGTGGTGGTTCTGGTTCACACAGGGCACCCTCAACGAGGGAAGCGCTTGGCTGCAGGCCGCGCTGCAAGCGAGTTCGCCGGCGCCGAGCCACGCGCGGGCGGGCGCGCTCTACGGCGCCGGGGCCATCGCCTGGCTTCAAGGAGACATGCGCCGGGCTGCGGCGCTGGCCGGGGAAGCGCTGGGCGTCTGCCGGACCCTTGACGACCGGCTCGGCATCGTCTACTCGTTGTGCATCCTCGGCGTGATCCCCTTGCTTCAAGGAGAATACGAGCGCGCGGCCGGGATGTTCGAGGAGAGCCTCGCGATCTGCCGGGAGTTGGAGCGCGATTGGGAAACGGCGACCGTCCTCAGCCTGCTGGGATGGGTGGCCCGCTACCAGGGGGAGTTCGACCGTGCCGCCGCTCTGTGCGCCGAGAGCTTGGCGGTCTTCCGGAGCATAGGGGACAAGTGGGGTGTCGCTTTGGTGCTCAGCCATCTGGGAAGCGCCCGGGGGCGGCTTGGACACACCGCGATGGCCAGGGCGTTGCTCGAGGAAAGCGTCACCCTCTCGCGCGACCTGGTGAACAGGCCCCAGCTCGCCGTCTCGCTGCACGAGCTGGCGCGTGTGGCGCTTGTCGAGGGCCGCGGTGAGCATGCGGCCGAACTGGAACGTGAGGCCCTTGCGCTGCGAAGGGATGAGGGCGAGATGTGGGGCATCGCCGAATCCATGGAGGGACTGGCTGCGATCGCCGCGGCGCGGGAGTTGTGGGAACCGGCGGCCCGCCTGTCCGGCGCCGCCGAGGCCGTGCGTGACATGGTTCATGTCCCCTTGCCGGCCGCGGACCGGGACGATCACACGCAGCGCCTGGCCGCGATTTCCGAAGCGATGGGTGAACCGGCGTTTGCGGCGGCGCGTGAGACCGGCCGGGCCATGACCCTGGACGATGCGATCGAGTACGCGCTGCCTCAGAATCAGCCCGCGGTCCGGTAGGTCCCCCAAATCCCCTTCCAATTGGGCAAGGGAATCTCACGGTCCGCTGAGGATCTCACGTGACGCGCCGTTTCACCGGTGGACAACAGGCAGGCGGGAGTCTGTCGCGGCAGCCATGGGGCGCGTGATGCAGACGTCCCCCGTTGCGTCCAGGCCGTCACACTCAGTCCCGCGGAGGATCGGAGGCACGAACTCGGCTGCCAGGAGGATCAACACCAGATAGAGCAGGCTGAGACGTCCCCTGCGTCTGAACGATCCCCCCGCGATCATTGTCCTCCCCTCCTTCCTCGTGTTCCATCTGCTCACACGCTACCGCAAGGTGGATGAGGCCACGATCACGGCCGTCACAGGGAGGCTGTGACTGGTGTCACAGTCTCGTTGTGTCGGGTGTCATCGAACGGTGTTGGGCCCACGCGTAGAGTCAGGACAACACACATCGGAGGAGGTGATCGCCGTGAACGAGTTCATCGCCGTCGCTGCCCTTATCGTGGTCGCGCTGCATCTGCTCGTGCCGGTGGCCACCGCGAGCGAGCGTGACATCAGCGAGTAGGCATCGCCGTAATCGAGATAGTGACCACGACCGCGGCGGAGGAGAGGGGCGACACCTCATCCCTCCGCCGCTTCTCTTACCTCAAGGGCTTCAAAGTCTCCTACCGTCTGGTCGTGGGACGCTTGATGGGCAGGACGGAGACCACGAATGCCAAGCTGCACATCGCGATGAGGACCAACCCGATCATCTCTTCGAAAATCATCAGCGTCACCTCCCGGCCCTAGGGAACGTTCCTGCCCCAGACCAGGGACCCGAGCGCGACAAGCCAGAGGGTCCCAACGGCGAAGACGGCGGCGTAGGCCACAAACCAGAGCAGCGTGTACACGTGCATGATCGCGAGTCCGATCCCCTGCACCCCGATGATGTCCATTGAGCTCGCCTCCCCTGTTTCGTTCACCTGCCCTCACGCTACAGGGGAAGGGCGTCCATCACGATTGAAGCGGTCACAGAGGGACCGTGAACTTTGTCACAAGGTGGGAAGAGGCAAGAAGCGGGGGAGATTCAGTAAATCCGGTCGTTCAGGCGCTTGAGGTCACGGATGACGATGCGCTTACCGCGGAGCTCCAGAATCCCCTGAGAACGGAACGACGCCAGGGCGCGGTTGACGCGTTCGCGCGTCGCCCCCACCATTCTGGCCAGTTCCGCCTGTGTCAGGTCGAGGTCGATCTCGACGCCGTCGCCTTCGATCTTGGCGCCGTGCCGCCCGGCCAGGTCCAGGAGGATGCGCGCGAGGCGGCCCTGGACGTCGAGAAACGCCAGCGTCTCCGTGTACTCCATGACGTGTCGCAGTCGGGTACTCAGCAGCGCAATGAGGGCGCTGGCCAACGCAGGCGAGCCGGCCAGGTGCTTTTGGAACTCCTCGTGGCCGAGCGTGTAGGTGACAGTGTCCTCCGACGCGTCGGCACTCGCCGACCGCGGCTGGCCATCGAGGAGGGCCATCTCGCCGAAGACGTCCCCCGGCCCCAGGTCGTCGATGCTGAGCTCTTCTCCGCCCTCCGCCGGCAAGAAGATGCGGACCCGCCCCGACTCGATGATGTAGAGGGCGTCGCCGGCCTGATCCTTGTGAAAGATCATGGTGCCGCGGCGAAACGCACGGCGGCGGAGGTGCGCTGCAAAACCCGCCAGCAGGTCGTCCCCCAGATCCCTGAACAGGGGGACCCGCTTGAGCAACGCCAGGGCGTCGTCCGGCATTGTCACAATGCGTTCGGCCGGTATCGTATAATCCCTGCGTGACCAACCAGACGCGCACGACCCACCCCCCGCTTGCTGGAGTCATCTTCGATCTCGGCGGCACGCTCATCTATCCCTCGACCACCGATGAGGACTGCATTCGCAGCCTGACGGCGTGGTTTCGGTCCCGGGGCTGGCCCGAATCAGTCCAGGACGCGATCGGCGAGGCCCGCCGCTGGGTGCTCGAGATGACGGGATCCACCGGACGGCAGTACACGATGCAGGAGGGGATTCGCCGCATCCTCGAGCGCTTCAATGGCCCGGAGCCCGATACCGGTTTCGTCGCCGCCGCTGAGCGGGCGTTCTTCGAGCCCGAACTGGCCGGGTATCGCGCGTTTCCCAATGCCGTCCGGCTGCTGCAACGGCTCCGCGAGGCAGGTCTCAGCGTCGCCTGCATCTCCAACGCGACGTCGCACTGGCTGATTGAACAGATCGTGGAGCGGATGGGGTTTCGCCCCTACTTCGATCCCGTCGTCTCGTCGGCAGGGTACGGGCGGGTCAAGCCGGAGCCGGGGATCTTCCACTCGGTCCTCGACCGCTGGGGCCTGGCGCCGGAGCGCGCCGCGATGGTGGGCGACACGCTCGCCGCCGACATCGCCGGCGGCCGGGGTATCGGTATGCGCACGCTGTATGTCACGATGGCGCCCAACCCGGACAATGTGCACCACCGCCATCTTCGTGCCGACGCCGAAGCGTCCACGCTCGCCGAGGCGGAAACGGCCTTGTTCCATTGGGCAGGGGGTTAAGGCGCAGCGGAGTGGTGATAATATAGGTAGAGGTTGGAATGCCGACTCAACCGACGAAGGGAGGATTACATTGCGTATCATCTTCGTCACGCTGGTCATCGCGACCCTTCTGGCCTTCATCAGCCAGCCGGCGGCGGCCCAGAACTTCCAGACTACGCTTCAGATCAATTACTGGGGAGCCCCGTTGAACTTCGGTGCGTCAGGCGCGCTCATCGCGTCTGACACATCGAGCGCATGGGGCGCCAGACTCCGGCTCGATTCGAAGACAAACCCGTGGTCGTTCAGCGGTGGATTCAACTCACTGAGTGTTACCCCGTTCAACTGGCCGTGGAACAGCGGCACGATCTGGGATGCCAATGTCCACTATCGGTTCGGGGCGAACCTGAACTCGTATCTGGGAGTCTTGGCAGGCTACGGCGGGGCCTCGGTGGGCTCTGCGATCGCCGGCGCTGCCGCGAGTTCCAGCGGGTTCCGTTTCGGCGCCGAGTTCATGGTCCGCCAGCCCACGGGCTGGTACTTCACCGGCGAGGGGTCCTACGGGCCGTCGTGGACGACCACGTACGGAGGGGCCGCGGGAGCATCCAGCAACATCGTCGACCTGCGGGCAGCGGTCGGATACGAGTTCCAGGGCGGGTGGGGCCTGGAGGCCGGATGGCGGTGGTACGATTGGAAGACTGGGACGGTGCCATGCATGGCGCCTGGGTGTGAATGGCAGTTCACCGGCGTGACCGCGGCGATTACGTTCAGGAAGTAGCAGGTAGCGAGCGCTCGTTCACAGCGAGCCTTCGCTCGCCGAACCCAGTCCACTCGTGGCGGCGCGCGCGGCGTCGATCAGATGCCGCAGCGCCGCTACGGCCTTGTCCCGGCGATCGGCGCGCACCAGCAGATGGTCGTGATGGAACGATGACAGCACCCCGACCGGGATGCCCGCTTTCGCCAGGGCTCCAGTCACAACCGAGAGATACCCCACCACCTGCCAGTCCAGGTTCGCCTCCAGCGTGATCAGCCGGTAGCCGGGTTCCTCGCGTGCGCCCGGAAACGCCGCGCGCACCCGCGCCCACTCGTCCTCGGCCAACACGATCGTCTGCTCATGGGGAAAGAACTGCACGAAGAACGGCGCGTGGACCTCGGCGAGCGCCTTACGGACGCTGATGTCCAGGGACGGGGACACACCGACGATGATGAACAACCGCGTATCGACCCGCAGCGTCGTGCGCCCGAGCAGCCCCGCGATTTCTGGATCGAGTGCGTCCGCCGACATCTCCCGGCCCGTCCTCCCCTTAGGCCGCCGCCCGCAGCGCCTGATCAAAATCGGCGATCAGGTCCTCGACATCCTCCAGGCCGACCGACACGCGGATCAGGCCATCGGTAATCCCGGCGCGCTCACGATCCTCCTTGGGGATCGCCACGCTGCTCGTGGACGCCGGATGCGTCACGAGCGTCTCGTGGCCGCCCAGACTGACCGCCAAGCTGGCGACTCGCAGGTTCTCGACCGTCCGCACCCCGGCGTCGAAACCCCCGCGCGCCTCAAATGCGAGCATCCCCCCAAATCCCCGCATCTGCCGGGTGGCGACCGCGTGATCCGGGTGGGACGGCAGACCCGGGTAGTGAACCTTCTCCACCCGCGGATGTCCGGCCAGGAACTCCGCGAGCCGAGCCGCGTTGTGGTTGTGCCGCTCCACGCGGATCCCCAGCGTGCGCAGCCCGCGCACCAGCAGCCAGGCGGCGAACGGATCGAGCACCGGCCCGAAGATCCGGAGCGTCCGGATGGCCTTGCGGACCAGGTCGCGCCGACCCGCAATCACCCCGGCGGTGACGTCGTGGTGGCCGCCCAGGTACTTGGTCGCGCTGTGCACCACCAGGTCCACGCCCAACGCAATCGGGTTCTGATTGAACGGCGACGCAAACGTGTTGTCAGCAATCGTCACCGCGCCGATCCGCCGCGCCAGACCTGTGATCGCCGCGATATCGGTGATCTGCATCACAGGGTTGTTGGGCGTCTCGATATAGACGAGCCTGGTGTTGGGCCGCACGGCCCGCTCGTACGCTGAGAGGTCGACGGCGTCGATCAGCGTCACCCCGATGCCGTATGTCGGCGCGACCGCGTGGAACAGCTCGAACGTGGCCTGGTACACGGCGCGCGGGGACACCACATGCATCCCGGGTTCGAGCACCGACATGACCGCCGTCGAGATGGCACCCATCCCCGACCCGGCGGCCAGCGCGTCTTCGGCGCCCTCGAGTTCGGCCATCAGTTCCTCAAAGAGCCGGGTGGTGGGATTGCCCCACCGGGTGTAGTACCAGCCCGTCCCGCGGTCGACGCCCAGGGCCGCACCTTCGGCCATCGTATCGAAGTTGAACGTCGTGGTTTGATAGATGGGCGGGCTGACCGACTTGAGCGGATCGCGCACGGTGCCGCCGTGGATGGCGCGGGTCTGAAAGCCTCGAGCATCGCTCATGGTCTGTCCTCCGTTGGAATCACAACGTCTCCTGGTTCAGCCCTGCCACCGCAATCCCTGCGAGGATCAGCGCCGCGCCCAGCGCCTGGCGGCCCGCCAGGACCTCGCCCAGAATCAGATACGCGGCCAGCGCCGCAGCCACAGGCTCGAAGGTGAACATGAGCCCGGCGTGCGACGCGCTGGTGTGCCGCTGGGCCCAAACCTGAATCAGGAAAGCGCCGATGGTCCCGGTGACCGCCATGAACGCGATCATCGCCCAAACCACGGCCGGCACGGCGTCGAGCGCGGGCAGCGGGCGCTCGGTCAGGGCCGCCAGCAGGCTGAGGGCTGCCACCGACGCGATTTGCGCCGTTGCAAAGGTGACGGGCTCGAGCGCCCCGGTGAGCCTGCCGACCAGCACGATGTGCAGGGCAAAGCAGAAGGCGCACCCCAGCGTGAGGATGTCTCCGAGGCCCAGCGCCACCGACTCATTGAGGGTCAGCAGCGCGAGCCCGATCGTCGCCGCCGCCACGGCCGCCAGCACCCTGGGGCGCGGCAGACGCCGGGACCACACCGCTGAGATCAGCGGCACCATCGCCACGGACAGCCCCGTGATGAATCCCGACTTCGACGCCGCCGTCAGCCTGAGCCCGGCCGTCTGCAGCGCGTACCCCAGAAACAGGACGCCCCCCACCGCCGCCCCGAGCGTCCACGCGCGCGCTCGGGCGGCCGCGGGCTGTGAGGCTGACGCGCGCTGCAGGGCGGGCGCGTGCCGGCGAGGGACAACCAGCATGAGCGCAAGAGAGGCCATGCCGAACCGCGCCGCCAGATACGTGAACGGCCCGAGGCTCAACAGCACGATCTTCCCGAACGGGAACGTCAGTCCCCAGAATCCGGCAACGGCGAGGAGTGCCAGGTCGGCGGCGACGCGGCGCGGGATCGCGGGCAGCTTCATCGACGGCGCGGACTAAACCCTCCCGGTGTGCGCGGGCGTCCAATGAACAGGGTTAGTTTCGGCCTCTGCGTAGTTACCGACAGTCTGAAGTAGATTCCTGCACGCTCGTGCTG
>JBGPLF010000088.1:0-14344 GCA_041486265.1 bacterium
TCGAACTGTCCCGGCATGTGATGAAAGTTCGAATATCCTACGAGCTGCCCCGGTGACGCCTCTGCGACCACGAACACGCTCGTGTACCCGCCGGACCGCAGGCGTGCCTGGTGGGCGTGAAACTCATCGAGCGTCTCCTGATACTCGGGAAACACCGCATTGTCGATCTCGAGAATTCGGGGGAAGTCTCCATCCACGGCGTCACGGATCGTTGCGATCGCCGGCGCCCCGAGCTCGGAGGCTCTATCCACGATGTGGTTTTCCCGGATCATGGCGTTCCACTGGGCGCACGCTCACCAGCTCACCACCGGTAACCTCCTGCGCGAGGACGGTCAGGTCCGACGCGAGCACGGCGTGCACGTGAATGAGAGCAAAACAGCGGGTCCCCATCACGTCTTTGTCAAGGGCGCGAACCTCCCGACCGTCCTGGACGTCCTCCCGGAGTTCATACCGCGGGTCCACGCGCACCTGGATCACCTCACCACACTTGTCACAGCGGATGTCCAGCAAGAAGGCTGGGGACGTGTTCTGATCCCCCCGGGCGAAGATCCGCTTGAGCCACTTCATCGGAACCACTCCATGCGACAACTGTCCACCGGAGTAAGGTCCGGCATGACTTCTGCGCACGACACCGTGCTCCCTGTGACGCGACCGGGACCGCTCGGCGCTACCCGACCTCCCGGGTCTTGACGAAATCCGACTCCGCGTGCTATGTTCTGCCACGGACCAGAACTCCTTTAAGTGCCGTTCTGCGAGACGGCCAAGGAGGTGACCGTGATCAACCACGATGTGCTGCGCCCGCCTCACCGGCGGGTATTTTGCTGTATGCACCTCCTTGACTCTCCCGGCACGTCCCACATCGCATTGCCGACATCAGCTAACCACAAAGGAGCGTGACCATGGACACCCTCCCGGACCGCTACGAACACGTGACCTGGGATCGGACGCTCGAGGAGACGCTGCGAGAGTTCGGCGGATGGGTCAACGCCCACACGCACCTGGATCGCGCAAACACCTTCGCCCCGGAGTACCTGCAGCACGCCAACATCGATCCGGTGGGGGCCGCCGGCCTCTCGCTGCCGGTCAAGCAGATCCTGGTGGGTGAGCTCCACAAGGGGCTGGCTTACCGCCCCGACAACCTCTACAACCGCATGCGGGCGGAACTGGACCGCATGGTCGCCCTGGGGACACGCGAGGTCGTCTCCTTCATCGACGCGACCCCGGACATCGGGATGGCGGCCATCAACCAGGCGGCGCGTCTACGGGATGAGTACCGCAACCGGATCAGGCTCAAGATTGCGGTCTCGCCGATCTTTGGCTTCAAGAATCCAAGGGCCAATCCCGATCGCTGGAACGTGTATCGCCAGGCCGCGGAGATCGCCGACGTGCTGGGCGGGCTGCCTGTGAGGGACACAGCCACGGGACGGGTGGGCTTCGACGGGCACGTCCGAATGATCCTGGAACTGGGCAAGACGCTCCACAAGCCGGTGCACTTCCAGGTCGATCAGGACAACGACCCGCGGGAGGAGGAGACCGAGCAACTGGTCCAGGCGGTCCGATGGCTGGGCTCGCCCCAGATCGAAGGAGAAGATGGACCAACGGTGTGGGCGGTTCACGCCATCTCACCGTCGTGTTACGACGAGGCTCGATTCCAGCGATTGGTGGACAACCTGGTCGCCTACAACGTCGGGGTCATCTGCTGTCCCACAGCGGCCCTGTCGATGTTTCAGCTCAGCCCGCTGCACGCGCCGGTGCACAACTCCATCGCCCGAATCCTCGACATGATGGTCGCAGGGGTAACAGTGCGGGTCGGGACCGACAACATTTGCGACATCTTCATCCCCAACGGCGACGGCAGCGTGCGCAGCGAGGTGTGGGTGGCGGCTACAGCGGTGCGATTCTATCACGCGATGGTCTGGGCGAAGATCGGCGCCGCCATACGGCTCAACGAAGGCGATAAGGAGTGGATTCGCCAGGCGCTGCAGCGGGCGCGGGACCACTGGGCCGGGCTGCGGGCTGTGCTTGCGCAGGCGGCCCCCAATGGTACGCGAACGCCCAGTCACCTGGAAGCCGACCACCTGACCGCCACGCGGTAGCGACGTACGCAGGAACGGCCCCGAGCCGTGGAGCGGCGCACACGCAGGGAGCCGGCCTCCGCAATGGCGAACCTCTCCTCACGATCGCGCGGGCGCGCGATCGTGAGGAGGTTTCTATGCGGCCACGACTCGACTTCGGCCGGGCCATCGAGACCCTGCGCGCGTCAAAGAGCCTCTCGCGCGAGGAGGTCACCGAACTGGCCCGGATCTCCCTCTCGTACCTCTCAGAGATTGAACGCGGGTTGAAGCGTCCTTCGGCCGACATCGTGACGAAGATTGCGCGGGCGTTCGGGATGAAGGGCAGCAGCTTTCTGCAGTACGTTGAGGAACTCTCGGCGCCGCTGCCGGAGGAGGAAGCGCCCCCGCGCGCCGTGCAGCTTCCATTGAGGAGAGGCCGGCCGCTGCCGCTCTTCTCCGGTGAACAAGAGGCCGCGAGCACCGGGCCGTCGCGACGCCAGCGCCGCACGGCTCAACCGGCTCGTGAGGGGCAGAGCAACCTGATGGTCAACGAACTGCTGGTGATCGCGCGGCGGCTGCGCGACGAGGATCGGGCGATCCTGCTCCACCTGGCCCGCCACCTGCTGCACCGGGCATAAAGCCCGCCTCGGCGTCGAGGTCATCCGGCTGAGCCGCCGGACCTTCCACCACCGCGTCCGCCCCCGTCGGAGAATCCGCCGCCGCTCCCGCTGGATGAAGACGAACGCCTTCGCTGCGACCAGAGAGATGCAAAGACTCAAACCGACCAGGGCGGTCAAGCCCGACGCGGCTAGAAGGCGGCGCGCGGCGCCCGGCTCACTTCCCCATGATCACCTGAACGAGCTCGGCGTAGTTCCGGGATGTTTGGGTACCTTGCTGGAGCGTTGTGTCTTCCTTCACCAGGCCGACACCGGGTGCAAACCATCGCCATGATTGAATTCTGACCTGTGGGCCCGGGTTCCCTTCAAAGTAGAGCTGCATGGCGTCGAAGGTCCCGGCCGGGATCGTCACGCTCTCCCGCCTGGCCCAGGTATAGGAGAAGACGATCGGCTGCTCCCCGATCCGACCGCTCCACTGCCACTTCTCGCCGACGGACACCGGCGAGGCCAGGATCCGCTGAGGGGGCGTGAGCAGCACGGAACCCGTCGCGGTGCTGCGCTGCACAGTGTAGACGCCGTCCTTCTCCAGACGGTAGCATTCCTGTTGAGTGACGGCGCCTTCAATCAACGTCTCGATCACCCGGCAGTCAGCCGGACCAACCCGGACCGTCCCGCCGACCCTCAACATGAACTCTCCGCCCGAGTTCGCCCGATAGACCCAGACCGTCCCCGGGTTCATCGGGAAATAGGCGGAGAGCGACTGTTGAGCCGCGACCCCAGCTGGGACGGCGGTCAAGGATAGAACCGCGGCGATCCAGACCAGCGCGCGGCGATTCACGATACCCACACTGCTCCCCCCCTGCGGGGTAGGCAAGCCCCAGTCGAATACCTCTTTCCCGTCCCCGCAACAGGCTAGTCCGCCGAATGCTTCTTGCTCGCCCTCAGATTCTTGCGGCGTTGGCTGAACGCTAGAGGCGTCCGAGACCTCGCCAAACCTCGAGTTTCATCCGGACCCGCCGGATGACCTCGTCGGTGAACTCCGTTGTTGACGCCTCGCCGCCCAGATCGATGGTGCGCATACCGGCCTGCGCAGCTTCAAAGGTGGCTTCGAAGATGGCGCGGGAGGCGGCCGGCGCAGCGGCGTGCGGCACGTACGAAAGCAGCGCCGCCGCTGCCAGGATCATCGCCATGGGGTTGGCCAGGTTCTTTCCAAACAAGCGCGGCGCGGTGCCGTGCGGCGCCTCGGCCATGACGACGGCCGGATTGAACGAGTCGTCGAAGCTCAAAACCAGCGATTCAGCACCAGCGATGCTGCCGAACATCTGCAGCACCAGATCGCTCAGCGTGTCGCCGTCACGGTTGAGGGCCGGAATCACCAGTCCCTCGCCGGTGGATTGCAGCAGCAGCGCGAAGACTGCGTCGATCAACTGGGGATCGTAGGGCACGTCGGGATGACGCTGTGCCGCGGCGTCGACTTCTTCTTTGAGCAGACCCTCGTAGATGGGGCTGACGGTGTACTTCGGACCGCCGAAGACCTTCGCGCCGATCTTCTGCGCGTGGCGGAAAGAGAACTCCGCGACAACGCGGCAGTCGCGCCGGCGGATCGTCGAAGTGCGCCAGGCGATCTCGTCGAGCCCCGCTCCTTCCCGCCATTCCTTCGCGTTGTAGGCGTCTCCCACGGCCATCCGCACCACCGCGATCGGAGCGACCACACCGGAGACCGGCCGCACGCCGGGAATGCGCCGTCCGGTCCGCAGGATCACCGTGGCACCGATCCACTCGCGCAGCAGAGCATTGGGGCTGCCGACGTCGTCCGATCCTTCGGGGGTAATCGTGGCGGCCTTAATCCCGAAACGCTGCGTCCTCAGTGCCTCGGCTGCCTCACGCACGACGCCGTTGCGGGTCCGGCGTCGCATCTCGAGCCGGAGATCGTGACGATCGAAACTGACGGGCACGCCGGTCACATCGGAATCGAGCACCCGCAGGGCCTCTTCCAGGAGTTCCTGCCCTGTCTGGTCTCCTTCAAGAACGACGATCTGCATCGATGGATATCCCTCTCACAATGTCCTGCCACTGATCAGGGTTCGGCCTCAACAACGCCAGACCGATCAGGCTCAACACGCACAAAACGTTGAGGGCGCCCCGATTCCCGAACGCCACATACGACACCAGCCCGAACATCGCCGGCGTGTCGGCCAGCGTGACGGCCATGAGCGCTGGGCCGGCGAGCCGGCGGGCCACCTCATCCGCCGACGGTGCAGGCAACTGCCGGGCGCGCGCGAACGCCCGTGACCGCAGCCACCAGCCGATGGCGAGATCGGCCAGTGAGACGGTGTAGAAGATGAAGGCGGTGGTCTCGCCAAGCTGCCCGGGCTGTTCCGCGCGAGGCAGGACAAAAGGCAGGCCGACTCCCGTTGGTCCCGCAATCACAGCGCGGCGACCGCCTACAACTGCGCGAACCCGTCGATGATGCGCGCGATATGCCGAGCAGCGTTCAGAAAATCCCCTAGGCGCACGTGCTCATCGGGCGCATGGGTGCGGTTGTTCGCATAGCCGACCCCGGCGGTCACCACGGGAATGCCGAGCGGTCGGGCAAACGCGTACACTGGGCTGCTCCCGCCTCCCATCGGCGTCAGCAGGCTCGGCACGCCATAGACCTCCCGGGCGGCGCGCGCCGTCAGAGCCACCAGCGGGTCATCTGCCGGTACTTTGGACGGCCACATCGCCCCAAGCCGCGTCGCGGTCACGTCCGCGAATCCCTCGGCGTCCAGGTGCGCCCGCAGCCGGGAAAAGACATCATCGGGATCCTGATCCGGCACCAGCCTGAAGTCCAGCTTCACCGACGCGCGCGCCGGGATCACGGTTTTCATCCCCGCGCCCTGATAGCCCGTCGTGATGCCCTGAATGTTGCAGGTCGGATCAAAGACGGCGCGCTCGAGGGCCTTCCCGGTCAGCCCGCGGACGAACGTCTTCACTCCGTAGACTTCACGTCGCCAGGCTTCGGCATCCGGCAGCGCGTCGACCAGTTCAAGATCCAGCGCCGACGGCGGCAGCGAACGGTCGTAGAACCCGGGGATGCGGATGCGCTCATCAGCGCCCTTGAGGGTCCCCAGGGCACGCAACAGCCGCCAAGCCGCGCTGGGCAGAATGTGCGCCTGCCCCGAGTGCGCATCCGTCCGCATCGTCTCGACTGCGAGTTCGACGGACAGGACCCCGCGGCGTCCGAGCGAGCACTCGGGCTGTCCGCTTGGGCCCACGCCGCCCTCTTCCCAGATCGCACCGTGGCTCTTCAACAGACTTGTGTGCTCGCGGACAAACTGCGCGATGTGCGGGCTGCCGATCTCCTCCTCACCTTCAACCACGAACGTCACGCCGCAGGGCAGCGCGCCGTCGTAAGCCGCACGGACCGCATCCACGGCAGCCAGGCGCGCGACGAACTCGCCTTTGTCGTCCTTGGCCCCGCGTGCGTACAGGGCGCCGTCGCGCACCGTCGGCTCGAAGGGCGGTGAGGTCCAGAACTCAAGCGGCTCCGGCGGCTGGACGTCGTAGTGATTGTAGAAGAGGAGCGTCCGGTCCGATCGTCCGGGCGCGCGTCCCACGACGATTGGATTCCCCGGCGTCGGAAAGCTGCTCACCTCGAAACCGTGCACTGCCAGCGTCTCGACGATGAGTCCCGCGCACTCGCGCGTGCCTTCACGCTGCGCCGACACGCTCGGCTGCGCGCACAGCCGGGCGGTCTCGGCAATGTACTGATTCAGGCTCGCGGGCAGCAATGCGTCGATGCGCTCTGAGTGGGCTCCCATACGGTTTACGCGCGCACCGCTGGCCGGTACTTCGGCAGCGCGTCGCGCATCCGCTGCATCCCCTCGCGAATATTGGCCTGGTTGTTCGCGTACGAGAATCGCAGGTATCCCTTCCCGTACTGCCCGAAGGACGTCCCCGCCAGGCAGGCCACGCCCGCCTCATCCAGCAGGTATGTGGCCAGGCGCTTCACGTCGGTGTCAACGGCCGACATGTTGGGGAACACGTAGAATGCCCCATGCGGCATCCGACAGCGGATGCCCTCGATGTGATTGAGCTCGTCGATGATGATTTGCCGGCGCGCGCGGAACTCAGCCACCATCGCGTCCACGGAGTCTTGTGGCCCCGAGAGCGCGGCGATCGTCGCCATCTGCGAGAACCCGGCGGCGCATGAGCTGGAGTTGATCATCAACTGCGCCATCCGCTCAATCAGATCGGCCCGCGCGATGCCGAACCCGATCCGCCAGCCGGTCATCGCGTAGGTTTTTGAGAGCCCGTCGAGGATAATCGTGCGCTCTTGCATGCCCGGCACCGAGGCGATGCTGTACGGTTCCCCCTCGTACACGATGCGGCTGTAGATCTCGTCGGAGAGCACATACGCCCGCGTTGGGAGCACCGCCTGGGCGATGGCCTCGATGTCGGCGCGCTCGAGCATCGAGCCGCACGGGTTGTGCGGCGAGTTGAGCACGATGAATCGCGTGCGAGGGCTCAACAGCGCGCGAAACTCATCGAGGTCGAACCGGAAGTCGTTCTCCTCCCTCAGGTGAATTGGCCGGAGTGTGGCGCCGATGAATTTGGCCAGCGACTCATAGATCGGATACCCCGGATCGGGGTAGATGACCTCGTCGCCGGGATTGACCAGCGCGAACAGGGCAAAGAGCAGCACGTTCTTGGACCCGGGAACGATCACCACCTGGGTGGCGTCCACCTTGATCCCGCGGGTGCGCGTCATGTACTCGGCGACGGCCTGCCGCGCCTCCATGATGCCCGCCGCGGGCGTATAGTGCGTGTACCCGCTCCGGACCGCTTTGATACCGGCCTCGCTAATGTGCGCGGGCGTATCGAAGTCGGGCTCGCCGATCTCCAGGTGGACAATCCGGCGCCCCTGGGCCTCCAGGCGTTTGGCCCGGGCCAGCACCTCGAAGGCCGTCTCAGTCCCCAACGTGCTCATGCGCTGTGCGAACTCGATGTCCACGAGAGCTCCTCCTTGCCGCAAGATTCCGGAATGGCCTTCTGCGGAGGGCCCTCCACTCCTGCGTCGCCGGCGAGGGGCTGAACGCCGGGGTGGGTATCGATGGGTGGACGATCCGATCGTCGAGGCATCGCTATACTGCCGCGACCCGATTGGCCGTCCAGACGCCGCTTTGCTACACTCGAATGCGATTGGTTGGGTATCACATTCTTCACAGAGGATGGTCACAACAGCGATGACACCCGTCAGCGCGGTCTCGTACGGACTTGGTCCCATCGGCTTGAGCATCGCCGGCGTGGCGCTCGATCGTGGTCACCGGATCGTCGCGGCCGTGGATATCGACCCTGCGAAGGCGGGAAAGGACCTCGGCATCCTGCTGGGCCGGGCGCCCATCGGGGTCGTGGTCACGGCGGACGCGGCTGAAGCCCTGGCCCGCGGTCCCCAGGTGGTGCTGCACTCGACGCAATCGCACATCCCGCAGGTTATGTCGCAGATCGTGGACTGCCTTGAGGCGGGGGCGTGTGTCGTCTCAACATGCGAAGAGATGGCCTTCCCCTGGTACCGGCACCCGGCGGCGGCCTTCCGGATCGACCGGGTGGCCAAGGCCCGGCATGTGGCCGCCGTCGGCGTCGGCGTGAATCCGGGCTACGTGATGGATCTCCTGCCGATTGCCCTGACCGCGCCGTGCCGCGAGGTGCGCTCCATCTATGTCACGCGCGTCGTGGACGCCGGAAAGCGACGCCTGCCGCTGCAGCGGAAAGTCGGCGCCGGCATGACGAAAGACGAGTTCGTGAAGGGCGTCGCCGACGGCCGGATCGGCCACGTCGGCCTGGCCGAATCGGTGGCGATGATCGCCGACGCGCTTGGATGGCCGCTGGAGGCGGTCACCGAGGACATTGAGCCTGTGATGGACGGCGCAACAGTGAAAGGTCTTCACCAGGTGGCCCGGGGAATGAAGGCAGGCCAGTCCCCGATCACCCTGGACCTGACGATGGCCGTGGGCGCCCCAAATCCTCGGGACACCGTGGTGATGGAAAGCGAGCCTCCAATGAACGTGACCGTCGCGGGCGGCACCCACGGTGACGTGGCGACGTGCGCCATCGCCGTGAACGCCATCCAGCAAATCCTGGAGGCGCCGCCAGGGTTGACGACAGTCTTCCGGCTGCCGCCGATTCACATCTAGGGTTCCTACCGCCGGACTGTCCCCTCGACCAGCCCTCCAGGCCGATCCACGGGGAGACAGTGCGTATCGCAGGCGCCCGGGACCAAAATGACGCGTCTGGACGCTACGGCATCGTAGACCCGCTGGCCCGTGATCAGGCGGGTGGCCAGAAGCAGGGGCAGCAGCGGCCACAGGACGATCGACCGGACAGCGATGGCGATCATGGTGTCGATGCCTTCTCGAACCGTTCCTCCCCGCCCCAGGCTCTGGATGCGCCTGGCCGCTCGCTCCGCATCAAGGCCGTAGTGCTCGACCATCCCGGGCTCCCGGAACGAGACGAACTGCACAAGTGAGAGCAGATCCAGGCGGCTGAGCCAGTTGATGCTCCGCGTGCAGAGCGGACATAAACCGTCAAAGAAGACGACCAGTTCGAGCCTGCGCCGAAGCCAGGAAGCCATGCTCCGATACTCCCCGTCAGTCAAGAGCAGCGGGTAGACGCTGAGCATGCTCCACCCAAAGGTGATGAGCCCCATGATCAGCGCAATTCCCGTGTGGAAGCAAATGCCTGCCACGATTATGGCATAGCGGCTCCAGCGATTCAGTAGCAACGGCCCGAAGGTCGCTTCGAAGAGGACTGTGCCGTAGGTGCCCAGGACGACAAGGTAGACGTTTCGATAGATGAACTCTGCTCCCGGCCAGGAGAACTTGTCGACCCGCAAGATGTAGTACAGGGCTGTGCCGTTTTGCCAGACGTCGCCCATGGCTTTATAGAGCCCCGTGCTCAGGTAAAGCATGCACAGTTGGAGGATGATCAGCAGGACGCCGAAGTTGTGCACCACCGCCTGCAGTGGGCGAATGAATGCAGCCACGGATTCCCGCGTGTGGAGTGTCCGGGTTCCCCAGCAAGACCACGCGAGACGACGACCCTGACTAATCGAGAAGCAGGCACCGGTGTTGACCGCGATGAGAAACAGCAGGACGATCCGCATGAGGTTGTCGCCGCCGTCTCCCAGAAGCTGATTTCGCTCCTGGAACGACCAGATCATCAGCCAGTGGAGTGGAACCATCAACCGAGGCCTATAGCCAACGACCACCAGCACCGCCACCACGATCGCCACGAAGTACATGGCCTCGAAGTACAATGGCGATCGGCTGAACGCAAACACGTTGAGGAGCGGTCGGGCTTCCAGGAACGTCTCGAACGGCAGGACGCCGTCGGGCCCCCACAAGAGCCAGCGCACCGGCCAGTGAAGCAGGTAGAAGAAGACCGCCCAAGTGCCCAGGCTAACGCGCATCAGGCTGGCGCCGGTCAGCCAGTGCTCTCGGGTGAGCCAGGCAAACGCGCGCGCGGTCACAGCGATCGCCCCTTCTCCACCCCCGCAGATCGCCAGGGTTCATAGCGCAGCCATGGCAGCTCGATGTACTTTGTCGAACCCGCCTCGGCCGGCATGAGACGCCTCGACCACGGAGGCGGTTCGTGAATCAAGATCCGCTCCTGGACCGCCGTGGCGCGCCGGGGTCCCACGATGTCGTCGCAGGCGGCCGACGCCATGCGGTGCAGCAAGAACTGCCCCAGTTCCCGCTGCCGCCTGCCCGCGGGATCCTGGCCTCGACAGACTGGATCGCTCCCCGTTCGTTTGCAGATCAGCGGGCGCCACTCATCGGAACTCCATCCGAGGGCAAGGTGCATGGCGTTCCCCGGGACGCGGATCACCTTCCCCAAGGGCGTGATCCGATTCTGATGGTGGCGGGCAAGCATGGGGGTGAAAGGGTCGTGCCAGGGTGTGGTCTTCTCGCCGACGCGGCATCGGACCGTCAGCACGAGATTCATGCGGATTGGGTATGGAGCAAACAAGTGCCAGTTCTGGACGAAGAATGGCTGTTGGATCCTCTGGATGACCGGCCACCACTGCAGTGTCAGTGGATTCGGCGGGCTCAAGTAGAGGAAGGTGCTCGCCACATAGAGCGCAACCGTCCCGCTCGCGGCGATGATACCTACCCACGCAACCACGACCCTGGCCATGTCAGACACCCCCTGCACACGCAGTGGACTCCCGAGTGCCACCTACTGAGTCCACCGCATCCATCGGATGGCCTCGACCTTCGGCGATCCACGGGGGGGAGGGTTCCCCCTCCCCCCGCTGCACCTACTTTGCCGGGTCGAACAGGGTCGACGCGACTGGAAAGTCCAGCGTAATCGGCAAGCCATTGCTCAAGTAGTGGGCAAACAACTCGTGCATCCCGGTGGCCGCTATGGCGGCTGCAGCAGCCGCACCAACGTTGAGGGCATGCTGAAGTAGGTTGTGTTCTGGACTGATGTCCGCACCGACTTCGTTGGCACCGACGCCCCCGATGCCCCCGATGCCCCCGAGACCCTCGATGCTCCCGAGGCCCGCCAGCTCCCTGTCCCCTCCGGGACCGTCTTCGGCTGCCATGGCTAGGCGAGCGACCAGAGGCCGACAGTGGGCTTGCACCGTGTCGGAGTTTCCCGGACACTGTTCGAAGGCGGTACTGGTCGATGGGAGCGTCTGAGCGTGCGATCCGCTCACCGCAACGCCAGCCACAAACAGCATGAGGATCAATAGCACACCGATCATCTTCATGTGGACCCCTCCTCCTGATGAACCGGCCGCCCTCTCCGTGGTCTCACGCGGCCGGTGCTCGTCTTGTTCATCGGATTTGGGCGGTGACCGTACAGAGGCGAAAACTCGATGGCGAGGGGCCGATGACCTTCAAGATGGGGAATCGGAAGGACGGCTATCATGCCCCAGGGCGCGCCCGAAGGCGTCGAAGCGAGGGGAAATCTTCCTAGCGCCAGATCTCGAGCATCACCTCGATCGTGGCCTCCGTGTTTCCCAGCACATGCACGACGGTAGAAGCGGAGGTCCCCCATCGATATCCCACGATGCCGTAGACAAAACCGCCGACCACCAGGCTGATGATCCGGTAGAAAGAGAGATCAACGATGGTGTGCTTGAGGGCAAAGAGTAGCGCGGTCACGGCGATCCCTGTTCTTGGGCCCCACCCTTGAATCAGACATGTCTGAATGTAGCCCCTCCAGGCGAGTTCCTCGACCACCGGTCCGAGGACGCCGTTCGCCGGGAGCAGCGCCAACACCATGGCATAGAAGCCGCCGGCTTTGGCCTCCGCGACGAATTGGTCAACCATGCCCGTACCGAACAACGCCTCGGTCAGGTCGGACGTGCCGCGGATCAGCCCCCAGGCCAGAGCGGCGGCGAGCACGCCGGGCAGGATGGACATCCGCCAGGAACGATAGCCCAATGCGCTCCACGAGAGCCCTCTCCGGCGACTCAGACGCAGGAAGACCAGCCCAAGGGCCAGCATGGCAGGCCAGAGGAGCATGAAACTGAAGATCGCGCTCTTGCGCAGGTCCGGAGTCTTCCCAGACGCAATGGTTCGCGCGAAGATTGCGATGTAGGCGATGTCGCGGATGCCGAATTCGATCAGGAGCCACAGGCCGGCCGCCGCCAGACCGGCACGCGCGGCCCGAGCCCGCTCGGCAGGTGAGGGGTCGGTATGCATCGTCGACATTGGAGTGCGCCGACTGTAGCAGACCAAGCGAGCCTCTCAGCACTCTCTCACGACCACGAGCCGGGCCGGGCGGTCTCAGCAGGCTGTGGTTGACTGGCGCCAGAGCCGTGCCGCAGGATGGCCCTCGCCAGCGTCAGGACCGCCACTCGCTCGGCACCGGCTGCCAGCAGCGCCTCAGCGCATGCCCCGGCGGTCGAGCCGGTGGACAGCACGTCGTCTACGAGCAAGACGATCCCGCGAACCGCGGCGGGGCCGGGTACAAACGCGTCCTGGACGTTCTGCCGCCTGGCAGTCGCGCGCAGCCCGGCCTGGGCCCCCCTGCTGCCCAGGCGTCGCAGCGCGGCCGTCACGCAAGGAACTCCAAGAGCTTCAGCGACCGGCCTCGCCAGCAACTCGGCCTGGTTGAATCCCCGTTCGGCCAGCCTGATGGGATGGAGGGGAACGGGGATGACCGCAGAGAGACTCGGAGGCGCGTTCGCCCACGCCTGCCCCGCCAGCAAGCGGCCGAGGGGGACTGCGGCACCACGCCGGCGCCTGTACTTCAGCGCACAGATGGCCTCACGGAGAGGTCCCTCATAGGCTGCCAGGGATCGGGCCGAGTGGAAGGCGGGCGGATTCGCTTTGCAGGCGGCGCACACCGCCGGCCGGCCGCCTCGCTCCCAGGTGCGGACCTCGTCGAGCGGCTGTGGGTGAGGCGCACCGCATCTGGAGCAGACTGGGGGCTGGATCCGGACCAGTCCCGCCTGGCAGCGCGTGCAAAAGTGCCCTCCCGAACCGCCGCACCCGGCGCAGCGCGGAGGGAAGAGCAAATCGAGAAGAGCCGTCCACACCCATTAGATCGGCCGGCAGGAACCACCTAACAGGGTGACGGGATCACCCAAACACGCGTGTGCGCTCTAGGTCCCTTCTCGCCACGATTCAAGATAGTTCCGCTGAGCATCGGTCAGCGCGTCAATCGTCACGCCCATCGCCTCGAGTTTCATCTGGGCGATGGCCTCGTCGATGGAACGGGGCACCGGGTGGACCGTCTTTTCGAGCGTGCTGCCCGACGCGGCCAGGTGAGCGACCGACAGCGCCTGGTTGGCAAACGACATGTCCATCACCGCCGCAGGATGACCCTCGGCCGCGGCCAGATTGAGCAGCCGCCCTTCCGCCAGCAGGTACAGCCGCCGGCCGTCCTTCAGTGCATACTCCTCGACATGCTCGCGAGATCGCCGGTGGGCGGTCGCCATCGCCTCCAGGGCCGGGATGTCAATCTCGACGTTGAAGTGCCCGCTGTTCGCCAGGATCGTGCCGTCGCGCATGGCGGCGAAGTGCTCGCCCCGCAGCACGCTGGTGTTGCCCGTCACCGTGATGAAGATCTCGCCGATGCGCACCGCCTCGGTCATCGGCAGCACCTGGTAGCCGTCCATGACGGCCTCGAGCGCGTGCAGGGGTGAGACTTCAGTCACGATCACCCGCGCACCCATCCCCCGCGCGCGCATCGCCAGGCCGCGGCCGCACGACCCGTACCCACACACCACAAACGTGCGCCCGGCGAGCAGGACGTTGGTGGCCCGCAGCAACCCGTCGATGGTGGATTGCCCCGTACCGTAGCGGTTGTCGAACAGGTGCTTGGTCTGGGCGTCGTTCACCGCGATGATCGGATAGCGCAGCGCGCCGTCCTTCGCCATCGCGCGCAGTCGGACGACACCGGTCGTCGTCTCTTCGGTGCCGCCGAGCACCTCGCTGAGCAACTCGGTCCGGTCGCGGTGGATCGTGGAGACCAGGTCGGCGCCGTCATCCATCGTGATGTGCGGCTTCACCGCAAGCCCCTGGTGGATGTGCCGGTAGTAGGTCTCACGATCTTCTCCGCGGATCGCGAACACGCCGATGCCGTACTCCGCGGCCAGCGCGGCGGCCACGTCGTCCTGGGTCGAGAGGGGATTGCTGGCGCACAGCGTGACCTGCGCGCCGCCGGCCCGCA
>JBGPLF010000089.1:0-14297 GCA_041486265.1 bacterium
ATGTGCTGGCATATGAATGACGCGGTTGTGTAGGAGGATGGCATGAGAAAGGTCCTGGTCGTCGTGCTGCCGTTGGCCGTCGTGCTCATCGCGGCTTATGTCATCCTCGGCCGCCGGTCGAACTCCTCGTCGCAGGGGCCGAACGCCGGCCAGACGCTGCCGCCCGTCAAAGCCGGCTCGCAGGTGGTCGCCGAGGGGAAGGTTGTGCCGGTCCGCGGGGTAACCCTCGGCCTGCCGGCGGGCGGGACCGTGTCCGAAGTGCTCGTGGCCGAAGGCGCGACAGTGAAGGAGGGCCAGGTCCTCGTGCGGCTGGAGACCGCGAATCAGGCCGCAGCCGCGATGGCCCAGGCTGATGCCGCGCTGCGGCGCGCGCGGGCCCGACTCGCCGAGCTTCGCGCGGGCGCCCGCCAGCAGGATATCGAAGCGACGCGGGCCGCGCTGCAGGCCGCCCAGGCCCGCTACAACGAGGTCGTTGCCGGCGCGCGAGAGCAGGAGCGGGCCCAGGCCCAATCGGCAGTTGATCAAGCGGAGCGGCGCGCGGAGTCGGCGCGGCAGCGGATCGTGCAGGCCGAGTCGGCGTTGCGTCTTGCTGAGGACGATCTGCGCCGCATGGAGGACCTGCTGGCGCAGCGGGCGACCTCGGAGCAGTCGGTCGAGCAGGCCCGCGGGCGAGTGACGTCGGCGCGGGCCGACGTTGATGCGGCGAAGGCTGAGTACGCGGCGACCCAGGCGCAGGTGGCGTCGGCGCGCCAGCAGTTGAGCCTCGTCCAGACGGGCGCGCGCAAGGAACAGGTCGACGCGGCAGCCGCGGAGGTGCGGCGGGCCAAGGCGCAACTCGACCTGCTCATGGCCGGCACACGTCCCGAAACCATTGCGGGCGCAGAAGCGGACGTCGCCTCAGCCGTCGCCGCGTTGAAGCAGGCGCAAGTGGTCGTCGACGAGGCTGAACTGCGTTCGCCACTCGCGGGGACTGTGGCCTGGGTGGGGCCGAAGATCGGCGAGTACGTCGCGCCTGGAGCGCCGGTCGTGCGGATCGGCGACCTCTCCGCCTGGCGCATTGAGACGACCGACCTCACGGAGTTGGGCATCGTCAGCGTACACGTGGGCGGCCACGCGAAGATCACGTTCGACGGCATCCCTGGCCTCGAACTCCAGGGCACGGTGACGCAGATCAACGCCTTCGGCGAAAACCGTCAGGGCGACATTGTCTACAAGGTCACGATCGGGCTCGAGCGGCAAGATCCGCGGCTGCGCTGGAATATGACCGCCTCGGTGGCGATCGAACCGAAGTAGGGGCGCCCTCACCTACCAGAGCCGCGCGAAGGTTCCCCCGGCCATCGCGACACCCAGGTTCAATAGGCCGGGATCGGCCAGACCCGGCACCTCGCTGCGGAAGACGACGCCGCCCTTCATGACCAGGCGGATCTCGCGCAAGTCTTGAATCTTCTGGTCGGGTCGTCCCTCGACCACGAGCAGGTCTGCGAGTTTTCCGGTCTCCAGCGTGCCTGTCTGGCCGTCCACCCCGCACAGGCGCGCCGAGTTCAGCGTCGCCGCTTGAATTGCCTGGAGCGGCGTCAACCCGACGTTCGTGAAGAGCTCCACCTCCCGGATCGTGGCCACGGTCCCATCGACGGGATCGCTGGGCAGCAGATCGGTGCCGCAGCAGATCGTCACGCCACGCGCCACGGCGCGCCGGATCGAGGCCAGATGCTCATCGGCCGCGGCCTTCGCCTTGGCCAGCATCCACTCCTGGACGCCGTGCCGCCGCATGTAGTCGAGCTCCTGCGTCACGCATAGCGTCGGTACCAGGTATGTGCCGGCGCCGGCCATCATCGCGGCGGTGTCGTCCGCGAACGAGTAGCCGTGCTCGATGCAGTCGACGCCCAGGCGGACTGCGTCCGCAATCGCCTGGTTGCCACCGGTATGTGACGCGACGCGCTTACCGGCGCCGTGGGCGACCTCGACGACCGCGCGCACCTCCTCGTCACTCATCTGCTTCTCGTGCGGCTGCTCACGCGGTGTGCCGATCCCGCCCGTGAGACAGATCTTGACCAGGTCGGCGCCCGCGCGCAGTTGCTCGCGCGCCATGCGCCGGAACGTGTCGGGACCATCCGCCTCGATGCAACCCACCGAGTTGTGGCCGTGCCCGCCGGTGGCAATCAGCGCGTGGCCCGCGGCTTTGATGCGCGGCCCCGGCAGCAACCCACGGTTGATCGCCTCGCGCACGTCAATGTCGGTGAAGTAGGGTTCACCCACGATGCGAAGACTTGTGGTACCGGTGAGGATCGCCTCCAGCGCGCGCCGGTAGTTCAGCATGACGCGGTAACCCGGCGGGAACGGATCGGCGCGCCGCTCCGGGAACGGCAGGCGCAGCCCGAGGTGGACGTGCACATTGAACAAGCCAGGGAGCACGGTCATGCCCCCCAGGTCGACGACCGTGTCGTCCTGTGCGCGGGCCGGACCGTCTGCGCTCGACTCGGCGCCGCACCAGAGGAGGCGCTCCCCTTCAATGACGATCGCAGCGCGCTCGACCGCGCCCTGTCCCGTGCCATCCACCAAGCGGCAATTCGTGAACACCGTTCGCATCGCCGGCTCCCTTCGCTACCGTCCTCGCTGCAGCCCGTCGCCGAGCAGGTTCGCACCGACCACCAGCAGCGCAATCGCCATGCCGGGGAACACCGTGTTCCACCAGGCGAGGGTCTGAACCGCCCGTCCCTCACTCACCATGCTGCCCCACGCCGGGGTCGGCGGCTGCACGCCCAGCCCGAGAAAACTCAGCGCCGCCTCTGCAAGGATCACGTTTGATATGTTCACCGCCCCCACGACCAGCAGCGGCGGCAGGATCGACGGCAGGACGTGGCGCAGCAGCACGCGGCGCTCGCCGGCGCCCAATGCCCGCGCGGCCAGGACGAACTCTCGCTCGCGAACCGACAGTGTGTTGGCGCGCGCGACCCGCGCGTACTGCACCCAGGAGACAAAGGCCAGGACGATGATGAGCTTGACCAGACTCTGCCCCAGCGCCGCCATGATCGCGATGGCGATGAAGACCGGGGGAAACGAGAGTTGCACGTCGATCAATCGCGCGATCGTGCGGTCGACCCAGCGCCCGAAGTAGCCAGCCAGCAGGCCGAGCCCCGTCCCCAACCCGCCGCCGAGGAGCACAGAGAGCGTCGCGACGGCGATCGACACGCGGGCCCCAAACATCAGACGCGCGAGGAGGTCGCGTCCCAGCCGATCGGCGCTCAGCGGATACGACCAGTCTCCACCCCTGGTCCAGGCGGGCGGCTGGAGCGACCGCAGCAGATCCTGGTCAGCGTACCCGTGCGGGCTCAACCACGGCGCGAGCAGGGCGACGGTCACGATGATCCCCACGATGGCCGCGCCCGCGTAGAACTGCACGGGGCGGCGCCGCCGCGGGGCTCGTGGCGCAGGGATCAACTCAACGGGCATAGTCGTACCGGATGCGCGGATCGAGGTACAGGTAGAGGAGATCCACGACCAGGTTAATCAACACGAACGCGGTCCCCACGACCAGCACCGCCGCGCGAACCACGGGCAGGTCGCGCGTCTGGATCGCCTGCAGCATCAGCCATCCCACGCCCGGCCAGGCAAACACCGTCTCGACGACCACCGACCCTCCCAGCAGGGTCCCGAGCTGCAGCCCGAGCACGGTGGCCGCGGAGATCATCGCGTTGCGCAGCGCGTGGCGGGATAGCACTCTCCGTTCGCCCAGCCCCTTGGCCCGAGCGGTGCGGATGAAGTCCTGCGTGAGGACATCGTGCACGTCGGTCCGCACGAGCCGGGTGATGAGTCCCGTGGTGTACACCGCCAGCGTGAGGCTGGGCAGGACGAGATAGATCGGCGACTCGAATCCGGAGGCCGGCAGCCACCGCAGGCGGTCGGCAAACACGAGAATCAAGAGCACGCCCAGCCAGAACGACGGCAGGCTGATGAAGACGAACGTGGCGACCGACGCGATCCAATCCGCAGCGCTGCCGGTGCGCGAGCCGGTCCACAAACCCACCGGGATGCCGATGGCGATCGTCAGCGCAATCGTCACGAACGCCAGCAGCGCCGTCGCGGGGAGTCGGTGTATGACCAGTTCGAACGCGGGTCGCTGGTAACGGAACGACTCGCCCAGGTCGCCCCGCAAGGCCTTCTTCAGAAAGTTCACATACTGCACTGGAATCGATTGATCGAGTCCGTAGAGGCTGCGGATGCGCGCGACGTCCTCTGGTTTGGCATCGAGCGGCGTGAGCAGCCGGACCGGATCGCCGCTGAGATGAATCAACAGGAAGACCAGGATGCTGACGGCCAGCAGCACCCCGGCCAGATGCGTCAGGCGCTGCGCAAGATAGCGGGCCACGGGTTCGAGCGGGCTCCCCGACTAGACGAGGCTGATGCCTCCCAACCGGATGATACCGTCTGTATGCGCCGCCCAGCCCTTCACGCGCTTCTGGATCGCGTAGACGCCCTGCTGGTTCCAGAGGTAGACCCAGGGACACTCGCGGTAGAGGATCTGGTTGAGGCGCTTGTACATGTCGTTGCGGCGGTTGGCATCGAGCGTCTTGACCGCGTCCTGGATGAGCCGGTTGGCCTCCTCGTTCGTGTAGCCTTCCCAGGCCGCGCCCTTGCGTTCGGAGTCGAAGTTGATGCTGACCGTCGCGTCGAGCAGCACGCCGACCTGCTGAAAGAAGAACGCGTCGTGCGTCTTCCCGAGCACGCCCTGCACGAAGGGACTCCAGTCCATCACCTGCACGCGCGTGCGGACGCCGACGCGCGTCCACATCGCTGCGATCGCCTCACTGGCGAGCCGATCGTTGAGATAGCGGCCCTCGGGCGTCATCAGGGTAACCTCGAATCCATCCCGGAATCCCGCTTCGGCGAGCAACTGCCGGCCCCGGTCGGGATCATACGGATAGGGTCTGAGCGACTCGTCGTACCCAGGGATGCCCGGACCAATGGCGCTGGCTAGCCGGTAGGCGGCGCCGCGCATGACCGTCCGGATCAACATGTCCACGTCGGTGGCGTAGTTCAACGCCTGCCGGACGCGTACGTCCTGGAACTGGCGCACCTTCAGGGAATTTAGCACGATGATCTGCGACGCGAGCTGCCGGAACGCGATGATGTCGACGTTCTTAGTCGCCTCCAGCTCTGGAATCTGAATGGGATCCACCGGTGTGATCAGGTGTGCAGCCCCGGTCTTCAATTCGACCAGGCGCGTGGCCGCCTCGGGCACCGGACGCCACACGAAACGGCGCAGCTTCGGCTGGCCGCTGAAGTGCGGGCGCTCGGCGAAGTCCATGACCATCCGCTGCCCGGGCTGCCACTCCGTAAAGTGATATGGTCCGGTGCCGATCGCGCGCTTCGTGAGATCGACCTCGCCGCGCGTGATCGCCTTCGGAAGAATCTCGCAGTACAGCGAGAGGACCTCGGCCAGCAGCGCGAACGGCCCGTCGGTGTGGATCCGCGCGGTGAGCGGGTTGACGACCTCCACATCCTTGACCGGCCGGAGCTGCCCGGCGTAGACGTTCCGGACGCCGGGGTCCTTGAACCGCGTAATCGTGTCGCGGACGTGCTCCGCGCCGAACTTCTCACCGTTGTGGAAGTAGACGTTGTCGCGCAGCTTGAGCTCCCAGGTAGTGTCGCCAATCGTCCGCCACGACGTCGCCAGCCACGGAATCAGCTTCATGTCGGAAGAGCGTTACAGGAGCTTATCGTACATCGCCCACATCATCCCCTTGGACGCGCCGGAAGTCGTCACGTGGGGATCGAGCGATTCGGCGTCGACGCCCTGCACGATCAATAGATTTCCGACGGGCGGCATCGCACCGCCGGGCTGCGGGGCGCCGCCCGGCGCGGCCAGAACCCGCGTGCCAAGCAGATCGAGCGCGACGCCGGTGCCAGCGAGCGTCGCGGCGCGCTGCAGGAGGTCACGCCTGGTCAACTGTTTCTGGAGTTCATCCTCAGATGCCATGGGTGTTCATCCCTCCCGATGCTCGTTCGCCCCCGTCGCTCTCGGAACGAACACAAAATCACAATGCGTATCCCCGAGCCCGATCGCGGTCGGCCGCACCAGCCGGTGCGTCGGGTGGTGATCCATGAACCGCTCGTCCGTCTCGCAGAAGAAAGGGATCAACTCCGGCGCGTCGGCGCGCTCCATCGCCCGGCACCAGTTGCATCCCGTGACGTGGAACCGCACGTAGTCCGGCGTGTACGCGAGCAGCTTCCCATCGCACGAGAAGAAACTCATCGCCACGTCGAACCGGCGCTGCAGCTCCCCGGGATCGGCGTGAAACCCCGGAGGGGGCGGGCTCGTAAGATTCAATCCCTGCGTCTCCCCCGGCTGCGAGGCGGCGTCGTGCGAGTGGCTCTCGAGACCCGACCGCACGATCGCCTGGCGGGCAACGGCCAGGGCAACCTTTTGATCCGCACGCCTCAGGACCGCCCGGTAGAGATCGACGAACGGCTGCAGTTCGTTGAGGAGGGAATCAAGATCGCGCGGACCAGATGGAAGGACGTCAGGCAGATCGGCGATCCGCGCCTCGCTCAGGATCGCCTCGGCCTCTGCGTCCCCGAGGATCTCGGCGACCGCCTGCCGGCACGCCTGCTTCTGAACCCGGTTCGGCCGCGTGACGCCGCTCATATGGCCAAGGGTATTCGGCGCATCGGGGCCATTAGACCTCCCGCCGACCATGTGATAGAAAGGGAGAGATGAGCACGCGGACGCTGCGGTTCGGCCTGCGGTTCAACAGCGGCTCCGGGACGATCCGGGACGTCGTGAAGTGGGCGCAGCTCGCGGAGACGCTCGGCTTCGACGATCTCTGGTACTGCCATGACCTGATGCAGCGGGATGCGTGGATCGTCCTGACCGCAGTTGCGTCGGCGACGCGGCGCATCCGCATCGGCACCTGCATCGTCAACCCCTTTTCGACAAGCCCCGCCGAGATCGCCATGCGCGCGGCGAGCCTGCAGGAGTATAGCGGCGGCCGGTTCGTGTTGGGGGTCGGCCCGGGCGATCCGCCGTACTTGGACTGGATCGGCCTGAAACAGCGACGCCCGCTGTCGGGGCTTCGCGAGGCCGTCACGCTACTGCGAGCCCTGCTCCGAGGCGAAGAAGCTGCGTGGGAGGGTAGGACGTTCCGTGGGTGGAAATTCGGCGCGCGCCTCAAGTTTTCAATCCCGACCGATCCCATTCCCATCTACATCGGCGGTCAGGGGCCGAAAGTCACGGAGTACATGGGTGAGGCTGGTGACGGGGGCCTCCCGATCGTGTTTCCTCCCGAGACAATTGACACTGTTGTTCAGCGCATCCGCGCCGGCGCCGCGCGGGCAGGGAGGTCGCTCGACGGCTTCGATCTGGCGGCGTGCGTGTGGTGGTCCGTCGGAGATACGCGCGCGCACGCCGAAGACGCGCTGCGCCCGCTGATCGCATACTATGGACCGTCGCTGCGCGTGGAGACAGTTGCTCCAATCGGCCTGACGCCCTCGGATTTCGATGGGGTACGCGCCGCCTGGCAGGCGGGCGACCTGCGACGGGCCGAGGCCCTGGTGACACCTGCCATGTTCCGGCTCGCCATCACGGGCACGGCCGACGAGGTCGTCGAGCGCGTCAGGTGGCTGCGGGACAGAGGCGTCACGCAGGTCAGCGTCGGTCCGCCGCTAGGGCTCGACAAGGAAGCGGCGCTCCGCCTGACCGCCGAACGCGTTCTCACCAGGTTTCGCTAACTGTCCAAGGGCGCCCGCTCAGGCGAGTTCCATCCCTTCGTGCGCGATCTCGAGCATCTCGATCACCACGTTGTGCCCAACTGCCGCCAGTGATGACGCCTGGTACCGCGCGGGCCATGCATTAAGAAAGTTCCAGCGCTTGACAGGGTTCCGGCCCTCATCCAGCAGGATGACGGACAGGTTCCTGCGCTGGGCCTGCCCGTCCTGAACGGTCCTCCACCAGTCGTAGAGTTCGCGCGACGTTGTGATGCCCCACCGCAGCACGAGATTGCCGAAATGGACACGGCCGGGCAGCTTACGGACCGCGCCGGCCTCACCGCCTTCGCGGTATTCGATGACATCGGCGGACGCTTCGGGCAACAGCACCTCGCTGAACTCCGCCTGGCCGAGGCCATCGATCTCGACGACAAAGTTGAAGTTGCGATATGGATCGGTGCGCTGTGGCATCGCGGTTTCCTCCTGATCACTCGGTCATCTTTCGCGTGTAGCCGATGGATTGGTAGATCCTAAGATCGTGATGGATGGTCCGCGCGTAGATCGTACCGTCGGCATCCTGAAACGATACGCGGGCGGCTATCCGCGTGGGCTGGCCCCGTCCGAAGTACGACGCGCTGGAGTCCAGGAACGTCCTGATCTCCCGCCCGGGCGCGAGGAACTCGACGTTCCGGAACAATGGCAGGGCCGAGATCTCTTTCGTTCCCTCCAGCCCAACGATGCGCTCATCGAAGTTCACCAGCACCTTGTACGCTGGCCGCTCGCTGATGTTGCGGATCGACAGGAACAGCAGGCCATCCTCAAAGATTACGTCCAGGATGACCTCGGGACTGCGACTTCTCCGGCCGAAGAACTGTCGAACCGACCTGATCATCGAGGCAACCCACTCCATGGGCTGGTTTTACCGCGGCGCGCCGTTCTCCTGGTTCGTTCGGTCGGGCAGGGAAGACTAGGCTGGCCGACCGTCGTGGAGACTGGCCCCGGGGAGGTCAGCAGGGGCGCGCGCGCGCCAACCGAAACAGATTCGTATGAGACTCGGCGCTGTCTTTCCCCAAACCGAAATCGGTACCGATCCGATCGTGATCCGCGACTTTGCACAGGCGGTCGAGTCGCTCGGCTACGACCACCTCCTGATCTACGACCACGTCCTGAGCGCGGAGACCGCGAACCGGCCCGGCTGGCTTGGCTACGATCTCGACGACATGTTCCACGAACCGTTCGTCCTCTTCGGCTATCTC
Organism: bacterium; assembly: GCA_041486265.1. Lineage (GTDB taxonomy): Bacteria > Sysuimicrobiota > Sysuimicrobiia > Sysuimicrobiales > Humicultoraceae > JBGPLF01. The sequence continues at coordinate 8,961 of JBGPLF010000089.1, forward strand.
GCCGGCTGCACGAAACGACTGGAATTGGCGACCGGCATCCTCATCCTGCCGCAGCGGCAGACGGCGCTGGTCGCCAAACAGGCGGCCGAAGTCGATGTCCTCAGCGGTGGCCGGCTGCGGCTCGGCGTCGGATCGGGCTGGAACTCGGTCGAGTATGAGGCGCTCGGGACAGACTTCCACAATCGGGGGGCGCGGCTCGGGGAGCAGGTCACGGTCATGCGCGCCCTGTGGACGCACGAGTCGGTCACGTTTCACGGCAGATGGCACGATATCGTCGAGGCCGGGCTCAACCCGCTGCCCGTCCAGCGTCCGATCCCGATCTGGATGGGAGGCGCGGCGGATGCGGTGCTCAGGCGCGTGGCGCGGCTTGCCGACGGCTGGATGGCCGGCGGGGGACTACCGAATCCGTTCACGCGCGCGCCGTCCAGGAGTCCGAAAGATCAGGTTGAGCGCCTGCGCCAGCATGTGGGCGCTGCCGGCCGCGATCCCGAAGCGGTGGGCATCGAGGGACGGATCTCCGTCGATCGGGGTGGACCCGACGACTGGCGCCGCCTGGCCGACGAATGGCGCGGGCTTGGCGCGACACACCTCAGCGTCGCGACGATGCGGGCGGGATTCACGACCGCCGACGCGCACATCGACGCGGCCCGGAAGTTCCGCGAGGCGGTAGGTGAAACTCCATGAGCACCCGCTCAGTCTTCCTGGAGCACCTGACCTGGGCAGAAGCCGAACCGATTCTGAAGGCCGATCCCCTGATCGTGATCCCGGTGGGCGCGGGCGCCAAAGAGCACGGCCCCCATCTGCCGCTTGGGACGGACCGCATCCTCGCCGACTATCTGGCTCGCCGCTTGGCGGAGCGGGTGGAGGTTGTGATCCTGCCGACCCTGACCTACGGCTACTATCCGCACTTCACGGCCTTCCCGGGCAGCACGCACCTCGAGGCCGAGACGTTTGGGGCTATGGTGAAAGAAATCATCCTATCGATGACGCGGCACGGCCCGCGGCGGTTCTTCATCCTCAACACGGGCGTCTCGACCTACCCGGTCCTGGAGATCGTCGCGAGGGATCTCGACCGCGTCCACCGTCTGCTGGTGGGCGTGACGCGTATCGGCGACCTGGGTGGCCGGAGGATCGCCGGGTTGCTCAGCCAGCCTAAGGGCAGCCATGCCGACGAATACGAAACGTCGCTGCTGATGGCCATCGCGCCCGAAGTCGTCAGGCAGGATAAGCTTGCGGCGGAAATCCCCGAGCGACCGGATTCACCCGGCGTGTTCGTGCCGTCCGCGTATCATCGGGAGCCCGGGCCCGGCTACTCCGCGACCGGCGTGTACGGTGATGCGACGCTGGCCACCAAAAGCAAGGGCGCGATCATCGCGGAGGCGCTCGTCGAGGATCTGGTGGTCGCGGCGGAGCGCCTGCGCACGGCACCCGCGCCGACGCCGCGTCCCGGGATTCCGTGGTAGCCGGCCCCACGGAAATTCGCATGGCGCATCTGGAAGGCGCATATGATGCAGATTACCTGTCTTTGCCCCCCTGACATTCCCCCGGTCTCACAGCCATGTTACTGCCGGGTAGTTCGATAGCCGCTCGTAGCCCGTCTCGGTGATCAACAGCGTGTCCTCGACCACACCGGTGCCGAGGCCCTCCATCACCACCATTGGCTCGTAGGCCACCGTCATGCGCGGGCGCAGCTCGGTCTTGTTCCCTGCGTAGAGGCCGGGGGTCTCCAGTACTGCCATGCCGATCCCGTGCCCGAAGCCACCCGCGCAGTAGTACGGCTCATACTTCGTGCCGCGCACCACGGCGAGCAGCGCGTTCGAGACGTCATCGATGGTCTTGCCCGGACCCATCACCTGCAGCCCAGCATGGTGGAGGTCGAGACCGACCTGCAGCAGGTCGCGCGCGGAGCCCTGGGGCCGACCGACCGCGGTGCAGCGGCTCACATCGGACATGTAGCCGTCGACGCGCACGCCGAGGTCGGTAAAGACCATCTCGCCCTCGACGAGTTTCTTCCGCCGTGGATGCCCGTGCTTTAATCCCGCCTGCGCGCCGCTCACGACTGAGGTCACGAATCCTTCGCGCCCGCCCAACATGTTCATGCGGTGCACGGCGGCCGCCGCCACGGTCGTCTCTTCCACGCCGGGGGCGAGCACCGCAAACAGCGCGCCGTAGGCCTCATCGGCGATACGCCCTGCCTCGCGCATCTTGGCAATCTCCTCGTCGCTCTTGACCATGCGCACGCCGGCCAGGACGTGATCGGCCGGCCGCAGCTCCGGCAGCCGCGAGGCCAGGGTAGCATACAGGGTATGCGGCAGCAGCGAGGCGCCTACCAGCCCTGCCCGCTTCGCGGCCCCCACGGCGCCGGTGCCCCGCACGGCATCGGCGGCCAGAGAGGCGACCTCGTCCACCGGGCCCCCGTAGATGGATCCGAGCGCGATGCGGACGTCGGCGACCCGGCACGTCCAGATCATCGAGTGCATCGGCTCGGCGTGGAGCATCCCGTCGGCGGTCACCGCGATCCGGCCGTCAGCGTGCAGCACCACGAAGGCGTTGCCGTAGACCGGCACGTAGTTGGTCAGGTACGTGACCGCCGCCGGAGCGTTGCCGCCGGCGTAGACGATTAACGCGTCGAGACCCTCGCGCATCATGGCGTCGCAGGTCGCCCGGGTGCGGCGATCATACTCGGCGTCGCTAAACGTCTGCACCAGATACGGCCTGCGGGATTCGAGGTCATACGGCAGTCGGGGCATGGGTGAGAGTGTCTTTGACAATCTGCGGCGGTGTCCCTCCCTCCGAAATGATCCCATTCTCTAAAGAAGGAAAGCGCGAGACAAAGCGGAGCTCCATCCGAGTCACATGTACCGCGAGTTGTGCCAGTTGCTCGTGGAGGCCGGCTTCGCAGACTGCGAAGGCTACAGCTCCCTGGATCGGGAGCCGGTCCAGCTTGGGAAACGGGTCTTCATGGTCGCGACGAAGCGCTAGCGCAGTGAGTCCAACCCCGCCTCTGCATTGAGGCGATCTCCGCGGCGTCGAAGCCGAAGCGATCTTTGAGCGCACGCCCCCACTCTTCTTCTGTGAGCAGCCTCTCGCGTCGATCACCGCGCTCGGTCACAATCAGCCGAAAATCGCTCAATGTGATTCGACCATGGGGCGTGAACAGCGAGCAGATGCGCCGCTGGGTGAACGGGGACTCGGGCGATGTCTGGTGATACCGACACATCTCCGCGTAATCGGCCAGGCCCCGCGGGATGAGGCTGAAGCGGTACCCATTGCCGCCGCTGGTGCCGCCGTTGAGGCGGAGCATGATCCCTGACTGGGTATCGTGCCTGATCTGGTAAACGCGACCATCCTGAACCTGCTCGCCCCGGTCATCCAGGCGCAGCGGCTCGCGGAACGAATCCCCGAATCCCACATCGGCCAACCAGCGATCCTCGAGTTCAACCATCAGGGTCATGTGATCGAAGTCTGGACCGAAGCTGTCATCCGCACGCATGACCCCTGCGGAGAGGCGAGTCACGCGAAAGCCCAATTCCCGCAGCAGCGCGCTGAAGAGGCCGTTCAGTTCGTAACAGAAACCGCCCCGGCGGCGCGTGACGATCTTATCGAACAAGCCGTCTTCGTCCAGCACGATCGGCCGGCCCAGATGGATGTCGAAGTTCTCGAAAGGCACTATCTCGAGATGGGCCACGTGCAACGCCCACAGCGTAGCCGCGTCCGGCGCAAGCTGGCCCTGGTAGCGAATCCGTCGGAGGTAGGCCTCGACGTCGATCACTGATGCGCCTCTTTCCTTTCGAGCCACGCGCCGCTCCTAAAAGACGTTGGCCTCTGTGCGCACCCCTCGGGCAAACCGGTCAAGCCGAAACGGCGTGAGATCCATCGTCACCGCCCGGCCGTCGAGGATCTCCTCGGTGACGAGCACCCCGATGGCCGGCGCGTGCATGAACCCATGGCCGCTGTCGCCGCACGCCAGCACCAGGCCTTCGGGACCCTGCACACACCCGATGATGGGATGGTGATCGGGTGTCAGCGCGCGGAGTCCCACGTAGGTGCGCCGCACCTCGGCCTTCTCCAGCGCAGGAATCCGCCGCATCCCGGCGGCAAGCATCCGCTCGACGCCCGGCCAGTCCACGTCCAGGTTGAATCCGGGCCGCGAGTCTTTGTCCGTCCCACCGAGCAACAGTTCGCTGCGGCCCATGCGGTGGACGTAGAATCCAGTGTCCATGTCGATCGTCAGGGGAATCTCGATATCGAGTTTCCGAATCGGCGCGGCGACGCTGACCTGCCTCCGGTACGGGCGGGCCGGAACCTCGAGGCCGGCCATAGCCGCAACCTGCGCCGAATACGGGCCGGCCGCGACGACCACTGCCGGCGCGTGGAAGTCGTCGCGGGGCGTGCTCGCACCTATGATCCGGCCGCCGTCGCGCAGGAGCGCGACTACTTCATGTCCGGTCAGGATCTCCGCGCCCATGGCTCGAGCGGCGGCCGCGAAGCCCTGCACAGCGGCGGCGGGCTCCGCCGTCCCATCTTGATCGCACATGCTGCCGCCCAGCAGATCATCCGTGCGCAGGCCGGGGACGAGCTTCCCGGCCTCCTTGGGAGAGACGATCCGGCTGGCCACGCCGAGCGATTGCTGCAGCACAACCGCCTGACGCAGCCCATCGAGCGCCTGCGGATTGGTCGTCAGGAACAGGTAACCGTGCGGCTGGAAGTGGACGGAGTACCCGGTTTCCTCTTTGAATTCCATGTAGATGGGCAGGCTGACCTGCGTCAGTCGAATGTTGGCCTCACTGGAGAACTGGTGGCGAATGCCCCCGGTCGCTTTCGAGGTCGAGCCCATCCCCACCATCGGCTCGCGTTCCAGGACGATTACTCGGAGCGCGTGCTCGCGTTTGACGAGATGATAGGCAATGCTGCAGCCGATCACGCCGCCGCCGATGACGATGACATCGGCCGTGCGCATCAGATCAAATCCTCATACGCGCTGAGATCAATGGCGACGTCGAGTAGGAATGGCGCGCGCGACGCAATCGCGCGGCTCGCGTACATCTTCACAGCCTCCAGGCTGGCCGCCCGGGCCGCCGCGATCCCGCAGGCGGCCGCGAACTGAGTGGAGTCCGGAGAGGCGAAATCGGTCCCGTACGGCGGCAGGCTGCGCCGGGTCTGGGCGAAGCGGATCAGGCTCAGGCTTCCATCGGTCAAGACAATGGTCAGGATTGGCAGCCCCATCGATGCGACGAGCGGAAGATTGTGGGCCATCATTAGCATCCCGCCGTCGCCCACCAGCGCCGCCACAGGACGATCGGGAAACTGGAGCGAGGCTGCGACGGCGGCGGGCAG
>JBGPLF010000090.1:0-14295 GCA_041486265.1 bacterium
GCCCGGTCGACCGCCGCCCGATGAACCCTGCCCGATGATCGTGACCTTTCCTCACATGTATCCGATCGTGCGGCGCCTGTCGCGGCCGCGTGTTGAGCATCCAGAGCGCGCCACCGATGAGGCGCTGGCGCGCCTGAACCTGGCCGGGCGCGTACGGGGTCAGCGCATCGCGGTGACCGCGGGCAGCCGCGGGATCCGCGACATCGTGGTGGTGCTGCGCGCCGCGGTGGCGCACCTCCGGCGCTGCGGCGCCGATCCGATCGTCGTGGGAGCCATGGGCAGCCACGGTGGCGGGACGGAAGCCGGCCAGCGCCGCATCCTGACCCACCTCGGAATGACCGAGGAGGCCGTCGGCGCGCCGATCTCCACTGCGATCGACACGGAGATCGTCGGCCGTACCCGGGACGGGCTTGTCGCCTACTGCGACCGCGTGGCCGCGCGATGCCATGGGATCCTCGTGCTCAACCGCATCAAACCGCACACCGCTTTCTTCGAGCCATTTGGCAGCGGATTGATGAAGATGCTCAGCGTGGGCCTGGGCAACGTTGAAGGCGCCTCGCAGATCCACCGGCAGGGGCCGGAGTCGCTGGCCGATGCGATCCGCGCGATCGCGCAGGTGCATCTCGACCGCGGCGCCGTGGTCGGCGGCGTGGCGATCGTCGAGAATTCCTACGACGAAACCGCGACCATCGAGGCGGTGGCGCCCGAGCGTCTGATTGAGCGCGAGCTGGCCCTGTTCCAGCAGGCGCGCGCCCTGCTGCCCCGTCTGCCGGTTGACGACCTGGATGTCCTGGTGGTGGACGAGGTCGGAAAGAACTTCGCCGGCACCGGCATGGACGTGAACGTCGTAGGCCGGGTCCGCGTGACGGGCCTGCCGGAACTCCCGTCGCCCCACATCCGCCGTATCGTGGCGCTGCGGCTCTCCGAGGCCTCAGAGGGCAACGCCCAGGGGATCGGTCTGGCCGACCTCACGACGCAGCGCCTGGTGGATGCGATGGACCGGCGCACGACCTACCTCAACACCGTGACGAGCACCTTCTTGCAGCGCGGCTTTATCCCCGTCACGCTGCCGTCTGACCGCGAGGCGATCGCCACCGCGTTTGACACTCTGGGCATCGACGACCCGGAGTCCGCCAGGGTCATGCGCATTTCAAACACCCTGCATCTGGAGCGCGTGCTGGCCTCGCGGCTCGTGGCAGACGCGGTGCGGGGGCAGGCGGATGTCGAGGTCGGCCAGCCTGTTGCCTGGCCCTTTGCCTCCGACGGCAACCTGGCGGATCTCCCGTGAGCGCCGATCCACCGTGAGCATTGATCTCGCGTGAGCATCGCCGCCGCGGCCGCGCTGCTGCGATCTGCGCGCCACGCCGTCGGGCTTACCGGCGCCGGAGTCAGCACCGAGTCCGGGCTTCCTGACTTCCGATCGGCCGGTGGATTGTGGGAGACGGTAGACCCCACCGTCGTGGCTTCGAGGTCGGCGCTTGAGCGCACGCCCGAGGTCTTCTACGCGTTCTACCGCGAGCGTCTCGCCCGATTAGGAGGGGCCGCTCCCAACCCGGCCCATTACGCCCTGGCCGCGTTGGAGCATGCCGGGCGCCTGCGCGCCGTGGTCACCCAGAATGTGGATGGCCTGCACCAGGTGGCGGGATCCCGCGCCGTCATTGAGCTTCACGGCAACCTGCGCGAGTCGATCTGCACCGGCTGTGGCAAGGTGGACCCGATCGCGGTGCTCGGTTCCGCGCTCGAGGCCGCCCGCCTGCCGCGGTGCCAGGATTGCGGAGGCCTGCTGAAACCGAACGTCGTGCTCTTCGACGACCTGATGCCCGAGCGTCCCTGGCTCGCCGCGCTACTGGCCGCCCGCTCGAGCGACGTGATGCTGATCGCCGGCTCGTCGCTCCAGGTGACGCCCGCGGCCTACCTGCCGCAGGAGACGCTGGACCACGGCGGGCGCCTCATCATCGTGAACCGTGAGGCGACGCCGTACGACGATCGCGCAACGGTTGCGGTCCGTGGCGAGGCGGGGCGCGTGCTGCCCGAGATCGCGGCCGCATGCGTGGCGGCGAGCAGTGGGGAGGAGGCTCTTCGGCGGGCGGCGAAATGATCGGAGACACGCAGACGCATCACAAGCCTCGGCGGCCCGGCGGTGCCGGGTCGATCTGTGTTTGGGCATCTGTGATGGCGTGGAGGGCGCATGGCCACGGCGGAGATCGGCGTCTTTGGCGGTTCGGGATTCTACTCGCTGCTCGAAGGCGCGGAAGAGGTGGCGGTCGAGACTCCCTACGGACCTCCCAGCGATGTCATCACCGTGGGGGAAGTGGCGGGCCGGCGCGTCGCGTTCCTCCCGCGGCACGGCCGCCGGCATCAGCTCCCGCCCCACATGATCAACTACCGGGCGAACGTCGCCGCCATGAAGCACCTCGGCGTCACCCGGTTGCTGGCCCCCAACGCGGCCGGCAGCCTGCAGCCCCACATCAGGCCCGGCGACCTCGTGTTCTGCGATCAGCTCATCGACCGCACCAGCGGTCGGCGGGACACGTTCTTCGACGGCCCCGAGACCATCCACGTGAGTCTCGCCGATCCCTACTGCCCTCAACTGCGCGGCGTGGGGTGGGCAGCGGCGCAGCGCCTCGGCCTGCCGTCCCACCGGGCGGGGACGGTGGTCGTGGTTCAAGGGCCGCGCTTTTCGACCCGGTCGGAGAGCCGCTGGTTCCGCGGGGCCGGCTGGGAAGTCATCAACATGACGCAGTATCCGGAGGCGGTCCTGGCCCGCGAAGCCGAGATGTGCTTCCTCAATATCTCGCTGATCACCGACTACGATGTCGGGGTGGAAGGGGATCCGCAGGTGAAGCCCGTCAGCGCCGAAGAGGTGCTGCGCACCTTTCAGGACAACCTCGGCCGGCTGCGGGAGTTGCTTTTGAGCATCATCGCCGCGACGCCGCGCGAGCGCGCCTGTCCGTGCGGCTCGGCGCTGGCCGGCGCGCGGTCATGACGGAAGGGCCGGTCCGGACGACGGAGGGCGGAATGAGCGGGCAGGAAGAAGGGGTGCAGATGGCACGGTCAGGAGATGATGCCACGGCCAAATGGGTCGGTCTCCTCGTGTTCTTGCTGGGGATCGCGTTTCTGATACTGGTCTTCGTCCTGGCGTACAAGGACCTCACCGGGGCGGGCGTGCTCGGGAGGCTCTCGGGTCCGCCGCCGGCCGTCGAGGGCAGGGCCGCGGTGGAGGCCAACGCGGCGCTCCAGACCCTCGCGGTGAAGGCGGTGCTCTTCTTCCTGATGGCCTACATCGGATCCGCGGTGGCGGGCCGGGGGATCGGGATGTACGCGGCCTCCAGGGCGCCCCATGAGATCTAGCCGTACTTCCGCCGAGGGCACGGCCGATACCCGCGCGGCCCGCGTCATCGACCTGCGCAGCGACACGATCACCCAACCGACCGATGCGATGCGCCAGGCGATGGCCCGCGCCGAGGTCGGGGACGACGTCTACGGTGAGGATCCCACCATCAACCGGCTGGAGGCGATGGCTGCCGAGCGTATGGGCAAGGCCGCGGCGGTCTTCGTGCCCACCGGCACCATGGGGAACTTGCTTGCGGTCATGGCCCATACGCAGAAGGGTGACGAGGTCATCCTCGACGACCAGGCCCACACGTTCCTTTTGGAGGCCGGAGCGCTGGCAGCGGTGGCCGGCACCATGCCGCGCGCGCTGCCCACAGAGTGGGGGTTCATCAACGGCGCGCAGCTCGAGGCGGCGCTGCGGCCATCCGATGCCCACTACGCCCCGACTCGCCTGGTCGTGATCGAGAACACCCACAACCGCCACGGCGGCACCGTGGCGACCCCCGAGCAAGTGGAGGACCTGGCCGCCGCCGCCCACCGGCACGATCTCCGGGTCCACATGGACGGCGCGCGCATCTTCAATGCCTCGGTGGCTCTCGGCGTCCCGGCGCGCCGGCTGGCAGCTCCCGTGGATTCGGTGTCCTTCTGCCTCTCGAAGGGCCTGTCGGCGCCGGTGGGTTCGCTGCTGTGCGGCGATCGCGACTTCATCCAGCGCGCCCGGCACTTTCGCAAGATGGTCGGAGGCGGCATGCGCCAGGCCGGCGTGATCGCCGCGGCCGGGATCGTGGCGCTGGACGAGATGGTGGACCGCCTCGCCGACGACCACCGGCTCGCGCGGCTGATCGCCGACGCGCTGGCGAAGGTGCCCGGGGTGGCGATCGAGGCGGCGCGCGTGCAGTCGAACATGGTGCGCGTGGAGCTTCCCGGGCATGACGCCCGGGCGGTGGCCGAGCGGCTGCGCAGCCTCGGCGTGCGTGCCAGCACCATCGGGCCTCGCCGGATGCGCCTGGTGACCAACCGTCACGTGACGCCCGACGACGTCCCGGCGGTCGTCGACGCGTTCCGCTCCGCGCTCGAGGTCTGAGCCCAACGCAAATTGGGAATCAATTCGTCGTACGCAAGCAGGAAAATCGCGCGCGCTCTCGAATACACGCGATTGAAGACGGGGCGGATCGGTGATCCGCCCTTTACGTCAACTCCGGAGAGGGGGGCGACCAGCGTGAAGAAGAAAGCGGCCAAGAAGAAGGGCAAGTAAGCAGAGGCCCTTCACGCACGCGGGGAGCACTGCGACCGCAGTGCTCTCTTGATTCTAGAACCGGTAGAAGACCCCAACTCCCAGTGCCGGTCGGACCAGGAGATTTTGGCCGCGCAGCGTGATGCCATACTGCGGGTGGATCGCGTAGCGGGCATAGAGGTCGAGCGTGACCTGGTTGACGTTGTACAGATCGAGCGCGTAGCTCAGCGACGGCGAACCCCGGTAGTCGAGCCCGACCCCCAGGTATGAATTCAGGAGGCCGTACCGGACCCGCAGGTTGTCGGCGAGCCGTGTGCCGACCTGGAGGCCGATCCGGTTGGACCCGCCGATCTCCCGCAGCGTGAAGATGTAGCTGGTTGGAGCATCCGGGAGGACTAAGAACGTCACGTCATTGCCGAGGTTCAGGCCGTTGCCGCCATACCAGAGCGAATACTCGAGTCGAACGGCGTTGCGGAGAGTGGGCAGCTCGAGCCGCTCAGGGACGATCCGCTGGACCCGGTCGACAACCTGACCGGCGCGACTGATGACGGCCCGGCCTTCCTCGACCGCCTGGCGCGCCTCGGTGATGGCCCCCCGCGCTTCATCCAGCGACGCCCGGACCTTGTGGACGTCCTGCTCGTTGATTACCCCCTGGAGGTCGCGCACCATCTTGTCGATGCCCTGTGCCGCCCGGTCGATGGACGCCACCGTGGACCGCACCTGCTGGGCGGTCTGGCCGTCCGCGGCCACGTCACGTACCAGCTTCCTGGCCTCTGCGGCGGTCTCGGCCAGGTCGGCGGCCATGGTCTTCAACTGCTCCGTGACCTGCGGTACCTGGTCGCTCACGGAGTTCATCGAGCGGTCGAGGGTGCGCATCGTGTGCTCGATGTTCTCCGCGGCCCGCCGCATGGCCGCCGTCGCGTCGCGCGCGTTGCGGACCGTCTCGCTGATCCCCGCGCCCAGGTTGGGATCGCTGATCAAGCGGTTGACGTTGTTCAGGGCGTCCTCGGCCCGGCTTGCCACGGCGACCACCCGGTCGAACAACTCATCGATGGATAAGGGTGTCGCGGCGGTGACGATCGTGCCCGGGGCAATCGGTGGCGTGTCGGCCGGTTCGGGCGTGATGTTGATGTATCGGTCTCCCAGCAGCCCGGTGGTCGCGATGGAGAAGCGTGATCCAGTTGGGATCGTGATGCCGGCACGGATCCGGACCGTGATCTGCGCCTGGCGCTGCAGGGTCAGGTCGAGGCGGGTGACCCGACCGATCTCGATGCCGGCCATCTGCACCGGTGCGCCGACGGTCATGCCCCCGGCGTTGGCCGTGAGAATGTGGATGTCGTAGCCTCGGTCCCGGAGGTTCAGGCCGCCGCGCAGGAAGATGATGGCGGCAATTAGCGCGGCGACCCCGAGCAGCGTGACCAGACCCACCCGGGTTTCCACGTTCATGAGGGCCTCACCTCTACTACCGTGCGCGTGTCCAGGAACCGCCGCACGAAGGGGACGGTCGAGGCCAGGATCTCCTCCGGGGTCCCGGCGGCGCACAGATGCCCGGCGTCCATTACTGCCAGCCGGTCGGCGAGGCGAAAGGCGGAATCCAGGCTGTGGGTGACCACGACCGACGTTACCCCCAGGTCCGCGCGCAACCGCAATATCAGATCATCTACCGTCCTCGCCGTCAGCGGGTCCAGCCCGCTCGTAGGTTCATCATACAGGATCAGTGACGGCTGCAGCGCCAGCGCCCGCGCGATGCCCACCCGCTTGCGCATGCCCCCGGACAGCGACGAGGGGATGAGCGGCTCGGTCCCTTCCATCTCGACCAGGGCGAGCAGGGCGGCGACCCGCGCCGCGATCTCATGCTCGCCGAGGTGCCGGTGCCGGCGGAGGGGAAACGCGACGTTCTGCGCGACGGTCAGCGAATCGAACAACGCGGCCGATTGGAAGACGACACCCATCTGGATGCGTAACGCGTCCAGCTCCGCCTCCGGTAGCGACGGGACGGGACGGTCAAAGACGTAGACCTCGCCGCGGTCCGGCCGCAGCAGGCCGACTAGGTGCTTCAGCAACACGCTCTTGCCGCATCCGCTCGGCCCCATGATCACCTGGATCTCTCGGCGGTGCACCTCGAGGGTGACCCCGGCCAGCGCGACGACCGAGTCGAACGTCTTCCAGAGATCCCGCACGGCGACGACCGCATCGTGCGGCCCGGCCTGGGACGCGCTGGGTTGCGGGGGAACCAAGGGTGCGCGCATCGCCGCGGGCGTCTCCTAGAAGAAGAGCAGGTCCAGGAAGTAGTTGAACACAAGGATCAACACGATGGCGGTGACCACCGCGCCCGTGGTGGAGCGTCCGACTCCGTCGGCTCCGCCGGTCGTCTGCAGGCCGCGGAAGGAGCCCACGGCCGCGATGATGATACCAAAGAGGATGGCCTTGATCAGCCCGGCGACCAGGTCGTAGGGCCACAGGTAGCGCTTCATGGACGCGATGAACGTCCCGCTGGTGATCCCCGCCCCCAGGGCGATCAGGTAGCCTCCAACGCTGCCGACCACGTTCGCAAACATGGTGACCATCGGCAGTGCCACTGCCCCCGCTAGCAGGCGAGGCACGACGAGGTACCGCACGGGGTCGGTGCCGAGCACACGCAACGCGTCAATCTGCTCCGTGACCGCCATGGTGCCGATCTCCGCGGCCATGCTCGCGCCGATACGGCCGGCCGCGGTGATGGCCGTGAAGACCGGTCCAGCCTCCCTGGCCATCGAGACGCCCACCAGGCCGCCCACGAATCCCTGGGCCCCGAAGTCGGCGAACTGCCGGGCGGTTTGATAGGCGAGCACCATCCCGGTGAACGTGCCCGTGACCAACACGATCGGCACCGACTCGACGCCGATGCGGTTCAGTTGCGCGAGGGTTTCACGGACCTCCAGCCGACCGCGTAGCATCCACCGGACCGCGCTGCCCAACATGAGGGCCGCCCGCCCGATCTGGGTCAGATCGTGCAGCAGCGCACCGCCCAGCCGGGCCGGCAGGGACGGCGGCATGTGCGTGTGCGCCGGGTGTTCGTGCATATGCCTCCTTCGTTCGGTGCCGCCACGCCCGTTCCCCGCCTGCGAGGGCCCCGGCAAGCCCTCGCGAGGCGCACGCGGGCGTAATTGACGCCCCTACAGCCCCGTGCTATACTCCGACGCGTTGAGCGGCCGAAAGTAGAAGCCATCCGCTTCTCACCCGAGCGCCCTATAGTGCGTCTCGGGTCGCTGTGGCGCCGGCGGTCTTGGGGGATGGCTTGTGCCGTCCCCTTTCTACTTTCCAGGCCTGCAGTAGAATTCTCGCATACGAACGGCCAGGAGGGCGAGAGAGCATCGAACGCGAGACGAGGATCAACGATCGGATCAGAGCGCGGGAGATCCGGCTGATCGGACCTGATGGCGAGCAGCTGGGTGTCGTCCCCATACGCGAGGCATTGGTCCGCGCGCAGGAGCTGGCGCTGGACCTCGTCGAGATCGCGCCGACCGCGGCTCCGCCGGTCTGCAAGATCATGGACTTCGGGCGGTACAAGTACGAGCAGGGCAAGAAGGAACGAGACGCCCACCGGAAGGCGCACGGGGGCGAACTCAAGGGTATGCGGATGAGCCCGAAGATCGGCGAACACGACTTTCAGGTCAAGACGCGCCAGGTGAAAGAGTTCTTGAAAGAGGGCAACAAGGTTCGGGTGGCCATGTGGTTTAGGGGACGGGAGATGGCTCATCCCAAAGTCGGAGAGGTGCTGCTGCAGCGGCTGTCCCAGTCGCTGGCGGACGTCAGCGCCGTTGAGGGCTACCCGAAACTCGAAGGCCGGAACATGATCATGATCCTCGCCCCAAAGAAAGGGTGAGGAGGCGGGAGTGGGATCGGTGAAGAAGTCGAAGCGGCACCAGGGCACGGCAAAGCGCATCGGCGTCACGGGGTCGGGGAAACTCACCCGCGGCCGGCAGCTCGGCGGCCATCTCAAGGTGAAGAAGACGTCCAAGCGGAAGCGCTCGCTGCGCGCCGTTGTGGCTGTACACGCATCCGACGAGGAACGCATCCGGCGATTGCTGCCCGGAACGTAGCAACGGGCGGCGCACCCTGCGCCGTCTGTGAGCGGAAGGTGGATCGGTCATGGCACGCGTCAAGCGCGGTATCACGGTACGTCGCCGGCACAAGAAGATCTTGCGGTTGGCCCGCGGGTTCCGCGGGGCCAAGAGCCGCTGGTATAAGCTCGCCAACCAGTACGTCACGCGTGCCCTCGCGCGGGCCTTTGCCGATCGGCGTCTGCGGAAGCGGCAGTTCCGCCGGCTGTGGGTGACGCGCATCAACGCAGCGGCCCGCATGCGCGGTGTCAGCTACAGCCGGTTGATCAGCGGGCTGCGCAAGGCCGGCGTCACGGTGAACCGCAAGGTCCTGGCCGATCTCGCGGTTCGCGACCGCCACGCGTTCGACGCGATGGTCGAGCGCGCGAAAGAGCGGTTGGGTTCGTAGCCGGGCGATCCTTCGCCCGCCTGCGGACCGCCGGAGGGAGCCGCAGCGAGGTCGCCGTTCCGCCCGATGGCCCGCACGATCGCACTGCCTGCACGACCACGCACCACGCGGCTGATCCTCAGCCCCGCCCAGACCATTGTGATCGGCTTCGCGGCCATCATCCTGGTCGGCGCCTGGCTACTGACCCTTCCCGTGAGTTCGGGATCGGGCGAGCGCACGCCATTCCTCACCGCGCTCTTCACCTCCACCTCGGCCACCTGCGCGGCCGGCCTGGCCGTGGTCGATACCGCGGATCACTACTCCACTTTTGGCCAGATCGTCATCATGGGTCTTATCCAGCTCGGAGGATTGGGCTACATGATGTCATGGGCGATCCTGGCGCTCATCCTGGGGTGGCGCATCGGGCTGCGCGAGCCGATTATTCTGACCGAAGCCCGCAGCCTCTACGACCTGCGTGGGGTCGCGCGCTTCGCCCGGCGCCTCCTGTACATGGCCCTGGGGATCGAGGCCGTCGGCGCCGTGATCCTCTCCGTGCGCTGGATGCTGGAGATGCCGGTCGGTCGGGCGCTTTACCTGGGCGTTTTCCACAGCATCTCGGCGTTCAACAACGCGGGGTTTCACCTGATGGGCGGGTTTCGAAGCCTGACGGCCTACGCGGGCGATCCGGTCGTCTGCCTGACCCTGGCCGGCCTGATCATCCTCGGGGGTGTCGGGTTCACCGTGATCCTCGACGTCCGCCGGCGCCGGCTCACCCTCCACTCCAAGACGGTACTGCTGGCGACCGCCATCCTGATCGCATTGAGCACCGTCCTGATTCTGCTCCTGGAGTCCCGGAATCCCAGGACGCTGGGCGCGTTGCCCGGACCGGTGCGTGTACTGGTGGCCTTCTTCCAGGCCGTCACGCCCAGGACCGCAGGGTTCGCGACCGTTGATGTCGGGGCGCTGACCGAGCCGACGCTGATGCTGCTCGTCACCCTGATGTTCATCGGCGCCTCCCCGGGGGGCACCGGAGGTGGGATCAAGACGACGACCTTCATCACGCCGCTTGCGGTCATCCTCAGCACCATTCGGGGATCGGCTGAGCCCACGCTGTTCCGCCGCCGGATCGCGACCCTCGTGACCTACAAAGCCGTCACCGTGGCGCTCCTCGCGCTGCCCTTCGTCGTGATCATGTCGGTGCTCCTCAGCTCCGTGGAGGAGTCCCGGTTTCTTCCGGCGCTGTTCGAGATCACCTCGGGGTTTGGTACCGTGGGATTGAGCACCGGGTTGACTCCGCACCTGTCCCCGTGGGGGCAGATTATCGTGATGGCGACCGTGTTTGTTGGGCGCGTGGGGTTGTTGACGGGAGCGTTCGGTCTCAGCCGTCGGCAGCAGCCACCGAAGATTCGGTATCCCGAGGAGCGCCTGTTTGTCGGATAGCCGCGGATGAGGCGTGCCGCCGGCCTCCACGGGGATCACGACAGAGGAGATGGCAATGAGTGAGTTTGCGGTCATCGGCATGGGGCGGTTCGGGAGGAGCGTCGCGATGACGCTCCACCAGCTCGGCCACAAGGTCCTGGCCATGGACAAAGATGAGGACGTGCTGCGGGGCATCGCCGACGAGGTTTCGCAGGCTGTGCAGCTCGATTCAACGGACGCCGAAGCGCTGCGCGGTATCGGCATCACGAAGTTCGACGCCGTCGTCGTGGCCATCGGCAACTTCATCGAGGAGAGCATCCTGACGACGCTGCTGCTCACCGAGCTCGGCTGCGAGAAGATCGTGGCCAAGGCGGTGGACCACCGGCAGGGGAAGGTCCTCGAGAAGGTTGGCGCTCATCTGGTCGTATATCCGGAGCGGGATATGGGGGTGCGCATCGCCCACACCCTGGCCGCGCCCGGGGTCGTTGATTACCTTGAAATATCTCCCACGTTTTCGATCGAGGAGTTGAGCGTCTCCGAGCGCATGTCCGGGAGCACGCTGGCGAAGCTCGACCTCAAGGCCCGGTTCGGAGTCAGCGTCCTGCTGATCCGGCGGGACAGCCAGTTGATGATCTCTCCAGGCCCGGACACGACGCTGCAGGCCGGCGACGTGCTGGTGGTCGTGGGAGAGAACCGCCAGCTCACGCGGCTCGAGTCGACACTCTAGCGGGCCGCGCGTGGTGATCACCTCGACGCGCCATCCGCTCGTCCAAACGCTGCGGCGGCTGGGCGAGCATCCCCGGCCCGATCCCGAGCACCGGATGATTCTGGACGGCCCGCGGTTGATCGAGGAGGCGCTCGACGCCGGGATCACCATGGAGAGCGTGCTGGTGGCCGTGAGACCGGCGGCTTCCGGGGGTGCGGCACGCGCACGAGTTGAGGCGCTTGAGGCGCGTCTGCGGGCGGCGGGTGTCCGCGTCTATGAAGGCGCGCCCCGGGTGGTGCAGGCGGCCGGCCGCGTGGTGACGAGCCAGGGGATTGTGGCCGTGGCCCGGCGCCCCCGCGAGGCAGACGAGTCGCTGCTTGCGGCGGGCGACCTCCTGTTGTTCGTCGCCGATGGGATTCAGGATCCCGGCAATCTCGGTACGATGCTGCGGACCGCGGTCGCCTCCGGCGCCACGCTCGCGGCCGTGACCGAAGGCACGGCCGATCCGTTCCACCCCAAGGTCCTGCGCGCCACGATGGGCGCGGGGTTCCGCATTCCGATCCTGCAGCTCGACGGATCGCGCCTGCGCGCCGCGATCGCCGCGCACGGGGTGCGGGTGCTGGTGGCGGATGCCCACGGCGCCATCGAGTACACCGAGGCGCCGGCCGCCCCGCCGCTGGCGATCGTAATCGGGAGCGAGACCGCCGGTCCTGACCCCGCGTGGACGGCGATCGGGACCCGCGTGCGTATCCCACTGTTTGGTCCGGTCGAATCGCTCAACGCGGCGGTCGCCGCGGGTGTGCTGCTCTACGATGTCGCCCGGCGCCGCCGCGCCGGATCCCCGGAGGTGCATTGATGTCTGATGCAGGATTTCACATCGTCGATGAGAGGCCGTACCGCGAGGTCGCACCGGGCGTGCGCCTCCGTATCGTCGCCGGCGCGAAGCTGATGCTCAGCGTGGTGGATTTCGACGACGGGGCAGTCGTGCCGACGCATCAGCATGTCCACGAGCAGGCGGGCGTCGCCCTGAGCGGCACGGTGGAGATGTGGATCGGCGACGAGCGCCGTTTGCTGGGTCCCGGTGACGTCTACCTGGTGGCGGGCAATACGCCGCACGGCGCCCGCGCGGTCGGCGGACCGGCCCGCGTGGTCGACGCCTTTCATCCCCTGCGCGATGAGTACGTCGCGTTGTTTCGGTAGCCTTCGCGCCTGGACCAGGTGCAGACCCATCCCGTACACGTATGGGCTTTCGGTTGCGCGCCTGTCCGGGCGTGTGCTATACTCACGCCAGCCTATGCACCGGCGGCTGGAACCCTGGTCCGTCGCGGGTTTTCGGGCGCGACCCCGGTGCACCACAGGGAGATCGGTGGACCTGATCTGGTCGGCTGACGTCTGCTGGCGGCTGTTCGAGGCCACCGGATCGATCTGGGCCTACCTGGCGTACCGTCGTTCTGCCGGTCGGGCCCTGGTGGTCGCGACGCTGTCGCTGAACTAGCACTCGGGACAAGCTGAATCGTCGGTACGCGATGCGGGAGAGGAGTACCGCGGGACCGGCTCGATCCGCCGCGCGGCACGGGCTGCGCGCGGAGTAGGGAGAGGGGGCCATAGACTGCAAGCCTCCTCGAGGACGGCCCGCCGGGAAGTTCGCTCCCAAGCTGCCGGGTTGAACGCGCGAGCGCGTCACTAGATCCGGCCGGGCGCCCCGCCGCTATCCGGGGAAGAGGAGGCCGGAGCGCGTCGCGCGCCGGTCGATGAGGGTGGTATCGCGGAAGCGAAGCGCTTTCGCCCCTGGGGGCGAAAGCGCTTCGGTGTTCTTGGAGGCCGGTTCTTCGTGCCGGCCAGAAGTCCGGCGAAGACGCTCGACGTTCGATGCTCGACGGGAGGCGCTCGGTGCGAGACGAGGTGGAGCGTGTTGTCCGCGAGACGATGGCGGCGCTGCATGGGGTCACGTCGCCTGACGAGCTGGAGGCCCTGCGCCGTCGCGCACTCGGGCGGCGCGGCGAGATCGCCGGGCTGCTCAGGCGGCTGCCGGGGCTGCCCACGGGTGAGCGGGCAGAGATGGGCGCGCGCCTCAACGAGGCGCGCGCCACATTGGAGGCCGCGCTCGATGGGCGGGCGGCCGAACTCACCGCGGTCACCGAGACCCGGCGCTTCGAAGCCGAGCGTCTCGATGTCACGCTGCCCGGCCGGCGCGGTCCGATGGGGCGCCGCCACGTCCTGCGGCGCACGCTCGACGAGGTCGAGCGTATCTTCATGGGCCTGGGCTTCGAGGTCGTGGACGGCACCGACGTCGAGACCGACGAGTTCAACTTCGGCCGGCTGAACATGCCGCCCGACCATCCGGCCCGGGACACGCAGGACAGCTTCTATCTGGGCGGCGGCCTATTGCTGCGCACCCACTCGACCGTCGTGGACGCCCGCGTGATGGTCGGCCGCACCCCGCCAATGCGCGTCGTGACCAGCGGACGCTGCTACCGCCGCGACGCGGTGGACGCGACCCACATGCCTGTCTTCCACCAGGTGGACGGCTTCATGGTCGGCGAGGGGATCACGTTCGCTGACCTGAAGGGCGTCCTGGCCGCCTTCGCCCGAGAGATGTTCGGCCCAGAGACGCGCACACGCTTCCAGCCGGGTTACTTCCCGTTCACCGAGCCAAGCGCCGAACTGGCCGTGACATTCGAGGGACGCTGGTTGGAACTCGGCGGCTGCGGCCTGTTCCATCCACGCGTGCTCGAGATGGCCGGTATCGATCCCGAGCGCTATTCGGCTTTTGCCTTCGGGCTCGGCGTCGACCGGCCGGCGATGGTCCGCTATGGCATCCCGGACATTCGCCTGTTATGGGAGAATGACCTGAGACTCCTGGAGCAGTTCTAACGATGCGCGCCCCGCTGTCGTGGCTGCGAGAGTACGTGGAGATTGACGGGCCGGCCGACGCCCTCGCCGAGCACCTGCCGATGCTGGGCCTCGGCGTCGAACGGGTCGAAGAGGCGGGCGGCGATGAGATTCTCGATTTGGAGATCGCGTCGAACCGCCCGGATCTGCTGAGCCTGATCGGGATCGCCCGCGAGCTGGCGGCGTGGGGACAGAAGGACGTCCGCCTGCCCCCCGATAGGCTCGACGAGGTTGATCCCCC
>JBGPLF010000091.1:0-14192 GCA_041486265.1 bacterium
GATCCGCTGGCCGCGGCGGCCGCGCTGGTGACGGCGCGCCCGCGGGCCCTCGATGTCGGAGAGGTCAACGGGCGCTACTTCCTGACGGTTGCCGGCGCCGGGTTCGACGGCGAGGTCGCCAGACTTGTCAACAGCTGGCCCAAGGTGTTGGGCGGCACCATGATGTACGTGCTCGGCATCCTGAAGACGCTGGTAACCTACCGGCCGGTCGATGCGGAAATCTCCGTTGATGGAACGGCCACCCGGGACCGTCTCTTCCTGATCGCGGTCGGCAACACCGCCTGGAGCGCCGGAGGGATGTGGACGGTGCCGCCGGCCCGTCCCGACGACGGCCTCCTGCACGCCATGATCGCGGGGCCGTTGACCCGCCTGGAGACGCTGGTCGTGCTTCCCAGGGTCTTCTCCGGGCGCCACCTCACCCACCCGAAGGTCCGGGTGGCTCAGGGACGCGAGATCCGCGTCACGAGCCCCACGCCGCTGGCGATTCAGGCAGACGGCGAATCCATCGGTACGCTGCCCGGTGTCTTCACCATCCATCCGGGCGCCCTCACCGTCCTGGCCCCTCCCGTCTGATCCAACCCGGCTGGCTCGCGCCTCCTCCCCTGTTGTGTGTGTTAATTCGAGTTATGGCCTGATAACCAGGTCTAGAGAAAGTCGCCTTTTGGGAAAATACCCTGTGTTTGGCGGAGTGAGGAACCGGGGGATACGGGTAATGGAGCGCCGACCGACAATCATGACTGTGGACGAAGTGGCTAAGTACCTGCGGGTACACGCGATGACCATTTACCGGCTGATCCAGCGCGGCGATCTGCCCGCGCTACGCGTGGGCCGGGGCTGGCGGTTCAAAAAGGACCAGGTCGAGCGATGGTTGCTCGACCATGAGACGAACTCACATCACCCCAAGCCCAGAGCCGTCCAGCCCCGGCGCACACAGAGGCGGAGGAGTCGTGGTCCCAACTAAACCGGCCGTGGTCGAGGAATCCGGCGGTCAGGTACGGCGCCGGGTCCAGGCCTATGTGCAGGTGCACAGCCGCGAGCATCCCACGGCGGCCGCGATCGCCGGGCACCTCAATATTGAGCAGGAGCGGGCCGAAGCGGCCCTGGCGACCCTCATCATTGAAGGCGTCGTCGTCCGCAAATCTTCCGGCGGGCCGGAACCATTCTACATCCCCAGCGCCACTCAGAAGCGGCTGGGTGAGATGCTCGTCGAGATGGAGTTGCTGACCTCGCCCCAGCTCCAGGAGGCCCTTGCCGAACAGGCGAAGACCGGCGAACGGCTCGGCCAGGTCCTCGTCAGCCGTGGCTTCATCACCAAGCAGACCCTGGGCGAGACGCTCGGGGCGCAGCGTGGGACGCCCTATGTTAACCTGGCGACCCAGACGATCGACGAGGCTTTGCTGCGCAGCGTCCCGACGCCCGTCATCACCGAACACAGGATCGTTCCCTTCGCGCGGGTGGGTCGCGAGGTCCACGTGGCCATGGTCGATCCAAACGACATCGTCGCCATCGACCTGGTCTCCGCGCTGCTGCGCGCGCGGGTGCGGCCATTCTTGACAACCGAGCGAGACCTTGAGTGGGTGCTGTCCTCCCACTTCGACGTCACGCACACGGTCAGCGAGAGCGCCGAGGCCGTCGGGACCGAGGAGGAAACCGAACCGGACTTCGCCGCAGTGTCGGCCAGCGAATCGCCTGACGATCCGCCGGTGGTGCGCCTGGTGGACTCCCTCATCCAGGGCGCGGTGCGTGACGGGGCCACCGACATCCACATCGAGCCCCAGGCCGACGGGACCGCCGTCCGCTACCGGGTGGACGGTCTGCTCATCGACAAGGCCCGGCTCCCCAGGGGTGTCGCGGCCGCAGTGGTCTCACGCGTCAAGGTCCTGGCCGGGATAGACATCGCGGAGCGAGTACGGCCTCAGGACGGGCGCCTGCTGTACGCAGTCAGCGGGCACGAGCACGACTTGCGCATCGCCACAGTGGGCGCGAGTTTTGGCGAGCGCGTGACCATCCGAATGCTGGACAAGAGCCGCGTCCTGCTGGGCCTGGAGCGGCTGGGTCTGCTCTCCGACCAGCAGACCGTGCTCGATCGGCTGCTCAGCAAACCCTACGGAATGGTCTTTGTGACCGGGCCCACCGGATGCGGAAAGACCACGACGCTGTATTCCTGCATCAGCCGGCTGAACGCCCGCACACGGAACATCATGACCATCGAGGATCCGGTGGAGTATCACCTGGAGGGCATCACACAGATCGCCGTGCGCTCAAAGATGACCGTGTCGTTTGCCACCGGGCTGCGGTCGATCATCCGGCAGGATCCCGACATCATCATGGTCGGCGAGGTGCGGGACGCCGAAACCGCTCAGATCGCGGTCCAGGCGGCGCTGACGGGTCACCTCGTCCTGAGCACCCTGCACACCAACGACGCGGCGTCGGCGATCGTCCGGCTGATCGACATGGGCGTGGAGCCGTACCTGATCACCTCTACGCTGCTCGGCGCGGTGGGCCAGCGGCTGATCCGCGTGCTCTGCCCGATGTGTAAGCAGCCCTACACCTCCTCGTCTGCCGAGTTGGCCGAGATGGGCATGCCGCCGGAACCTTCGGTGCGGCTCTTCGGCCCGAAGGGATGCCCCGAGTGCAACCACCAGGGGCACAAGGGGCGCACCGGCGTCTACGAGATCATGCGGATGAGCGACGATCTGCGCGAGCTAGTGCTACAGCGCCGGCCGGCGAGCACGATCCGTGAGGCGGCGGAGCGCGGCGGGATGCGCTCCATGCGGCACGCGGGTGTGGCCAAGGCCCTCGACGGGGTCACCAGCCTGGAAGAGTTGCGGCGCGTCGTCTTCCTTGAGGACGACTGAGGCGAGAGGGGCTATGCAGGCGTACCAGTTCACGGGAAGAGACGGAACCGGGGTCGTCATCAGGGGCGTCGTCGAGGCTGAAGACGACATGCGCGCCCGCGCGTCGCTGCGGGAACAGGGATTGTTTATCACCTCATTGAGCGCGCGGTCCATGGCCCCCTTCCTCTCCTGGTTCCGCCGGGGGCCCGGTCTGGAAGAAGTAGCCTCGTTCACGTTCCATCTGGCCGGACTGGTATCTTCCGGCATCCCACTGCTGCGCGGGCTTGAAGTCCTGCACGACCAGATTGAGAATCGCGAGATGCGCGCGGCCACCGCCGAACTGGAGGCCAGCGTGAGCGCCGGGCAAAGCCTGTCGGGTGCGCTTGCCGCTCACCCCGAGATCTTCTCACCTCTCTACCTTGGCATCGTCCGTACCGGTGAAGTAGCCGGTGCGCTGGACCAGGCGCTGCTGCGCCTGACCGACTACCTGGATCGGGAAGTCACGCTCACCGAGAAGGTCCGATCCATGATGGTGTATCCGGCGTTCGTCCTGGCGCTGGCCGCCGTGGTTGTCGCCCTCTTCACGGCGTTTATCGTACCGGCGTTCGACCGAGTCTACCGGTCGGTCGGGGCGACCCTTCCCGTCCCCACCCTGATCCTGGTGAGCATAAGCCGCCTGGCCCGCAGCTACTGGCTGGTCATCCTGCTCGTCGCGGCGGGCGGCGCGTGGGGCCTGACGCGGCCCCGCGTGTGGCAGGCGTTGCGCAATGCCGGCGCCGACCTGATCAGGCAGATCCCGCGCCTGGGGTCGCTGGCGCAGAGCGTGCAGGTGGACCGGTTCATCCGCACCTTCGGCGCGCTGTACGCCAGCGGCGTCCCGGTGCTGGCGGCTCTGGAGGTCACGACCGAGGCCGTCACCGACCCGCGGATGCGGTGGGCCACCGGGCAACTCAAGGAAAGCATCTCCCGCGGGAGGCGGCTGAGTGACGCGATGCGCGCGGTGGGTCTCTTCCCGCCAATGATCCATCGGATGGTCGCGATGGGCGAAGAGTCGGGGCAACTCGACGCCATGCTCCATCGCGCCTCGAACCTGCTCGACCGCGAGATCGACTACGCGATCAAGCGTCTCGTCACGCTTGCCGAGCCGGTGTTGACGCTCGCACTGGGCGCGGTGGTGGGAGGCATCTTGCTGGCCCTCTACCTTCCGATCTTCGGATTGGCCAAGGTGCTGCGGTAAAACGGACGGCATGGGGTATATACACAACGGTGCACGAGCACGGCACGGACGTACGATTACACAGGAGGTGAACGGAGATGGCAAGGCTGCACAGCAATGAAAACGGCTTCACGTTCGTGGAGGTGCTCGCGGTCCTCCTCATCCTGGGGGTGCTCGTCGCGATCGCCCTGCCCAACTACTTCGGGGCCGAGGCGGACGCTCGCACGACGGTCCGTACCACCAACGTTCGGGCGATTAACTCGGCGCTGGCACTGTACCAGTACCGGAACACCACGTGCCCGGCCACTGGCGCGCCTTTTGCGGCGTTCCTCGCCAACACGACCTACTTCCCTGATGGCACGCCAGCCGACCCGGTCGGCGGGGGCACGACGTACTTCACGACCAACTACAACGCGACCCTGTGCCGCGTGATCATGCCGTAGATGATGCTCAACCGGTGGGTACCGAGAGAGGGGAACGCGGCTTCAGCCTGGCCGAGGCGCTGGTCGTCGTCGGAATCCTGGCCGTGGTGGTCATGGTGGCGGCGCCGCGCCTGGCCGTGCCGGACGCACTGCAGAGCGGCACCCAGGCCCGCCAGTTAGCCGCCGACCTGCGTCTGGCGCAGCGCCTGGCGATCGCCAGGCGCGCGGCCTTCGTGCTGGACTTCACGCCCACAGCTTCGCCGTACCTGACCTACTCGGTGCACCTGCAGGGCGGATCGCCGGAGCCCGACTATCCAAAGACCATTGCCGCCGGCGTGGCCGTGAGCGGCCCGCAGCTGTTTACCTTCCAGTCCGACGGCGGCATCGCGACCGGGGGGACAGTCACGCTCGCCGCCGGAACGACCACAGCAACCGTGCAGGTCGTCACACCGACCGGGCGGGTCACGGTGGTCGGGCCATGATGGACAGCGAAACGGGCTTCAGTTTGGCCGAACTGCTGGTAGCGATTCTCCTCATCGGCATTGCCGTCATTCCATTGCTGCAGCTCATCCCGGGGACACTGGCACCGATCCAGGTCTCCGATTCAGAGCTGCGGCTGAGCGCGGTGAGTACGCGAAGGACCGAAGAGATCATCAATCAACTACGCTCCAATATCAACGGCGTGTCTACGGGCGGCCAGGCCTGCTCCGACGTGCCGGGCTGCTGGGTGCAGTGGACGATTGCCACCGAGCAGTCGTCCGCCGTCCAAGGCGTAGGCTCGCTCAAGACAGTCTCCACCATCGCGTGCAAGGACACCAATGCCAACGGGGCCTGCGATGCTACCGAAGATCAGGTCCGCTATGACACCAAGGTCACCTCACGACCATGATGAGGTGAGCGCGACGTGAGGGCGATATGCGGCGAGCGTGGGGTGACACTGACCGAACTGATGGCGGTCGCGGCTATCCTCTCGGTGGTGCTGGTCGCGTTCATTCCGGTGTTGTCGCTCGGCAGCCAGACGTGGGGTCGGTTCGACAAGCATTCAGAGATGCTCCAGAACGCCCGCCGCGCGGTGGACAAGATCGTCCGCGACATGCGCGCGGTGAGGTCCTTCCGGCTCGTCACATCGTCACTGGTCCGGTTCACGATGGCCGTCGGAGACGGCACCGGCGCGACGCCGACCGTCGAGTACCAGCTCAACGGTGCGACCAATAACTTCGACACCCGGACCAGCGCCGACTTCGACTATCGCCGGCGTCTCACCGTCACCGCCGGCACAAGCGCGCTACCACTTGGGTACTCAGTCTCGGTCGTGGTCAACCACGCCTCGCTGGTCGCGGCCGGCAAGAGCCTGGCGAGCGGCGACGATGTGCGGATTCGTTACTGGACGGGCACGCAGTGGGTGGAGCTGGATCGCTTCAAGGATCCAACCACCGCGTGGAACACGGCTACCACGCAGATCTGGTTCAAGTTGCAGGCGGCGATCGCGGCGAACGGCTCCAACAACAACTACTACCTCTACTATGGCGACCTCTCGGCCCCTCCGCCCCCCGCCAACGGCGACTATGTGTTCCTGGATTACGAGGACGGCACGACGCTGGCCAACTGGACCCGTCAGGACGCCTGCAACGGCACGAACACGGCCTCTGCCGACGGATTCGTCTTCCAGGCGACCAGCACCGCTTGCTTGCGCGAGTTCAGCAAGCCGGTGACGAACGGCGACGTGGAGATCTTCTGGGGGTTCCAGAGCAACGGGCCCGCAGGCACCAACACGAACCGGCATCAGCCCGGCATGGGCGCGCGCCGCAGCGCAACCGGCGCCGGCTACCAGGTCGTGCCTGGTGACGGGACGAACGATCGGCTGAGCATCTACCGCCTGACGTCATGGACGGCGAATAACACGCTGGTCGACCACACGGGCACCGGCAACACACTGACGCCGGGCACCGCGTACTACGGCCGGTTCTACCTGGTGGGTACCACGCTCCAGGCCAAGTACTGGGCGGCGGGCACGGCTGAACCGGCGTGGATGCTTACGGCCACCGACTCGACCTACGCATCAGGGGTGAACTACAGCCAGGTCGATGGCAACGGCGCGACGGCGGCCGCCCCGCAGGACCACCGGCACCGCTACATCATCGTCCGGCAGCGCGTGGCGACGGACCCAACCATCACCCAGGCGGTAGAGGAGAGCGGTGCCCGCGCGGACGCGTTTCAGCCCCTGGGCGGTCCCTTCCGCACGATGGCAGTTACGTGCTATGACGCGACGGACGCTTCGATCAACTGTTCCAGCGTGGCATCGGTGAAGTCGGTGCAGGTCGCGCTTACGACGATGGATTCCACCGGGGAGGTTGCCGACATTGTCGTCACCTCACGCGCCTACCGGCAAACGCCGTAGCCGCTCCGGCGCTCGCCTGCCGGCCATCCGCCACCCACTCAGCGGATCACGGACGTCGGGCGAAGAGGGCATCGCCCTCATCATGGCCATCGTCGTCACGCTGATCGTGGCCCTGATCGTGGCCGGGATCGCGCAGGTGACGGTTGCCGACTTTGAGATGAACCGCCTGACCCGCTGGGACGTGACGGCACAGTATCTGGCACAGGCCGGCATCGAGCATCAGATCTACGCGCTCAAGGCCAACAAAGACGCTGCGGCCATCGCCTACACGAACTTCCCCAGTACCGCCGACACGCGGTACTGGTATGTGACGTCCCTCACCTGCCTGCTCAACTGCTCCGGCAGCGTGGCGGCACGCCGCTGGCGGATCCAATCGACCGGCGAAATCCGCCTGTACAGCGGCGGCACTTACACAAGTCTACAGACGCGGACCATTGCGGTCCAGGTGGATATCACGTACGACGGCGTCGCCCCGAACCTCTACGCCTACCCGCAGAGAGTCACCCTCCAGCGTTGGGAGGAGACGCTTCCCTGACCGCGGCAGCCGTTTCGGTCAGCGGGTGCTGATCCGGCGGCAGCAGCGCGGCGAGCAGCCCGATGAACTGCTGACCCCAGGCGTCGAGTTCTGCCCGGTCGATCCGCCCCTCCCGTTTGGGCGGCTGAATCGTTGGGCCCATACGGACCACCACCGGCGTGCGCCGGGGCCACTTCGCCCCCTTCGGCATCGCGTGCTGTGTCCCGATCACCGCGACGGGAAGCACCGGCGCGCCCGTGCGCAGCGCCAGCAGCGCCGCGCCCGGCTCGGCGATCTGCAGCCGTCCGTCCGGGCTGCGCGTTCCCTCAGGGAACATCACCAACAGGCCCCCGCGATCGAGCGCATCCAGGGCGATCCGGATCGAGCGGCGGTCGGCCTCGCCGCGGCGGACGGGGAAGACGCCAATCGTACTCAGGAACCAGCCGAGCACCGGTGTGTCCATCAGCTCCTGCTTGGCCATGTAGCGGCACTGCCGGCGCAGCGCAACTCCAACGATGGGAGGATCGAGGGTGCTCACATGGTTGGCAATCACGAGGACCGGCCCGGCCGCCGGTTCGTACTCGCCCCCCTCGACGCGCAGCCCAAACTGCAGCCGGAAATACGACCCAAGAACAAACCTCCAAAATCTATACCACACCGGTGCGCTCCCGCACGAGGCGCACAATGTCGTCAATGATCGCGTCAGCCGTCTGCGTCGTCGTGTCGATCACTACCGCGTCCGCGGCCGGACGCAGCGGCGAGAGGGCGCGGGTCTCGTCCCGCCGGTCCCGCTCAGCCTCCTGATGCCGCACCTCTTCAAGATCCACCTGAACGCCCCGGGCGCGCAACTCGGCGTGACGCCTGGCGGCCCGGGAGTCGACGCTCGCGTCCAGAAAGACCTTGATCTCCGCGTCGGGACGGACAACGGTACCGATGTCCCGGCCTTCCATGACCACGCGGCCTCCCGCGGCAAGCATCCGTTGACGGGTGACCAGAGAGGATCGCACGCCTGGCGCCGTGCTCACCAGGGACGCCGCCGTGCTGACTTCGGGGGTGCGAATCGCCTCGGTCACATCCTCTCCGTCGAGCAGCACGCGGTCGCCCGACGCCGCCGGGTGGATCTCGATCACAAGGGACTCCGCCAAACGGCCCAGCGCCTGCGGATCGCTCATGTCCACGTAGCGCCGAAGCGCCGCCAGGGCCACCGACCGATACATCGCGCCGGTGTCAACATGCCGAAATCCCAGCCGCCGGGCAACGCCCCTGGCCACAGTGGATTTCCCTGTACCGCTTCGGCCGTCGATGGCTACCACCGGTCCGCGCTCGAGCATCCGCGATCTCCCGGCTTCTTATCTCATCACAACCGCGGGCGCGATGTGGTTCAGCGCATCGAACGCCGCGATCAGACCCGGAACGATTCTGGCGCCCTGGGCAACCAGACGCGCGGCCGCGCCCACGGCCAGGCCGCCGGTGAAGTCGCGCTCGGCCACCCCGTCCACCATGATGACCGGGACGCCCGCGGCCAGGGCCATCTCGGCTACCTCGAGGTTGCGGAGGTTGCCGGGCCCGACCGGCATGGGCGTAATGATCACCACGGCCGCGGATCGCGCGGCCGCTGTGGCCGCCTCCGCCGCCTCCGGTCCCACGGGCGAGAACGGGGCTTCCTCGATTACGTCGAGTCCCAGCATGCGGGCCGTCTCGTGATCGGTGTCCATGATGTGGACGACGCCGGCGCTCACGCGATACCCCGCCTCGGCGCACCAGGTCAGCAGCGGCGAACCGGTCCCTCCGCCGCAGATCACGTGAATCCGCGGGCCCAACGCGCGCCCGACCGTCGTGCCGCTCGCGGCCCCTGGAGGACCGGCCGAGGCCCCGGATACGGTCATAAACGGACGTCCAGTCGCGGAATTGATCCGCACGGTCACCTCCGCTCCGTATGCGTCGCGGATCAGATCGGACCGCAGTACGTCGGCGGGCGCGCCGCACGCCAGAACCCGTCCCGTCGACAGCAGGACCAGCCGGTCGCAGTAAGCGGCGGCCAGGTTAAGATCGTGGAGGGCGGCGACGACGGTCAGCCCGCGCGCGGCCTGCGCCCGCAGCACCTCCATGATCTCGACCTGATGGCCGATGTCGAGATGCACAGTGGGTTCGTCCAGCAGCAGGACCCGGGGCGCCTGCGCGAGCGCCCGGGCGATGAGCACGCGGTGGCGCTCGCCGCCGCTCAGCGCATCGACGGCGCGATCGGCGAGCGGGAGCGTGCCAGTGTGCGCCAGCGCCTCGTGAATCGCCCGGAGATCCGCTTCACCTGCGCGGGACAGCCTCCCAATGTGGGGACCACGGCCCCAGGCGACGGCCTCGCGCACCGTCACCCCTGGCGGGGCCACCGGACGCTGCGGCAGGATCGCCATCACGCGGGCCAGTGCCGGCGCCGGCATCATATGAGGATCGCTGCCGTCTACCAGCACGACCCCGCCGTCTGGATGCACGGCGCCCGCAATTGCCCGCAGCAGCGTCGTCTTGCCGGCGCCGTTGGGTCCCACCACGCCGAGGAGCGTCGCAGCCGGGATGACGAGGGAGATATCCTGCAGCGCTGCGATGCCGTTCAGGCAGCATGTCAGACCATCGACTTCGATACGGACGCTGCTCTCCACGGGAGGCCTACCGTCCACCGGCGAACAGGCGGGAGACGAGCGCCAGGCCGTCAACGATGCGTGGACCCGGTCGGCTCACCAGCGAAGCGGGCAGTTCGTAGATGCGGCCGTCGCGTGCAGCCGCCAGCGCCGGCCACCCCGGCCGGGCCAGCAGGCTGCCGTGACCGGGATAGAGCAGGAAAATCACCTGAGGGTTTCGCACCAGGACGTTCTCCAGCGGCACCTGCACGTACCCTTTGAGATCACCAAAGATATTCGAGCCACCGGCACGCTGGACCAGATCGTGGATCAGCGTGCCAGCGCCGGCGACCGTCACCGGCTCGTTCCACGCTTCGATGTAGACTCTCCGCCGGATTGTGGGCCGCACGACCTGCGCCCGGTGCTCGACCGTGGAGGCCAGATCCTCGGCCTCCCGGACCCGCCCGGTGGCACTTCCCAACAGCCTGATCTGCGCCGTGGTCTCGTCGATCGATGCGGCATCGATGGCCAGCACCGCCAGCCGGATGGTCCGCAGCCTGGCAAGCTGATCGCGCTGCAGACTCGGCATCCCGATGACAAGGTCGGGCCGCAGCGCCACGACGCGCTCCAGATTGATCAGCACGCCGCCGACCCGCGCCTTCTTCTGGACCTTGTCCGGGGGATAATCATCAGCGTCGCTGATGCCGACGATCTCAACGTCGAGCCCCAACGCGAAGAGGATCTCGGTTACGCTGGGCGCCAGCGAGATGATCCGACGCGGCGGTGCGGGGATCGTCACATAGGTCCCGCTCGCATCGCGGATCGAGAATGGAAACCCGCCGGCCAGGGCGACATGGTCCGGCGCTGAGGCAAGGACCAGCGTGACGGCCAGGACCCCAAACAGGGTAACGACCGCACCCGCAATGACGATCGATCCTCGTCTCAACGCCGCCCCCGGGCCCGCGGCCGCCTGGCCACGATCCGGCCCAACAGCCACGACCGCCCTCCCTCCCTGAAGAGGCCCTCCTCGAGTTCCAGCACTTCCCAGCCCCTGAACCGGCGCTGCAGCTCGCCGGGACGCAGCCGGTGCGACGGGCTGCACGGGCCGCCGTCCTCTGGTCCCTCCATGTGCGTCTCGATGATCAGTACCCCGCCGGGTTTGACCGCGGCGCGCAGGGCCGGGAACAGTCGACGCTTGAGAAAGAAAGCGTTCACGACGACATCATACCGCGACCGGGCTAGAGGGTACGCGTCGAGATCGGCCGCGATCCATCGAACATGGAGCCGCGCCCGCTTCGCGCGCCTGGCAGCCTCACGAAGACCTGTCGACGACACGTCGATTGCGTCCACCTGGTACCCGGCCCGGGCCAGAAAAAGGGCGTTGCGCCCCAGGCCCGTGGCGACGTCGAGCGCGCGCCCCCGCGGCAGAGCGGGTAGCCACCGGCGCAATATGACAGACGGCGGGCCATCGTGGGAGTACTCGCCGGCCTTATATCTGGCTTCCCACTTGTCGCGCTCGGCCTTCACGGGATCTGGACCGCGTCAGCGTCCCACGCGGCGCGCCGCGACCAGGATCGACTGAGCCACCACGCTCTGACCTTCGACGAACCGCACCTGCCCGACCGGCGTCCCTGCCGGAATCGGCAGCCGGAGATCGGAACGGAGAATCACCCTGGGCGCCACCGCGGCGCCGCGCCGCACCGCCGCGACCACATCGGCCGGCACCACCGCCACGAGTTGCGCCCGCCGCCGGCCGACGGTGACCGTGGCCATCGCGTCACCGCGCCCGGCCACGACCATCGGGGTGAAGGTCGTGAATCCATAGTCCAGCAGTTGCTCGGTGTCCTTGTACATCTCCTGGTCCTTCAGGACCACCGCCAGGAGTTGCCACCCGTCGCGCGTCGCCGACGCGATGAGCGTATGCCCCGCCGCGGCCGTAAACCCTGTCTTCACCCCGTCCGCGCCGGGGTACTGACGCAGCAGCTTGTTGGTGTTGACAAACTCCTGCGGTGGCCGGCCGGGCCGCGAGAACTCCCAGGTCGGGGTGCGGACGATCGCCGCGAACAGCTGGTTCTGCAGCGCGTACCGGGCAATCAGCGCAAGGTCGTACGCGGTGCTGTAATGCTCGGGATCGGGCAGTCCGTTGGGGTTGGTGAAGTGGCTCTCCTGGGCGCCGATCTGCCGGGCCTTGGCGTTCATGGCGACGGCGAACTTCTCGACGCTGCCCGAGACCGCCTCGGCGACCGCCACGGCCGCGTCGTTCGCTGAATGCACAAGCATCGCTCGGATCAAGTCACCCATCAACCACTGCTCGCCCGCGTCCAGGCCGATCGCCGTCCCCCGCCGCGCGGCCGCCGCCCGCGGGCTGATCGTGACGGTGGCGTCCTCTGGAAACCGCTCCAGTGCCAGGATCGTGGTGAGCATCTTAGTGGTTGATGCCGGATACCACCGGCGATGAATGTCCCTGGCGTACAGGACGCGGCCTGTCCGGACGTCCATCAGGAGGGCGGCCACCGGGCCCGGTGGCTGCCGCCGCGGCGCGGGCCGCCGGAACGAAACGGATCGGTAGGATGCGCCGGACCGCTGGGCCGGCTGAGCGCTCCATGCCGGGACGGCGGCCTGTGTCAGGATCAGGACCGCCACGACCAGCAGGCGACGCCAGGACATGCGGCTCACCGGACGGCGTCGATCAAGACCTGCACGCCGCGATCGCCCATGGGCGGCAGATCGGATAGGTCGTGCAGCCCGAAGTATCTGAGAAAGAGTTCGGTCGTGCCGAAGAGGACAGGACGGCCGATTGTCTGGCGGCGGCCGACGACGCGGATCAGTTGCCGCTCGAGCAGCCGCTCGATGTGCCAGTCGCTCCGTGAGCCTCGGATCTGCTCGATGTCACCACGCGTGGCGGGCTGGCGGTAGGCGATCACCGCCAGCGTCTCCAGCGCGCCGCGAGACAGCGACTCACCGTGCTCTTTTTGCAGAAAGCGCCGGACCAGATCCGCGTGTTCGGGACGCGTGGCGAGCTGGTAACCGCCGGCCACACCCTGCAGGAGCAGCCCGCTCTCGGCCAGGCGCCGCCGCAGGAACTCGATTGCCTCCCGCACCGCCGGAGCCGGCGCTTCCAACAGCTCGGCCAGGCGGTCCAGCGACACGGGCCGGTCGGCGACGAAGAACAGGCTCTCTACGGCGCCGGCCAGCCCCCGAATGGCGGCGTCCTCCGCGTGCTCTGTGGAGGGGTCGAGCACGCTCATGCCTCTGGTCTCACCGCCAGGACGAGGATCGGCGCGAGCGGCGACGCCTGCTGCACCCGCACCAGGCGCTCCTTGATCAACTCCAGCAGCGCAAGAAAGGTCACCACGATAAAGACCGTCGTCACGTGTGCCGGGAACAGGTTCGCGAACTCCATGCCTTCAGGCGATTGGGCCAGCGCCTCAATGATGGCCGCCTTCCGTTCGGAGACCCGCACCGGTTCGTCGGCAACCTCCGCGGCGCGCTCAGCGCGAACCCGCGTCAGCACCGCCTCGAAGGCGCGGAAGAGATCGTCCACCGTCACGCCTTCCAGCAGCAACTCGGGAGGCTCGCCCTGGGGCGACCGCACAAAGATCCGCTTCTGCAGATCTTCTAGCGCCCGCAGGGCTTCGACCGCCTCTTTGAAGGCGCGATACTCGACGAGTTTCTCCTCCAGTTGCTCCGGCAGCTCGCCGCCTTCGGTCTCGGGCAGCGGTTCAGGGGGCGGGGCCTTCGGCAGCAGGAGCTTGGCCTTCATCTCCACCAGCGCGGCCAGCATCCACAGCGCTTCCGTGGCCTCGCCGAGGTCCAGCGACCTGCGCGTGCGCTCGAGGTACTCCGCCGTGAGATCAGCGAGGGAGATTGTGGCCAGGTCGATCTTCCCTTGATGCGCAAGCGTGACGAGCAGGTCGAGCGGTCCCTCGAAGCCGGGAACCTTGACGGTGTAGTCGGCGGCGCCGCGCGAGATGGGGTCGCGGGAGGCCATCAGAACGGCCCGACGGGACCCGTCGCCTGCCGGATGAGCCAGGTGACGGGTGGTCCCAGAACACTGCTGAACAAATTCCCAGGCAAGATGATCAGGAGCAAGAGCACCACCGGGCCATATCTGGCCAGCCGATCGTAAGCGAGGGCCTGCGCCGGCGGGAGGAGATTCGAGACGATTCGCGACCCATCGAGCGGCGGCACGGGGA
>JBGPLF010000092.1:0-14191 GCA_041486265.1 bacterium
ATCGAGCGCGTAATCCAGATCCTCTCGCGGCGGACAAAGAACAATCCTTGTTTGCTGGGAGAGCCGGGCGTCGGAAAGACGGCAATTGCCGAAGGGCTCGCTCAGCGAATCATTTCGAACGACATACCGGAGACCTTGAAGGACAAGCGGATCGTTTCGCTCGACCTGGCCGGGCTGGTGGCAGGTACCAAGTACCGCGGCGAGTTCGAAGAGCGCATGAAGAAAGTGATGGAGGAGATCCGCAAGGCCCAGGGTGAGGTCATCCTCTTTGTGGATGAGCTGCACACCCTGGTCGGCGCCGGCGCGGCGGAGGGCGCGATCGACGCGAGCAACATCCTCAAACCGGCGCTGGCTCGTGGCGAACTGCAGTGCATCGGTGCGACGACGCTCGACGAGTACCGCAAGTATGTCGAGCGCGATGCGGCACTGGAGCGCCGCTTCCAGCCGATCCTCGTGTCGGAGCCGAACGTCGAGCAGACGATTGAGATCCTGCGGGGCCTGCGCGACCGGTACGAGGCCCACCACGGTGTGACCATCAGCGACGAGGCCCTGGTGGCTGCGGCGACGCTGGCGGACAAGTACATCTCCGACCGGTTCCTGCCCGACAAGGCCATCGACCTGATGGACGAGGCCTCGTCCAAGATCCGGCTGCAGGCATCGTTTCTGCCTCAGGAGCTGAAGCAGGCTGTTGAGCGCGTTGAGCGCGTGAAGCGCGAGAAAGAGGAGGCCAGCAAGACCCAGGACTTCGAGCGTGCCGCCCAGTTGCGAGATAAAGAGCGGGTGTTGCGCCAGAAGCTGGAAGAACTTGAGGGCTCGATCAAGCGGGACAAGGGCCGGACCAACCTGAGCACGGTGACCGGCGATGACATCGCCGATATCGTTAGTTCCTGGACCGGCATTCCGGTGACGCGCCTGGTCGAGGAGGAGTCGCAGAAGCTGCTCCACATGGAAGACTCGCTGCACGAGCGGATCGTCGGGCAGGACGAGGCGGTACGCGCGGTCAGCAAGGCCGTGCGCCGCGCCCGGACCGGCCTCAAGGATCCGCGCCGGCCGATCGGGTCGTTCATCTTCCTCGGGCCCACCGGTGTCGGCAAGACCGAACTCGCACGGGCGCTGGCCGAGTTCCTCTTCGGGGACGAAGGCGCGCTGGTGCGCATCGACATGTCCGAGTTCAGCGAGCGGCACACCGTGAGCCGGCTCGTCGGCTCGCCGCCCGGCTACGTGGGGTTTGAAGAAGGCGGCCAGCTCACCGAGGCGGTGCGGCGCCGGCCCTTCTCGGTGGTGCTCTTCGACGAAATTGAAAAAGCGCACCCCGAGATCTTCAACGTCCTGCTGCAGATTCTCGACGACGGCCGCCTGACCGACGCACAGGGCCGCACGGTCGACTTCAAGAACTGCGTTATCATCATGACGAGCAACGTCGGCGCGCCGCAGCTCGACAAGGACGTGGGCGTTGGGTTCCGGGCCGCCGGCGGCAGCGAGGCCATCGATCGCGAGCGGGCGTACCAGCGGATGCGCGATCAGGTCATGGAAGAACTGCGGCGGACCTTCCGGCCCGAGTTCCTCAACCGCCTCGATGAGACCATCGTCTTCCGGCCGTTGACCAGCGCCCAGATTCGCGAGATCGTCGGGATCCTGGTGGAGCGGGTGCGCCGCGAGCTGCGGGGCCAGAACATGGACCTCGAGGTCGCCGACGCTGCCAAGGATTTGCTGGCGCGTGAGGGGTACGACCCCACCTTTGGCGCCCGGCCGCTCCGCCGCGCGATCCAGCGGCTGGTCGAAGATCCGCTGAGCGATGAGTTGCTGCGCGGGCAGTTCGCCAGCGGGGACGTTGTCGTGGTGAATGCTCAGGACGACAAGATCGTCTTCGAGCGCAAGCGGGAGCCGGCGCTCGCTGAGTAGCGCCGGTCGTTAGACCAATTGAGACCCGGGAGCAGGTGCGGCCCGGGTCTCTTCATCTTCGGGGCCTGTGGAGATCGGCGCCCACCGGGAACCGGGCGTGCCGCCTGCCGATAGACGGCACGGAGGGGATTCGATGGACCGCAACCGCATACGCTATGTCTGCCAGCAGTGCGGGCATGAGTCGCCCAAGTGGCTGGGCCGGTGCCCATCCTGCGGGGAGTGGAATAGCCTCGTCGAGGAAGTCGAGACCCCGCGCGGCCAGCCGGCCCGGCGCGCTCAGGCGGTCGAACCCGTCTCCGTCGCCGAGGTCGCGGTGGCCACGGAGAGCCGCGTCTCGACGGGCTCGGCCGAGTTCGACCGGATTCTGGGCGGCGGCGTAGTGACCGGATCGGCCGTGCTCGTCGGCGGAGATCCCGGGATCGGAAAATCCACACTGCTGCTCCAGATGGGCGAGCAGGTGGCGCGCGCCGGCGGGCGCGTGCTCTATGTCAGCGCCGAGGAATCCGTGCGGCAGACTAAGCTGCGGGCCGAACGGCTGGGCGCAACGGCGCCGTCGCTGCTCCTGCTTGCGGAAAACGATCTCGACACCATCACCGCGACGGCCGTGCGGGTGCGTCCATCGGTGCTGATCGTTGACTCGATTCAGACCATCTTCCGCGGTGACGTGGCGTCCGCGGCCGGCAGCGTCGCCCAGGTGCGCGAATGCACCGGTGCGCTTGTCCGGATGGCGAAAGACCACGGTATCGCGACCTTCATCGTGGGACACGTCACTAAGGAGGGTACGCTGGCCGGGCCGAAGGTCCTCGAGCATCTGGTCGACACCGTGGTCTCGTTTGAGGGCGATCGCCACCACGCGTATCGCATTTTGCGCGCGACGAAGAACCGGTTCGGATCGACCAACGAGATCGGTGTCTTCGAGATGGCCGGCACCGGACTCGTGGAGGTCCCCAATCCGTCGGCGGCCTTTCTCTCAGAACGCCCAGAGGCGGCGCCGGGCTCGGCCGTGGTGTGCGCCATCGAGGGGACCCGTCCCCTGCTCGTCGAGGTGCAGGCGCTGGTCAGTCCTACGCACTTCGGCATGCCGCGGCGCACCGCAGCCGGCGTTGACTACAACCGGCTGCTCGTGTTGCTCGCGGTGCTCGAGCGCCGCGCCGGCCTGCAGTTGGCCTCGCAGGATGTCTACGCGAGCGTCGCGGGCGGGGTCGGGGTGGATGAGCCCGCGGCCGACTTGGGGGTTGCGGTGGCCGTCGCCAGCAGCCTGCGCAACCGGCCGGTAGACCCGCGTGCCGTCGTCATCGGTGAGGTCGGGCTGGCCGGAGAGGTGCGTGGCGTGCCGCAGTTGGGCAAACGGCTGGCCGAGGCGGTGCGGCTGGGGTTCGAGCGGGCCGTCGTCCCGCGCGCCGGGGGTGTGCAGGTGCCATCGGGTCTGGTGTTGGTTGAGGTGGGCGATCTGTCGAGCGCGCTGCGGGCGCTGCTGTGAGGAACCGGTGTGATCTTTGGCGTCATGCGCGCGATCGCTGGGCTGTGGATATGCGGGGAGGCAACCCGAGGGAGGAAGGGCGCTCCTACTCGGGGGCGGTGCTTGGAGGAGCCGGTAGGATCACCATAGGCGCGTGGTTGATCGCTGAGTCCGTCTTCGGCGCCCATCTATCTTCCTATTTCTTGGTCGCCGGAATTATTCTGATGACGGTGCCCGTACTAACGCGCTTGGTACTATTCCTCATCCGTCGGTTCAAGGATGAGGCAATCCACTACAGTGCGCTGACGCCGGATGGCAGTAACTGATGCCGGGTGCGGGTGGAGGCGCAAGCCGGCGTGGGTTGGTGTTGGTGCGAAGAGTGCCCGGGCTACGTCAGCCCGCGCTACGTCAGCCCGCGCTACGTGAGGTGGAACACTCCCAGCGTCGCGACGCGGGCGTGTTCCTTTCGGAGGATCTCCTCAAGATCCAGGTCAAAGAGCGAGCACACTGCGGCCAGGTAGAACAACGTCATCCCGATCTCAGTTTCCAGCACCTCGCGGCACTTCTCGCAGAGCGTGCCGTCCACATGGGTTTTCATCATACCCCGGACTTCGTTGAGACTGAGTTCCGCCGGGAATCGCTGTCGGCTGGCCTGGATGCTGATGCACCCGCAGGCCGTGACGGATTTCGCGATGGCGCGGTTGACGCGGGCGGCGGCTTCGCCGAGTTTGCTCTCGACGTCTAGGATGCTGCGGTGACGGATCAGGTACTGCGAGACGGTCTCCTGGAAGGTGCCCTGGCTGATCTCCGCCACGCGACCCACCTCATTGCGTCTCAGAGTACGAGTCGTGCCGGGATGCGACTGTCATTATAGAGATCGTCCAATCATGCTGTCAATTCGGTCCCCCGCCGCGAACGGCTTCGCCGTCTCCACCGAGTATGTTATACTCGCGTAGGCTGGTATGGTGCGGCCGGTCTGCGGTACTGTGGACTAATCCTTCAATCCAGCGAGTCTGATGTATGCGTAATCAGTTGCTGCGAGGCATTGGCGTCCTTCTCGGCGGTTTGGTCGGGTACGAGGTCGTCAGCCTCGCTCATCTCTGGAATCCAAGTCTGACATCCGCAAGCTTCATGCCGACGGCCGTCGGCGTCGTCCTCGGGGGGCTCGTCGGCTTCCTGCTGGGACCCGTCATCGGCCACGGATTCGTGGCGGCGATGTCGTGGGTGCTGCGTGGTCTGTCGGCGCTCTCCCTGCGTGATCTGCTTCTCGCCGCGTTTGGATTGATGGCGGGATTAGTGCTGGCGTTCATCATCGGGTACCTGCTTGAAGGCCTTCCGCTCATCGGTCCCTACATTCGTCTGGTGGCCGGCCTGGTCTTCGGCTATCTTGGGCTGCACGTGGCACTGCAACGGCGTGACGAGGTGGCGGGGATGTTGCTACGAACAAGTCCGCGTCCGGCCCCGGCGCCCGATCGCAGCAAGCCCCGCGCCGCCCCCAAGCTGCTCGACACCAGTGTCATTATCGACGGCCGGATCGCCGACATCTGCCTGGGCGGATTCCTGGAAGGCCCTCTGATGGTCCCGCGGTCCGTGCTCTCCGAACTGCAGCGCATCGCCGACTCCTCGGACGTGTTGAGGCGCAACCGTGGGCGGCGCGGCCTCGACGTCCTGAACCGGCTGCAGAAAGAGCTGGCGGCCGTCCAGATCGTCGACGAGAGCGCTGCCGGTGCGGATGTGGACACGCAATTGGTAGCCCTGGCGAAGGCCCAGCGCGCCTGGATCGTGACCACCGACTTCAACCTGAGCAAGGTCGCCGAGTTGCAGGGCGTGCGCGTGCTCAACGTCAATCAACTCGCCCAGGCTCTACGGCCGACGGTGCTCCCGGGCGAGGAGTTGTCGGTGCACGTGATTCGTGACGGCAAGGAGGCCGGGCAGGGCGTGGCCTATCTGGAGGACGGCACGATGATCGTCGTCGAGGGCGGCAAGCGCTATATCGGCGAGACCTTCGACGTGGTCGTCACGAGCGTGCTCCAGACGTCCGCCGGGCGGATGATCTTCGCCCGTCCCAAGTCGA
The DNA here is from genome assembly GCA_041486265.1 of bacterium. Classification (GTDB taxonomy): domain Bacteria; phylum Sysuimicrobiota; class Sysuimicrobiia; order Sysuimicrobiales; family Humicultoraceae; genus JBGPLF01. The sequence goes on from JBGPLF010000092.1 coordinate 5,436, forward strand.
GTGAGCCCATCGGTCCTTCCACTGTCGAGCGACGATGACGTGGATCGGTCTGGGGACTCGTCCACCCTGCAGGGTCCGGTAGGCGCCGTCATCGTCGCTGCCGGCAGCAGCACGCGGCTGTCGGGACCGGTTCCCAAGCCTCTTTTGCTCCTTGATGGCAGGACGATTCTGGAACGGACGCTCGAGGCATTCGAGCGATCGCCCCACATCGATCAAGTGGCCGTCGCCGTTGGGGCCCCGCACGTGGGGGCTGTGCGCGCCCTGCTGGGCGGCAAGGTGCGGGCCGTCGTCCCCGGAGGGGAGCTGCGTCGGGCCTCCGTCGCCGCGGGACTCGAGGTGCTCTCCGCGGTCGACTGGATCGTGGTCCACGACGGCGTCCGCCCCTTCGTGTCGGAAGCTCTGATCGAGCGGGTGCTCAACGCCGCGCAGCGATGGGGCGCGGCGTCGGCGGCGCTGCCGGTGACTGACACGCTCAAGGATGTTCGAGAGGATCGAGTGCGCCGGACGGTGGACCGGGCCGGCCTGTTTGCGGTGCAGACGCCGCAGGCGTTCCGGGCCGGGCTGCTGCGGGACGCCCATCGGCGCGTGCCGATGACCGAGACGGTGACCGACGATGCCGAACTCGTCGAGCGACTCGGTGAACCGGTAGCGGTCGTGCCCGGCGATCCTGCCAATATCAAAATTACTACACCAGCCGACCTCGACCTCGCCCGCCGGTACGCTGCTGCGGCGCGCGGCTCTGACGGGGTAGGGGGTACTATCCGGATCGGCGTCGGGTACGACATTCATCCCCTCACGCCCGACCGTGCCCTGGTTTTGGGGGGGGTCACCATTCCGCATCCCCGCGGATTGGCCGGGCACTCCGACGCCGATGTCCTCGTACACGCCGTCATGGATGCCGTGCTGGGCGCGGCCGGGCAGCCGGACATCGGCCACCAGTTCCCGCCAGATGATCCAGCCTACCGCAACGCGGACAGCCTGGCCCTGCTCAAGTCGGTCGCCGATCGGCTCAGGACGGAGGGCTGGTTTGTGGTCAACGTCGATGCGGTGATCCTGGCCGAGGCGCCGCGGCTGTCACCGTTTGTTGAGGCGATGCGGGCACGGCTCGCCGGGGCGTTGAGAATCCAGGCCGGAGCGGTGGGGGTCAAGGCCACCACCATGGAAGGCCTTGGACCGGTCGGCCGGGGCGAGGGGATTGCCGCCCAGGCGGTCGCGCTATTGCGGAAGGTGGAGTAGCGATGAGCCCAGGGGGCCGCGCCCGGCGCGGACGTGGCCAGCCGCCCGTAAGGAGGGGGTCCCGGCCTACCGCGGGCGGCCCGGACCTGCTGTTTATCCACCGGGCGGCAGTGTCCGAGCCGGTGGCGGTCGAGGTGGACCGGCCATTGGCCTTCCGGCCCCGTCTGATGGGGTTCTGGCGCGGCACCGAGTTCTACCGGGTCGTCCGGATGATCGCCACTCGCTGGGAGCACGGTGTCACCTACTATCGAGTCTTGACCGATCGGGGCGCGTTCGACCTGCACCATGCTATGCGTCTGGACCCCCTCACGTTGAGGCCCAGGCGCGTCTGGGAAGTCTGCGCTGAACTCGACACGATCCCGGTGGCCCGCCTGCCGTAGCGTCCGTCCCTGCGGTGTCGAGCCGCGGGCCTGAACGGGATCTTGTCGCTCCCGCACCGCTCCGATAGACTTGACACGCGAGGTGACAGGATGGGGCTCGCCATTTACAATTCGCTGACGCGGCGCGCGGAGCCATTTGCCACGCTTGCGCCCGGCGAGGTCCGCATGTATGTGTGCGGTCCGAACCTCTACGGGCCGGCGCACGTCGGTCACGCCCTTTCGTACACCTTCTTCGACGTCGTGCGACGATACCTGGAATACAAGGACTACCGGGTCCGTCACGTCCAGAACTTCACCGATATCGAGGACCGGATCGTCGAGCGCGCGCAGCGCGAGGGACGAACGATCTTTGAGATTGCATCGGAGTACATCGACCGGTTCCTCACCGAGATGGACGCGCTCAACATTCAGCGCGCCCACCACTACCCGAGGGCGACCGAAGTCATCCCCAAGATGATCGAGATCATCCAGGGATTGATCGCCAAGGGCCACGCCTACGTGGTGGACGGCGACGTGTACTTTCGCGTCACCTCCTTTCCACACTATGGCGAGTTGTCCGGGCGATCGCTGGAGCAGATGCAGGCCGGCGCCCGCATCGAGGTGGACGAGCGCAAGGAACACCCGATGGACTTTGCGCTGTGGAAGGCCAGCAAACCCGGAGAGCCGACATGGGACAGCCCCTGGGGGCCCGGACGGCCGGGATGGCACATTGAGTGCTCGGCGATGTCGATGCAGTTCCTGGGCGAGCAGATCGATGTCCACGGCGGCGGCGATGACGTCCGCTTTCCGCATCACGAGAACGAGATTGCGCAGTCCGAGGCGTACACCGGCAAGTCCCCGTTCTCGCGCTTCTGGGTCCACAACGCCCTGATGAAGCCTCCCGTCGGGGACGAGATGCACCGCCATCTCGGCAACTTCGTGGCGGTGCCGGACGCCGTGAGCCGCCACGATCCCGACGTCATCCGCCTGTTCATCTTGTCGTCGCACTATCGCACGCCGTCGCGATGGACCGATGACGCGGTGGAAGCGGCCGGTCGCGGCCTGGAGCGTCTCCGCACCGCGCTGGCCAACGCCGACGCCGCGCTGGAGCGCGCGCCTGCCGTCCCCGCCGTCGGCCCGCTCGCGCAGCGGGCCGGTGCCGCACGGGCCGCCTTCGAGCGGGCGATGGATGACGACTTCGGAACGCCCGGCGCGATCGCCGCGTTGTTCGACCTGGCGGTCGAGATCAACCGCGCCGCTGGTTCGGTGCTCCAAGGCGATCTGGAATCTGCCGCTGGACTGGCGACGGCGGCGCAGACTCTGCGGACCCTGGCGGGCGCGCTCGGGCTGCGATTCGCACGGGTACACCTACGCGCGGACCTCTCGGACACCCTGGCCCGGATGCTTGTCGCGCTGCGGGCAGAAGAGCCGACGCTGTTCTCGGGCGCCGACGCCCCGGCGGACGGTGAGGGGATTGTCAGAGCCCTACTGGCCGGCCGCGATCAGGCCAGACAGGCCCGGCGATTCGATTTCGCCGACTCGATCCGCCGCCGCCTGGGAGAACTGGGGATCGTGGTTGAGGATCTCCCCGGAGGATCGAGATGGCGCGTGACCACGCGCCGCGACGTCCGGACCTGAGACGGACCGGCGCGCCGTCGGACACACAGATCGAAGGCCGGCATCCCGTCCTCGAGGCGTTGCGTGCCGGCAGGCCTCTTCGCAAGATCCTCGTGGCTCGCTCCGGTGCCGGCCACAAGCCGCTCCACGATCTCATCGGTGAAGCGCGCCGCCGCAGCATTCCGGTCCAGGAGGTCGAGCCGGCCGTCCTCGACCACCTGGCACAGACCCGGACGCCGCAAGGCATCATCGCCTATGCCGCCGCGCATGCCGTGGTGGATCTCGATGCCGTCCTGCGGCGCAGCCGCGAGCGCGGCGAGCCGCCCTTCGTGTTCCTGCTCGACGGCGTCGAGGATGCGGGCAATCTCGGCGCGATTATTCGGTCCGCCGAGGCCGCCGGTGCGCACGGCGTGGTCATTCCGCGCCACCGCGCGGCCGGTCTGAGCCCCGCCGTGGCGGCCGCCTCGGCGGGCGCCATCGAGCACATGCTGGTGGCTCAGGTGACCAACCTCTCGTTGGCAATTGAACGTCTCAAGTCCGAGGGGATCTGGGTGATCGGCGCCGATGCCGGGGCGACTGATGTGATCTACAATGCGGCCGTCGAGCCTCCGGTCGCGCTGGTGGTCGGCGGCGAGGGTCGGGGACTGTCCCGGCTGGTGCGCGAACGGTGCGACCGGCTCGTGCGGATCCCGATGCACGGGGCCACGGCCTCACTCAATGTATCGGTGGCCGCGGGCATCGTCCTCTTCGAGACGCGCCGGCAGATGCAGGCTCGCGCCCAGACCAATACCGGCGCAGGCTCCGCCGAGGTGGTTCGGCCCCCATGAACGCAATGGGCCGTCGCCTCATTCTTGCCGGGATCGCGGTGCCGGCGCTCGCGGCCGCCGGGCTTGGCGCCTGGATGGCGGTTACGGATCGGCGCTACGCCGACCGGGCGCTGTCCGGCGTGACGGTCGAAGGGGCGGCGGTTGGTGGGTTGACCGCGCGCGAGCTCGGCGACCGCGTGCGAGCGCTGGCCGATCCGGCGCTGGCTCGACCGGTCACGGTGCGGGCGGGGGCTGCCAACGCCGTGTTCACGGCGGAGGAATTGGGCATGCGGCCTGGGGTCGACCGGACCGTTGCCGCGGTCCTTGCCGTCGGCCGCGCTGGCCGGTTCCTCGATCAACTGCGTGACCGGCTCGTCCTCCTGCGCCGGCCGATCGCCGTGGACGTCGTGTACGAGTATGATCCGGCGACCGCCAGCGCCGCTACGGCCCGAGTGGCGGCGTCGGTCGCCACCGAGCCGAAGGACGCCACTGTCCAGGTCACCGGTGGCCGCCTCGTCGTGGTCACGCCCAGCCAGGACGGCGCCGTCGTCGATCCGGCGGCGTCCGTGACCCGCGTCATCGGCGCGCTGAAAGGCCGCCTGCCTGCGGTGGATCTGGCTGTCGCGTTGTGCCGACCGGCGCTGACGACTGGCGACGTGGTCCGGATGGTGGAACCGGCGGCGAAGTTCACCACCCGCTTTCCCTACAATCCCGACCGGATCCACAACATCCGCCAGGCGGCGGCGGCATTGCGGGGGCGGTTCCTGATCCCGGACGCGGCGCTCTCCTACAACGAAGTGGTGGGGCCGCGCGATCCGGCGCACGGGTATCGAAAAGCCCCGATCCTGTACGGGGATATCTTGATTCCTGGTGACGGTGGTGGCGTCTGTCAGGTGTTCTCGACGCTCTTCAATGCCGCGCTGCTCGCGGAGATGGCCGTGGAGACGCGCACCAACCACTCGCAGCCGGTCCCCTACCTGCCGGCAGGCCGCGACGCCACCGTGGACTACGGCGTGATCGACCTGCGCCTGCGCAACACCACCGGGCACACCCTGTACCTGTGGACGGAAGTTGGACCCAGCAGCCTGACGGTGATGGTGTTTGGCCCGTACCAGCCGGGGCGGGAGGTGGCGATCGAGGTCACCGATCGCGTGCTGATGCCCGCGCCGACCAACACGGTGACGGTCCGCGATCCGATGCTGGCCGAAGGCGAGACGAAGATCGATCCGCCGAAGCCGGGTCTCCGGACGAGCACGCGTCGGATCGTTCGACAGGACGGCGCCGTCGCCAGGGAGGAGGTGATCGGTCTCAGCGTCTACCGGCCGGTGCCCCGGACCATCAGGATCGGGGCGAAGCCGCTCCCGAATCGAGCGAGCCTGCGCTCGGTTGCGCCTTGACGCGTGTGGGGGCGGTTCCTATAATGAGTTGTGAGTTACGCGATGAGACGTAATCATCGCAGGAGCAACGCGGGGATAGCCCATCACTCCTCATGGATCACCCGGAGGGGATAGTCGGTGGCGCTGGCGCGTAGAGAAGGGCTGGGCTATCACGAGTTAGTAGACGAAGAGCTTGTTGACCACGCGAAGGGCGGCGACGACCGCGCCGCCGAATTCCTGATCGGCAAATACCGCAACTTCGTTCGCGTCAAAGCCAAGGCATACTTCCTCATCGGGGCTGATCGCGAGGACATCATCCAGGAAGGGATGATCGGCCTCTACAAGGCGATCCGCGACTTCCGCCGCGACAAGCTCTCATCATTCCGCGCGTTCGCCGAGCTGTGCATCACCCGGCAGATCATCACGGCGATCAAGACCGCGACCCGGCAGAAGCACATCCCGCTCAATTCGTACATCTCGCTCAACAAGCCGATCTACGACGAGGACTCCGACCGCACGTTGCTCGACGTCATCAGTAGCATCAAGGTCAGCGATCCCGAGGAACTGGTCATCAACCAGGAAGCCTCGGCGACGATGCGCGAGCGCATCCGGAAGAACCTGAGCGAGCTGGAGTGCCGCGTGCTGACCGCCTACCTGGAGGGCAAGTCCTACCAGGAGATGGCGAACGAGCTCAACCGCCACGTCAAGTCGATCGACAACGCCCTCCAGCGGGTCAAGCGCAAGCTCGAACGCAACCTCGAAGGCGAAGACGCGTAGTCCATCACGGTCTCCGGCGATCCGATGTTGAGGATCGTCTGCTCCTCGTGCAAGTGCATATTTCTGCGCGTCGAAGTCCTCGACGAGGACGATATGGCGACGTGTCCCCGCTGCAAGACGGTTTTCCGGCCCGACGAAGAGGAGATCCTGGATCCTGAGAACGATTAGATGACGGTTCTTCGGCCCGCGTAGTGGCCGGTCGCGGGCCGAGGAGGAAGGGAGGAGAGCAGATGGCTAAGGCACAGCTCATCTCCGTTGCAGGTACCCATCCCACGCGCGGGTATGCCCACGCATGGCGCGCGGGTGATCTTCTCTTCATCTCAGGGCAGGTGGCCATGAACGCCCAGGGTGAGGTTGTGGGACGAGGCGACACGGGCGCGCAGGCCGAGCAGGTCTTCGCTAACCTCAAGAAGGTCTTGGCCGCTGCGGGAGCGACCTTCCGCGACGTGATCAAGTTGACCATCCTGTGTACGGACCCCGCGGGCATCCCTGCTATTCGAGAAGCGCGGAATCGCGCGCTGGAAGGACACACGCCGGCCAGCACCCTCATGGTGGTGGCGGGACTGGCATCCTCTGACTATCTGGTGGAGATCGAGGCTGTAGCGGTTGTACCTTAGCCGCCGATCTGGATCATGACGCGCTTTTCGGGGTAAAGCTTCTCGGCAAGCGCGTGACCGAAGGGGCGCCGGTAGGCCGCCGCCTTGAACCGGGCTTTCATCTCTTCGCGGGACGCGCCGGCGCGCAGCGGGGTCAGCAGGTCTTCCTCATCATCGCGCAGCAGGCACAGCCGTAACTTCCCGTCGGCAGTGAGGCGGAGGCGGCCGCACTTCGCGCAGAAGGGTTCGCTCACCGGGCTGATCAGCCCAACCGTCCCGGCCGCGTTGGGCAGGCGGTAGGTCCGCGCCGGGTTGTCGCCGGTGAGGTTGATCGGCTCGAGGTGGCCCAGAGCGGCCTCGATCCGCGCCATCGTTTCTTCAGATTTCACGATGCCCGCGTCGGCAAAGTCGGCGACCGTGCCGAAGGGCATCACCTCGATGAAGCGGACTTCCCAGGGCCGGTCGAGCGTCAGCGCGGCCAGCGGCACGACGTCGTCTTCATTGAACCCGCGCACAACGACCGCGTTCAGTTTAATGGGTCGCAGTCCGGACGCCTCGGCCCGCGCGATGCCGTCCAGCACGCGGTCGACGTGTCCGCCGCGCGTAATGCGGCTGAACTTCTGGGGGTCGAGGGTGTCGAGGCTCACGTTCAGCCGGGTCAGCCCGGCCTGGGCCAGCGGCGCGGCCAGCGTCTCCAGCAGGATGGCGTTGGTGGTCATCGCCAGGTCGGTGATTCCTGGGATGGCCCCGATCCGGCGAACCAGATCCACGATCCGCGGCCGGACCGTAGGCTCGCCGCCGGTCAGCCGCAGCTTCGTCACGCCGAGTTCCGCGGCGATGTTGACCAGCAGCAGCAGTTCGTCATCCTGCAAGAGGTCGGCAGGCGTGCGAAAGTCGATGCCTTCCTCCGGCATGCAGTAGACGCAGCGGAGGTTGCACCGGTCCGTCAGTGAGACCCGGAGGTCAGTAAGCGGGCGCCCGTACTGGTCGCGCATAGTTACCCCCGATTCTAGCACATGCCCGTGCTGCCAAGGACAACGGGTCTGCATTCCCGACGTATTCCACGATGAGGGAGCGGCTGGTGGTTCCAGTGGTCAGGCGGTCAGTGCCTCGACGACCTCCCGAAGCGGCGTGCTGCGGCCGGCCTCCCACGCCTCCTGGAACTCGGCCCCGTCAAGCGCGGCGCGTACGGTGGAAACACACCGCTCGTGATCCGCCCGATCGGACGGCGGCAGCGGCGCGCCGATGGCTTCGCGCAGCCTGGCCGCCGCTCCGAAGAGCCGGGCGGCTTGGCTGGGATCGGCGACGTACGCGAGCCGCTCCAGGCACTCGGCTATGCCGGGACGGTCTCCGAGTTCGGTACGGAGTACCAGGCTCTCCCGGGTTAGGGCCGCCGCGCGGCCTGGATCCGCGCCATGCTGAGCCAGCCGCCCAAGCCCGCACAACGCGTCCGCGATGCTCTCCTTATCACCCAGTTCACGTGCCAAGGTCAGGCTCTCCTCGCACAACGAGGCCGCACGGGCGATGTCGCCCTGCCGGAAGAGTGCAAGCCCAAGTCGGTTCAACAGGTTGCACATGCCCATTTTGTCGCCAAGTTCTCGGCAGATTTCCAGGCCCTCTTCGAATCGCGCGCGGGCCTCAACGAAGTTCCCTTCGAGCGCAGACACGCGCCCCAGGTTCCCGAGGGAGTAGGCGATGCCATGTCGGTCCCCGATCTCTCGCCGGATCCTCAGGCTCTCCTCATGCCGTGCACGTGAAGCGGCGTAGTCGCCTCGAGTTTCATCGACGATCCCCAGGTTGTTGAGTTGCACGGCGACACGCCGCGTGTCCCCAAGTCCCCTGGACAGGGACAGACCTTCCTCGTAGATGCCGCGGGCTCGGGCGTAGTCGCCGCGCATCAACGCCACCAGGCCCAGCGTGTTGAGGGCATCGACGACAGCCTGTGTGTCGCCAAGTGCCCGCGAGAGGGCCAGGCTCTCCTCGGAGAAG
>JBGPLF010000093.1:0-14101 GCA_041486265.1 bacterium
GGCGTGCTCGAGGGCGAGGCCCTCGTCAGGGGGTCCCAGGGTGTGCTGGCAGGCGACCAGATCGTGGTGGAATACACGACGGCCGCGATCACGAAGATCACAGCGAGTGGAAAAGCGAGCCTGGATGTTGAGGGGGCCCTGGTTACCGCGCAGGCCGTCAGCATCGTTCCGGCCACCGACACGGTGACGGCACAGCGCGACGTGACGTTCTTCGCCAAGCCCGACATCGTTGCCAGGGGGGCTGAGCTCGTCTATCAGCGATCCAAAGGGATCGCGACGCTCCAGGGTCAGGCGCGGCTCCAGAACCGCGACGGTGTGATCGAAGGCGACCGGCTCGAGGTCTTCAAGCGCCCTGAGCGGCTCGTCGCAACGGGCAGCGTGCACGGCGTGTATCGTGACATCGACGTCCGCAGCCGCACGGCGGAGGTCCTCGGCGCCGAGAAGATGGCTGTGTTCGCCGGCGAGGTGCAACTGACCCAGCCCGGCCGGCGCCTGACCACCGAGAAGGCCACCGTCTGGTACGCTGCGGGCCGGGTGGTGGCAGAAGGCCAAACCTGGATCCGAATCGAACCGAGTCCGTAAATTCGTGCCCCGGCACGTGAGACCGGGGTGTGAGAGGGAGGTCTTTCCGATGGTCATCGAGCGCGTCCGGCGCCCGTCACTGGAGTCGATGCCGATCGCGCACGGCAAGCGCGCGCGGTTATACCGGTTGCTCTACGAGCACGGCCCCGGCCACGGGACGATGCTGGTGCTGCCAACCGATCAGGGCATGGAGCACGGGCCGGTAGATTTTCTCCCCAATCCGCCCAGCGAGGATCCGGAGTACCAGGTCCGCCTGGCGATCGAGGGCGGCTACTCAGGCGTCGCCTTCCACTATGGCATCGCGGCACGCTACCTGCCGCCTTATGCGGGGAAGATTCCCCTGATCCTCAAGATCAACGGCAAGACCGACATCCCGCCGTCCGACCGGGCGTTCTCGGGGATGACGGGCCGCGTGGAGGACGCCGTGCGCCTGGGCGCCGACGCCGTCGGCTACACGCTCTACGTGGGATCGCCGCGCCAGGATGAGGACTTCGCGCAACTCACCGCGGTGCGCGCCGAGTGCGATCGGTACGGCATACCGCTGGTCGTCTGGGGCTATCCTCGCGGTGAGGCGATCGACAAGAAGGGCGGGCGTGACAGCCTGTTCGCGGTGGACTACGCCGCGCGCGTGGCGACCGAGCTCGGCGCCGACGTGATCAAGCTCAACGTGCCGGTCTTTGACGAGAAGTCCAAGAGTTCGCCGAAACCCTATAACGAAATGGTCTTGGAGTACCGCGCCGCGGTCGAGAAGGTCGTGCGCAGCGCCGGCCAGGCGTTCGTCCTTTTCAGCGGCGGGAGCAAGATCGGCGACGCCGACCTGCTCGAGAAGGCCCGCCTGGTGATGGAAGCCGGCGCCACGGGACTGATTTTCGGCCGCAACATGTGGCAGCGCGAGATGGCCGACGCGCTGCGCCTGACCGCGGAGATCAAGCGCATCATTCTGGCCACGGTGACGTGACCGTCGCGCGATGCGGCACCCCCCACGCGGGGCCGCGGTGAGGCCATGGGACAGGGCACGTCGCTCGCGCCGCTGCAGGCGCTGGTGGACAATGTCCTGCCCTCGGAGGTCTCGGGTGCCCTCATCGGGCTGATCGGCGACCATCCCTCCACATACGCCCGGAGCCCGCGCATCTGGTGGCCTGCCCTCGAACGATTCGGGATTCGCGCCCTCTACCTGCCCCTGGATGTGGCCCCGGCCCGGCTGCCCGCGATCGTCGCGCTGCTGCGGCGGACCGAGGCCTGCCTCGGGGCCAACGTCACCGCCCCCTACAAAGAGGCGGTGATACCCTTGCTCGACGAGATCGATGCAGCCGCGCGGGCGATCGGCGCGGTGAACACCATCGTTCGGACCCCGGACGGCCGGTTGGTGGGCGCGAATACCGACGGGGTTGGACTCGTCTCCGCGCTGCTGCGTCCCCACGACAGCGGGTCGCTCGTAGACACCGTCTACGGCCTCACCGTCATGCTGATCGGGGCCGGAGGCGCAGCGAGCGCCGCGGCCGCGGCGCTCGCGCCGCTACTCGGATCAGGCCGGCTCCTGGTGACGAACCGCAGTCATGACCGCGCGCAGGCCGTTGCGGCGCGAGCCGTGGCGTGCGGGGGCCGCGCCACCGCGATCCCCGAGGATGCGCTTGAGGCGCATCTGCCGGCAGTCGAGCTTGTCATCAACGCGTCGGTGCGCGGTCAGGCGGGGATCCACAAGGAACCGAACGGGTGGACCACGCTGGAGTCCTACTCGGCGCTCGGTCCCGCCCATCCGGCGGTCCTGCAGGAAGGGCCGCGTGATGCGTCCGCCACTGAATTCCTGGCCGCATGGCGCACGCGATCGGCTGGCGACATCGACCTGAACCACGCGACGTCGCGCGCGCGGATCCGCCTGCTGCCCCGCAACGCGGCGGTGTACGATATGATCTACGCCCCACCCGAGACGCCCACCCTTCGGCACGCCCGGGAGGCCGGGCTGCGGGGCGCCAACGGGCGGTGGATGAACATCGCGCAGGCTGTCGAGGCGTTCGTCGAGCACATCTGCGCGCGGCCGCTGGCGGCGGGCGGTGATCCGCAGGCCGCGCGCGCCGAAGCCGCGCGGATCATGGCCGGCGCGTGGGACGCCTGACACGCGGAAGCGCCTGAGGTTACCGGCGAGCGGAGCAGCGTGCGCGAAGGAGGAGTCTGTGCGAGCCGTTCGGATGCACCAGCACGGCGGGCCTGAGGTCCTGGCCTATGAAGAGGCCCCTGAACCTGCCCTGGGACCGACCGATGTGCTCGTGACGGTTCGGGCCGCCGCGCTGAACCACATTGACCTCTGGGTTCGGGGCGGGCTGCCGCGGTTGCGGTTGCAGTTCCCGCACATCCTGGGGGCCGATATCGCCGGCGTCGTGGCGGCGGTGGGCGATCGCGCCGCCGGCGTTACTGTGGGGGACGAGGTCGTGCTGTCGCCGGGCGTCTCGTGCGGGCAGTGTCCGGCGTGCGTCGCCGGAACGGATACCCTCTGCGCGTCATACTCGATTTTCGGCGAGCACATCCCAGGCGGATATGCGGAGCGTCTCAGCGTCCCGCGGGTAAACATCCTGCCGAAGCCCGTGCGCCTGACCTTCGAGGAAGCCGCGGCCGTTCCACTGGTGTTCCTCACGGCGTGGAACATGCTGGTGACACACGGACGTATTCGTACGGGAGAGACGGTCTTGATCTGGGGCGCGGGCAGCGGTGTCGGCAGCGCGGGCGTGCAGATCGCCCGGGCCTTCGGCGCCCGCGTGATTGCGACGGCCGGCGCGGCGTGGAAACTGGACCTGGCCAGGGAGTTGGGCGCCGATGACGTGATCAATCATTCAGAGCAGAACGTCTTCGACGAGGTCCGCAGGCTGACTGATCGCAGGGGAGTGGACATCGTGTTCGACCATGTCGGGGCGGCCACGTGGGAGACGAGCCTGAAGTCGCTGGCGCGCGGCGGACGGCTGGTCACCTGCGGCGTGACGACCGGCGCCGAGGGGACGACCGACATCCGGTACATCTTCGGCCGCCAGCTCAGCATTCACGGCAGTTGGCTCGGCGCCAAGCGGGAAATGTACGATGTCATGAGGCTGGTCGAGGCCGGCCGCCTGCGCCCGGTGGTGCACGCCGTACTACCGCTGGCGCGCGCCGCCGACGCGCACCGGATGATGGAACGGCGCGAACACTTCGGGAAGATCGTGCTGGTGCCGTGAGGGCGGATGGTGTTACGGCTCGTGCGACGGGGACGGCGATGGTTCTTCCTGCCCGATCCACTCGGCGCCGCCGGCCCAGAACTCCTTCTTCCAGATCGGCACCGTTTGCTTGAGGGTGTCGATCGCGAAGCGGCCGGCCTCGAACGCGTCCCGCCGGTGCGGCGCGGCGACGGCGATGGCGACGCTGATTTCACCAATGGCCAGCGTTCCGAGCCGGTGGGTCATGGCGATCCACACACCCCAGCGGTCGACGGCGTGCTGCGCGATGCGGGCCATCTCGCTGCGCGCGAGCGACTCGTACGCCTCATACTCGAGGTGGTCAACGTGGCGCCCCCGCGAGTGCTCGCGGACCGTGCCAAGGAAGAGGATCACCGCGCCCGCGCCCGGATGGCGAACGCCGTCGAGGAGCGCGTCAACGGCGATTGGTTCGCGAACGAGGGTGAGAATTGCCGCGCCGGCCCTGGCGCCACGATTGGTCGCCTCAGCATCGGTCGCGTCGCCGCCGGTTCCACCGCCGCTGACCGGGGCCAGGAGCGCGACCCGATCGCCGTCGACCAGAGGGTGGGTGGAAGGGTGCACCGTATCATTCACCGCGACGGCGGTGGGCGGGGCCAGGCGGCGCAGGGCCGGATGCCGGGCCGCGATCAGGTCCCAGACTTCGCCCGCGGTCACCCTCGCTGGAACGGTGACGGTCAGGGCGGGGGCGCCCACGGCCTCGCGATGAGCGGCGAAGAGGTAGACGGTAATCTGCATGCAGCGATCCGGCGCGATTCAGGCGCATCGTAGCACGCGGGCACGTGGCTCGCAAGGACGCCGCTGGCGGGTGCTGGCCTGCCTGATCCCGCTCGTGATCCTGCTGCCGGCCACCCGGGCCGCCGCAAGCCTGATCAGCCAGGACCAGGAGATTCAGATCGGCCGCCAGGCGGCGGCCCAACTCGAAGCGGAGGTGGGGGTCGTTGCCGATCCAGCTCTCACCGCCCGCCTCGCCAGCGCGGGACACCGGGTGGCTGCAGTCTCCGACAGGCCGGACCTGCCGTACTCGTTCAAGATATTGCGGGGCCGCGAGGTGAATGCGATCTCGCTGCCCGGCGGGTTCATCTATGCGACCCAAGGGCTGATGCGGTTCGCCGAGTCCGATGCGGAGCTCGCCTTCGTCATGGGGCATGAAGTCGGGCACGTCGCCGCCCGGCATCACGTCGCCATGATCGAGCGGCAGTTCTACATGAGCCTGGTGGCGCAATTGGTTCTCGGCCGGAACGCCTCGGCATTGCAGATCGGCGACATCTTACGGGTTCTCCTGACTCAGGGATTCTCGCGCGAGAATGAGTTTGAAGCCGACCGGCGTGGCGTGACCTATGCGCACCGGGCCGGATTTGACGCCTCGGCCGGGCTGCGGTTCATGGAGCGGCTGCGAGCCACCGAGGGCCGCGATCCCAGCCAGGTTGAGGTGCTGCTTCGCACCCACCCAGCGCTGAGCGAGCGACTCCAGCGGGTGCGCCAGCAGCTGAGAAGCCTCGGGTATCACGTGGCCCGCTCGCCGGTCGATGAGCCAGGCGCCTCGAATGCCGCAGCGCTGCCCGCGGCGTTCGTCCGGCCCTGAACGTCCGTGCGCATCCGCGATCCCTACGCGGTTCCCGGAACATACCACAAGGCGCAGTTGCACTGCCACACGCGGCGATCCGACGGGCGGTTCGAGCCTGTCGATCTCGCCCGGCGCTACCGCGATGCGGGCTACGCGTTTGTCTGCTTCACCGACCATGACCGCGTCACGCGGTGTGACGAGATCAATGACGCGACGTTCCTCGCGCTTCCAGGCGCAGAGGAAACGGTCGTCTGGGGCATGCCGCCGCTCGGGCCGCACCTCGGACGGCTGCTGGTGGACCAGATTCTCGGGGTCGGCGCGGCCGCCGAGCGCGTCAGGCAGACCCTGGCGTTGGGCGGCGTGCCGTGCCTGCATCATCCATCGTGGACAGGGAATCTCTGGACCGGGGCGTGGAACCTCGCGGCGATGGAGAATCTTCCAGGTCCGTTTCTCGTCGAAGTCTGGAATCCCCATTCGAGCTCGGGCGAAGATACCCGGCGATGGGCGGCGGCGGTGAGGGCGCACGGCCCTGATGTGTTCATTGGGGCCACCGCCGGTGACGACTGCCACAATGCGTCGCAGTTCAATCGCGCATGGGTGATGGTCAGGGTCGAGACGATTGCCACAGCAGCCTTGCGGGATGCGCTGCTGCGCGGGTCATTCTACGCCAGTACCGGCGTCGAGGCCGAGTTTGCGGTGGAGGGGGAGGGAATCACCGTGCGCAGTTGCGGCGACGAGGTGAAGGTGCTCGACGCCTCGGGGCGGGTGCGGCGCGTGCTCCCCGGAGGCAGCGGACGCTACGATCCCGCCGGCGACGAGGGCTTCGTGCGCCTCGAATGTCATGCCGGATCGCGCCGGGCGTGGAGCCAACCGTTCTGGCTTGCCTGACGCGCCAGGCAGGAACTCGCCCATCTTCCGTCGACTTACGCACTTAAGGCGAGGGCCGGTTCGCTCGTGGCCATCGGGCTGTGGACTCTGTGGACGGCCCGGCAGAAGGCGGCGCTGCAAGCTGAGGGCGCACCGCAGACCGGCAGTTAACCTCCGTCCATCTCCAGCAGCGCGGAGGCGATGTGTTCCGCTCCGCCCGATGGGCCCATGCGCTCGCGCCCGACCGCTCCACGGCGCTCGCATTCGGCAGGATCGCGCAAAAGCCGCACGACGGCGCCCGCCGCCTCGCACCAGTCTCGTGTGGGGACCAGGGCCTCACCCAACAACAGGTGCTGGACGCGCAAGAACTCGGGTCCAAACTGCGCGCCCGCTCCCGGAAACACCACGACCGGTTTGCCCAGCCCTGCCGCCTGCTCATTCGCCGTGCCCGCCATGCCGATCACGACGCTTGCGCGCGCCGCGGCGTCGGCAAAGGCGGTGGTCAGGTGCAGCCGTGTCCCGTCGGCCTGCAACGTGCCTATGCGCTCCCTGACCGCGGCCAGAGCAACCGTCGACGCCAGGGCCATCAGAAACCCGAGATCGGGAATCTCGCGGGCGATCGCGAGGGCCGCCTGCACCAGCAGCGCGGCGTTTTCCGGCGCCTCCCGACGGCTCCCGGGCAGCAGCGTAACGACCGGCACCTCAGGCGCCAGGCCGAACGTCTCTCCCGTCGGCTGCACCAGGTCCATCATGACGTTGCCCAGCCACACGGCTGGCAGCCCCATGGCCGTGAGCGCGGTCGCGGTGTCAGGATCGCGGGCGAAGATCCGCCTGGCGTGGCGGCGCAGTGCCCAAAGCGACGGCGGGTTGAAGGCGCCGGCCCGTACCGAGTCCGCGGTCGCGACCAGCGCCGCACGCGGCGCGGCCAGGTGGGCCATCCACAGGCAGTAGACATCCCCCACGGCCACCACCCGGTCGAACCGGCCGCGCTGCGCGACCAGCGCCCGTCGCTGAGCGAACCAGAGCCCGATGATTCCCGAGGCCAGGTCGGCGCCCAGCCCCCGCAGGTCTGTGCGGAGCGAGAACCCGCCGCTGGGCAGATCGCGCCGGGGATCCAGCAGCGGCACGTGCGGGGGGTAGGCACCCACGCCCACCAGGGGATACGCGGTGGCGGCGACATCGGCAGCCGGGAGCGAGGCGATGACCCGGGCGGCGATCAGGTCCTCGCCGACGCCATTGCTCACGAACAGAAGCTGGCTTTTCATCTGGGCGTGTTGTGAACTCCGCGTGCGGAGAGACGTTCTTCCTTGAGTGTCTCAAACACCCCCTGATAGTAACCGTGCCAACGCAGGTGGTTGTAGCATTCATTGAGGATGAGGTAGTGATGATGCCGCTCCGCCCAGGGACGGATGGCCAGCATCAGCCGCGTCACGACCCCGGTGCGGAAGATGAGCCACTTCAAGGGAAGGAGCAGGGGGTGAATCTCGAAGTGCAGGCCGAGCCAGGCCGACCGGCCGTGCTTCCGCCAGAAATACACAGCCGCCCGGCCATTGGGGGATTGTCGCTTGACGGCGGCTTCGGGGGACAGCGGGTGGTGATGAATCCCCAGGGCTTCCGGTTCATACCCGATGCGCCCGCCGGCTTGATGGAAGCGGAGGGCGAACTCGACATCCTCCAGCCCGTACCCGGTGAACCCCTCGTCGAACCCGCCGACGGCCCGGTGGGCGGCCCGGCTGACCGAGAAGTTCCGACCGATCACGTTCAGTGGAGCAAGGTTGTCCCGCCGGCGAATCGTGAGGTCCGGCATGAGATTGATGGTGCGCATGTAGGGAGTGACCAGAGTGTCGGGATCAGGAACGGTCCGTCCCTGGACAGCAACCAGGTCCGCTTCGCCGGTGTAGTGCCGCAGGTGAGCGCCGACGAGAGCCGGACGCGCGAAGACGTCGGGGTCCAGAAAGAGCAGCACCTCGCCGAGGGCCTGCGACGCACCACGGTTCCGGGCGGCCGCGATCCCCCGGTTTGGTTGTTGCACCACTCGAAGCGGCACAGGGGACGGCCACGCTCGGACCATCTCGTAGGTGCCGTCGGTCGACCCGTCATCTACGATGACGATCTCGAACGTGCCCCGCGGGACATCCTGAGCCTCCAGGGCCTGGAGCGCGCGCCCCAACGTGGCCCGGGAATTGTAGCACGGCATGATCACCGAGAGCCGGATCACGGCGGCGCGCCGCCCGGGCGGCGGAGGGCGGCAAAAACCCCATTGTAGTATGCGCGCCACAGCAGGTGGTTGTAACATTCGCTGCAGACCGGCAGCAGGGCGCGTCGCTCCGCCCACGGCCGGATCGCCTCGATGAGGCGCGTGAACAGCCCGCTCCGGTACACGAGCCACTTCAGGGGTAACAGCGCAGGATGGATTTCCAGGAACACTCCGAGCTGGGTCGATTTCCCGTGCTTGCGCCAGAAATAGACGGCTCCCTCCCCTAGCTGGCGCAGTTTGGGGAGAAGGCCCTCGAGGGTCTGGACGTGGTGATGATAGGTGAAGGCCGCAGGCTCGTATATTAGCGAAACGCCCGCATCTCGCAGGCGGACCCCCAGTTCAATGTCTTCCCAACCGTAGCCCACGAACCGTTCATCGAATCCGCCCACGTCCCGGAATGCTTCCGCCGTGACCGAGAAGTTCCGGGTGACGACGTGCATCGGCGAGAGCTTGTCGCGGCGCCTGACCGTGAGGTCGGGCAGAAGGTTCGTCGCCCGCATGAAGACGGTCTTCAAGCTGTCAGGATGCGGGATGGACGATCCTTGTACGCCGAGGGTGTGTCCCTCGGTGTGGTGCGCTAGGTGCGCCGAGACCAGTTGGGGCGCGGCCCAGATGTCGGCATCCACGAAGAGCACCACGCGGCCCCTGGCTTCGAAGGCGCCGTGGTTGCGGGCCGCGGCCCGGCCGCGGTTGGCCTGCCGGATGAGCCTGATGAAGGATGGTCGGGTCATCGCGTTGAGGTCGTCGACCGATCCATCCGTGGACCCGTCGTCCACGACGATGATCTCGAACCGTCCGGGCGGCGCGTCCTGCGCGCGCAGTGCCTCTATCGTTCGCTGGAGCACCCAACCGCCGTTGTACGTCGGGACGATGACGCTAAGGTCGGGAGGCATGCTGCGCTTTCGGCGCCACCTCGGCGGCGCGGACCCCTGCCGCGCCGAGGCCGAAGAAGGCATACAGGCCAAAGGCGATGGCACTGCCCAGAACCGTCCCATCCACCAACTGGTGGCCCAGCAGGGCGGCGAGCGCTGCAAGGACGATGGCGCTGAGTGTCCGCTCGCTGCTTCCCAGAGGATTCCGCGCGTGCCAGCGCCAGATGGCCATGGTCCCGCTGGTCAGCCAGGCCACAAAGGCGACCAGCCCGACGAGGCCGGTCTCAGCCGCAAAGTTCAGGAAGATGTTGTGAGCGTGCGGGGGCGCCCCGAGCCTTCGCGCAGGCGGCTTGTAGCGCCGATATGCCAGCCCGAATGTATTCAGCCCGGTGCCCAGGATCGGATGGTCGGTGACGATCCGCAGCGCGACACCCCACGTGGTCAGCCGGCTATTCGGGTCTTCAGGGTTCTCCGAAACACGCGTCGGCGCCTGCGCCTCCCACTGTGCCACCAGGAAGGGTAGGACCGCGGCGATGAGTAGCGCGAGGACCAGCAGTCTCCATCCCAGCCGGCGCGTCGAACTCACCGCGGCCAGGACAATCACCCCCACCAGGGCGCCGAGCCAGGCGCCCCGTGACCACGTGAGGATGAGCGCACCGGTCACCACGACGGCCGCGGCCATCCAGAGGAGCCGCCGCCGCTTCGGGCCCTCGAGCGAGAAGCCCAACACCATCACCAGCGCGACGGCCATGGTTGTCCCGAAGGCGTTAGGACCAAGGTGGAACGTCTGGGTCCGCCCGTATGGCGTCATCCCGATGGCGGCGATGCTCAAGAGGGCCGCCACCGTCCCGCCTGCCGCCCACGCTGAAAGGAACTTGCGCGCGAACAGCGGCAGGCGCAGCGACGCCAGCACCACCGCCCGGAACGCAATGGGCGCGCCCACCGCAAGCTCCGCCGTGGCCAGTAGCGCCGTGCCTCTCCACCTCGACCCCAATGCGGAGAGGAACGGGATGCCGATGAGCCCGATGAGACTCCAGTCGACGGGCGTCCGTTCCCACAATGGCTCGCCCGCGAAGAGTTCCCCTCCGAGCACGACCAGCAGGAGCAGGATTCCATATATGGCATCGCCCAACGCGAAGACCAGGGCGGCGTACATGAGGAAGGCGTGTCGCCACCGCCACGCTTCCACGTCACAACCCTTCGGGGAGCGCGCGGAACCGGTCAAGCGAACGCAGATAGTGCCGGTTGAGCACCCCGCGGATCACCAGGAACGCCACGGTGTCGAGCCCGCGCGCCCGCAGCCATCGCGCTATCCGCGGGGCGTTGCGGACTGTGAGCAGCCCCCCTCCACCCAACAGGAAGTGGAAGGCGCGCTGGGGGACTGTGTCCTGGATCAACATGCGGGTCTGGCGCCCCGGATGCTTGCGCAGGAGATAGAGGGCGGTGTGCGCGCGCTCTTCCTCTTTGGCGAGATGCTGATCGAGCGACTCGTCTGTCGGGGGGGGCTGCACGTGGAACGCCACCGCCTCGGGGTCGTACACGCGGGGAATCCCCCGGGCCTGCAGGCGCAGCCCCAGATCGAAGTCCTCCCAGCCATACACGCGAAACCCTTCGTCGAACAGCCCGGCGTCGATCAGGACCTGCCGCGGCGCCGAGGCGTTGGCCGTGTCCAGGTAGGCCGGCGAGCTCCGGACGAGCGGCGTCCGCTCCGGGATGGCGGGTGCGGGAATCACCACCACGGGTCCCCGTCCCGCGACCGGCCGGCCGGCCGACCGGTGGATCTCCAAATGACGCTGGAGAAAGTCCGGCCGCACCAGGACGTCGCTGTCCACGAAGACGATCAGGGGCGCCTGGGCGGCGCGGATGCCCGCGTTGCGCGCGGCGCTCCGGCCGGCGTTCTGATCGAGTCGGACGCCGCGAACGCGCGTCCGGCCCGCAGCGGCGGCGGCGATGATCGCAGGCGTGTCGTCGGTCGAGCCGTCGTCCACGACGAGCACTTCATAGCTACCGGGCGGCAGGGACTGCCCGGCGAGGCCGGCCAGCGCGTGCCGCAGATTGGCCGCATCGTTGTACGTCGGGATGACAGCGCTCAGTTGTGGGGTTGCTTCAGGCACTATCCTGCACGGCTCCGGAGTGCGTCCTGCTGCATGCGGAATCGGTCGAGCGACCGGATGTAGTGGTGATTGAACAGGCTGCGCGCCACCAGGAGAGAGAGTACGTAATAGCCGCGCGCGTCCAACCACCGGGCGAGCCTCGGAGCGCTGCGCTCGTTGAGCAGCCCGCCGCCGGCAAGGATTAAATGCAGGGTCCGATGGAGCGCAGTGTCCTGGATGAGGATCCGCGTCCTGATCCCCGGATGCTTCTGTTGGAAGTAGAGGGCCATCCGCGCCCTCTCCTCTTCCTTGGCCAGCATTCGTGGGAATGCCTCGAACGTCAGCGGCGCCTCGATATGATAGGCCACCGCGGCTCGCGAATAGATTCGCGGGATCCCGCGGGCCTTCAGGCGGAGCCCCAGATCGAAGTCCTCCCAGCCGTAACCCTGAAAGCCTTCGTCGAACAGACCCGCATCGAGCAGGACCGCTCGCGGCACCGACGCGTTCGCCGTGGAGAGATAGGCGGGCGAGGTCCGCAGCAGCGGCGTGCGCTCAGGGATCTCGGGCGATGGGATCGTCGCAACCGGCCCCCGGCCTACGGCCGGACGCCCTGCCGACCGCTGCATTTCTATATGGCGCTGGAGGAAGTCCGGCCGCACGAGGATGTCGCTGTCCACGAAGACGATCAACGGCGCTGCGGCGGCGCGGATGCCGGCGTTGCGGGCCGCGCTCCGGCCCCGGTTGGCATCCAGGCGGATGCCGCGTACGCGCACCCGGCCCGACGCCGCGGCCGCGGCGACCGCAGGGGTATCATCGGTCGAGCCGTCGTCCGCGACGACGATCTCATAGGTATCCGGATCGAGAGTCTGCGCTGTCAGGTGCGCGAGCGTGTGGCGCAAGATCCGCGCGTGGTTGTAAGTGGGGATCACAACGCTGAGGTGTGGAGCCATGCCCGGCGCTCCTATGCCGACGGCACGGCCGGTGAGGTTGCCGGTTCGGGGGGCGCCAGATCGAGCGACTGCAGCCGCTGCAGCCGGGCGTAGGTGCCCTCATGCGCCATCAGCTCATCGTGCCGGCCGTCTTCCACGACCATCCCCTGATCCAGCACGGCGATGCGGTCGGCGCCCCTGATGGTCGACAGCCGGTGCGCGATCATGAACGTAGTCCGGCCACGCGTCACGCGGTCGATGGCCTCCTGGATCAGCGCCTCGGACTCGCTGTCCAGCGCTGAGGTCGCCTCGTCGAGGATCAACAGGCGCGGGTTGTTCAGCAGGGCGCGCG
The DNA here is from genome assembly GCA_041486265.1 of bacterium. Taxonomy (GTDB): domain Bacteria; phylum Sysuimicrobiota; class Sysuimicrobiia; order Sysuimicrobiales; family Humicultoraceae; genus JBGPLF01. The sequence continues at coordinate 12,735 of JBGPLF010000093.1, forward strand.
CGATGGCCAACCGCTGGCGCTGGCCGCCCGACAATTGCAGGCCGTCATCGCCCAGCAGGGTGTTGTAGTCTTGGGGGAGCGCGGCGATGAAGTCGTGGGCGTTGGCGGCCCGCGCCGCCTCGATGACCTCATCGAGCGATGCATCGGGTCGGGCATAGGCGATGTTCTCACGGATCGTGCCGCGGAACAGCACCGTCTCCTGCGGCACCAGTCCGATTTGCCGCCGCAGCGACCGGACGGTGACCTTACGCAGGTCGAAGCCGTCGATCTTCACGCGACCGGCGGCCGGATCATAGAATCGCGCAAGGAGATTGACCAGCGTCGTCTTGCCAGCGCCGCTCAACCCCACCAGGGCCACGCGCTCGCCCGGCGCCACCTCCAGCGTCAGGTTCCGGAGCACCCACTGATCAGGCGTGTAAGCAAAAGACACGTTTTCGAATTGCACGTGGCCGCCGATCGGCGGCAGCGGCACGGCACTCGGGCTCTCACGCAGCCCTGCCGGTTCGTCCAGCAGGGCGCGAATCCGGCCGAAAGCGCCCAGCGCCTGCCGCAGACCGGCGTAATGCCGCGTCAACCCCACGGCCGGTTCGACCGCCAGCGCAACGTAGGCCAGGAATGCGACGAGTGAGCCCGCGGTCAGTTGCCCCGAGGTCACCCGCTGGCCGCCGAGCCACAGGACCAGCACGATCCCGAAGGCCGTCATGAAGCTCACCACCGGCACCTGGGCCGCCACCATTCGCGCGATCCGGACGTTCGCCCCGAAGCTCTGTTCATTCTCGCGGCGGAAGCGGCCGATCTCCCGCTCTTCACGCGCGAACGCCCGGATGAGCCGCGCCCCGGTAAAGGCCTCACGGATCAGACCGGCCAGTCCCGCGACATACTCCTGCGCCTGGACGGAGGTGCCTTGGATCTCCCGACCGTAGGTCCGTGCGATCTCGCCAACCAGCGGGATGACGACGCCGATCACCAGCGCGAGCTTCCAGTCCAGATAGACCAGCATCCCGATGATGCCGACCAACATGAGCAATGTCGACAGCGCGTCAATCGCGCCCGTCAGGAGTTGGGTTTGAACGACCTGGGTGTCCTGGAGGCTGCGCGCGATGGCGTCGCCGCTCTGCCACACCGCGAACCGGTCGAGCGACCACCGCTGGATGCGCGCGAAGAGGTCCTGCCGCATGTCTGCCACGATGCGATGGCTGAGGAAAAACGTCGTGTAGATCTGGCCGTAGAGGGCGAGGCTGCGTATTCCAAACAGGACGAGCATCACGAGGGCGGCCCGGTTGAGCACGCTGAAGGATTTGTTGGCGATGAGTTGATCGATGAGGCGGCCTGCATACCCCGGAACCCCCAGATTCGCTGCGGTCACC
>JBGPLF010000094.1:0-14091 GCA_041486265.1 bacterium
CCATCGATCCCAATGGACCGTTCGGCGCGAAGGAGGCTGGCCAGGGGCCGCTGCTGCCTGTCATCCCCGCGGTGGCCAACGCGGTCCATGACGCGCTCGGCATCCGGATCGACGAGATTCCGATCACGCCCGAGAAGGTACTCGCCGCGCTGGCCGACAAACGCAAGGGTGGCGTGGGACGGATCGGGCCCAAAGGGATCCCGCCGATCACGTTCAAGGACCCGATCCGGGTGGAACTACCTCCCGGGTGGCAGAAGGTGACCGTGCCATGATGCGCCTGCCGCCGTTCACGTACCTCTCGCCGCAGACGCTCGGCGAGGCGGCGCGGATGCTGGCCGACCATGGCCCTGAGGCGATGGCGGTGGCGGGCGGCACTGACCTCTATCCCAACATGAAGCGGCGGCAGTTCGAGCCCAAGGTGCTCATCGGTCTGCGCGGGCTGCGTGAGATGCAGGGTATTCGTGGCGACGAGCGAACAGGGCTGCGGATCGGCGCCGGGACCGTGCTGCGGCAGTTCTTGACCCATCAGGCGGTGGCCGCGCACTACCCCGCGCTGGCCCGCGCCGCGAGCCTGATCTCCAACCCGCAGATCCGCAACATGGGTACGGTGGGCGGCAACCTGTTGGTGGACACCCGTTGCAACTACTACAACATGCCCTACTGGTGGCGGCGCTCCATCCATTTTTGCATGAAGAAGGACGGCGACGTCTGCTGGGTGGCGCCAGGCGGCTCCCGATGCTGGGCAATCTGCTCTTCGGATCTGGCGCCCGTCGCGGTGGCTATGGACGCGCAGGTGCGCCTGGTGAGCGCCAGGGGGGAGCGGATCATCCCGGCTCGCGATCTCTATCGCGACGACGGGATCGCCTACCTGTCCAAGCAGCCCGATGAACTGCTGGCTGAAGTCATCGTTCCTCCGATTGATGGCCTGCGCACCACTTACTGGAAACTCCGCCGCCGCGGGGCCATCGACTTTCCGATTCTGGGTGTGGCTGCGGCCGTCCGCTTCGATGATGGCGGGACCTGCACCCACGCCCGCGTGGTCCTCGGGGCCGTTGCCTCACGCCCGCTTGACGCGCGCGATGCCGAGCAACTGCTCGTCGGGAAGCGGCTGGACCCCAAGATTATCGATGAGGCCGCGCAGGCCGCCTTTACACCAACCAAGCCGCTCGACAATACCGACCTGACGCTGCAGTACCGCAAACAGATGACCCGCGTGTACGTCGCCCGCGCCCTTCGTGAACTGGCCGGTCTGCCCGCGGATGACCCGCCGGCGGAGATCGAGGCCTGACGATGACCGCGCGGGAGGCTCCTCCTGAAGTGCCGTTCTTCGAGCCCGAGCTTGAAACGCTCGATCGCGCGGCGCTCCACCGGCTGCAGGTGGACCGGCTCCGCGCGCTGCTCGCCGAGGTCGCCGCCGCGAATCCCTTCTACCAGCGAAAGTGGCAGGCCGCGGGCGTGGCAGACGCGATAGCCATCCGCTCCCTCGAAGGTCTTCGCCGGCTGCCGTTCACCACTAAGAAGGAACTCCTCGACGATCAACACGCCCACCCTCCGTTCGGTACGGACCTGACGTACCCAATCGACGGTTATAACCGTTACCACATGACCTCCGGGACCACGGGCCGGCCGCTGCGATGGCTCGACACCCCGGAATCGTGGGAGTGGTGGATCCGGTGCTGGACCTTCGTCTACCGCGCCGCGGGGGTCGGACCCGACGATCACATCTTCTTCCCGTTCTCGTTCGGTCCGTTTATTGGGTTCTGGGCCGGGTTCGAGGCGGCCACCCGCCTCGGCGCGTTGACCCTGCCCGGCGGCGGTCAGGACTCGCTGCTGCGCCTTCGGACGATGGCCGATGCTGGGGCGACGGTGCTCGTGTGCACGCCGTCGTACGCGCTGCGGCTCGCCCAGGTGGCCAGGGACCAGGGCATGGATCCGGCCGCGCTGCCGGTGCGGGTGACGATCCACGCTGGCGAGCCGGGGGCGAACATTCCCGCGACCAAGCGGCGCATCGAGGAGCTCTGGGGCGCGCGCTGCTTCGACCACTACGGCATGACCGAGGTGGGGGGCGTGGGGTTTGAGTGCATTGCGCAGCCCGGCGGGGTGCATCTCAACGAGAGCGAATTCATCGTCGAGGTCGTGGACCCGCGGACCGGCCAGGCATCACCGGACGGCTGGGGCGAACTCGTCCTCACGAACCTGGGGCGCCGGGGATCGCCGGTGATCCGGTACCGCACCGGCGATCTGGTGCGTCTGAACCCCGCTCCCTGCGCCTGCGGCCGGACATTCGCAAGGCTGGACGGCGGCATCCTCGGCCGGGCGGACGACATGCTCATCGTGCGCGGGGTGAACGTTTTCCCCAGCGTCATCGAGGACATCGTGCGCCGCCATCCCGTGGTGGACGAGTTTCGCATCGAAGTCTATAAGCAGAGCGAGATGGACGGGATCCGGATCCTGCTGGAGATCGATGACGCCGCGCATGGCCCGCAGGTGCGCGATCAAACGGTGGACGCGGTTGCGGAAGGCATCAGAATGAGCTTCGGTCTGCGGGTCGAGACCAGGGCGGTCGCGGCCGGAGAGCTGCCGCGGTTTGACCTGAAGGCGAGGAGAGTCGTCCGGTTAGACGAATAATGCGTGGTTGACGCGTTGATTCGAGATGTTTTCAGCCGGGGGGAGAGGACACATGAGTAGAGGGATCGCGATAGGGATCGCAGTGCTGCTGGTGTGGGTGGCGCTGACAGCCGGGCCGAGCGCGGCGCAGGCGCCCTTGAGCATCAAAGTCGGCGCGGTGGTGCCACTGACCGGTCGATACGGGTCCGGCGGCGCGCAGGTGAAGGCGGGCTACGAGTTCGCCGTCGAGGACATCAACCGCGCCGGCGGCGTGATGGTGAAGGAGTTCAACCGGAAGCTGCCACTGGCGCTGATACTGCAGGATGACGAATCTGATGCGACCAAGACCGTGGCCAGGCTGGAATCGTTGGCCTCCAACCAGGTCGTGGCGTATCTTGGCGGGTTCGGCAGCGACCTGCACGCTGCCGCGTCCTCGGTCGCTGAGAAGAACAAGATCTCCTATCTCGGCGTGGCCTTCGCCCTCCATAAGGTTCATGAGCAGGGATTCAAGTATCTGTTCAGCCCGTTCGTGAAATCCCCGGATCTCGCCCGGGAGATCTACGTGTTCCTGAATGCATCGCTGCCGGCGGCCCAGCGGCCCAGGCGCGTCGCTGTCTTCAAAGAGAAGACCGACTGGGGCGACGAGATCGGCGGCCTCTGGGCCACGCGCGCAACGGAGTTCGGCTACCAGGCCGCTGTGCAGGAAGAGTACGGGGTGGGAGCCCGGGACCTATCCGACATCATCCTGCGCGCCAAGGCCGCGAACGTCGACGGCGTGCTGGCCGTCCCTACCCCGCCGGACGGAATCAACCTGGTCCGTCAGATGAGGCTACTGGCCTTTAACGCCAAGTTCTACCTATTCATCCGCGCGGCCGACGCCCCGGGCTGGGGCCAGAACCTGGGCAAGGACGGTGACTACGTCGTGCTCGCCCCCGGCTGGCACAACGCCATGAAATACCCCGGCGTGAAGGAGCTGAACGAAAAGCACCAGCGCCAGTTCGGCCGCCCGGCGGACGTCATCGTGGGGCCCGCCTACGCGAGCATCCAGATCCTGGCGGATGCGATCACCCGCGCAGGCACCCTTGACCGGGCGAAGGTCCGCGACGCCATCGCGGCTACCCAGCTGATGACCGTGGTCGGCCCCGTGAAGTTCCGCCCCGATGGGACCGGCGTGGTCCCGGTCGTGTTCGTTCAGTGGCAGCGAGGCAAGCAGGAGCTCGTCTGGCCGAAGGAGTTTGCGACGGCCCCGCTCCAGTACCCGGCGCCGGCGTGGGATCAGCGATAGGGTGCTCAGCGCCTCAGGGTTGGACCGCCGGCTACTCGACGTCCAAGGACTCACCAAGTCCTTCGGGGGCCTGGCAGCCGTCAAAGGGCTGACCTTCTCGGTTCGAGAGGGGGAGATCGTCGGGTTCATCGGTCCCAACGGGTCGGGCAAGACCACCGCGTTCAACCTGATCACCGGGCTGCTTGCGCCCGATGCCGGCCACATCTGGCTTGCGGGGGAGGAGATCACGGCCTTTCGGCCGCACGCGATCTGTGCGAAGGGCATCGCGCGCACGTTTCAACTGGTCAAACCCTTCGCTCACCTGAGCGCGCTCCACAATGTCATGGTCGGCGCGATCTACGGCCGGGAGCCGGTCGCGGCCCTGGCGACCGCTGCTTCCCAGGCCAGGGAGACCCTGGCGTTCGTGGGCCTGGCCGGCAAAGACCAGGTCGAGGCCCGGCGCCTCACCCTCGTCGACCGCAAGCGCCTGGAACTCGCCCGCGCCCTGGCCACGCGGCCGCGCCTGCTGCTGCTCGACGAGTTCATGGCGGGGCTCAATCCGCAGGAAGTCCAAACCGCCATGGCGTTGGTCCGGCGGATTAGAGAGACCGGGCCGGCTGTGGTCATGATCGAGCACATCGTCACGGCGGTGATGGGGGTATCCGATCGGGTGATCGTCCTGAGTGCCGGACAGGCGATCGCCGACGGCCCGCCGGAGGCGGTTGCGCGCGATCCAAAAGTGATCGACGCCTACCTCGGAGGGGTGGGCGTTGCTTGACGTCACGGACCTGGATGTCTTCTACGGTGATCTCCAGGCGCTGTGGCAGATCAGCCTGCAGGTAAACCCGCGTGAGGTCGTGGCGCTGCTGGGGCCGAACGGCGCTGGGAAGACCACGCTGCTGCGCACGATTGCGGGGCTGCAGCGTCCGGCCTCGGGTGAAGTGACCTTCGAAGGCGCTTCGCTGCACCGGGAACCAGCCTACCGCATCGTGGCATTGGGCGTGTCGCTCGTGCCCGAAGGCCGGCGGCTTTTCTCGGGTATGACCGTGCTGGAAAATCTCGAGCTAGGCGCGTTCACGCTCGACGCCCGGCCGCAGCGGGCTCAGACGCTCCGGTGGGTCTACGAGATGTTTCCGGTGCTGGCCGAACGACGGCATCAAGTGGCCGGCACGATGAGCGGCGGAGAACAGCAGATGCTGGCGATCTGCCGGGCGTTGATGGCCCGCCCCAGAATCCTCCTGCTGGATGAGCCCTCGCTGGGGCTGGCGCCGCTGGTCGTCCGGCGCATCTTCGAGGTGATCCGGCACATCACTGTGGACCTCGAGGTGAGCGTGCTGCTTGTGGATCAGAATGTCAAAGCTGCCCTGGAGCTGGCCGACCGCGCGTACTTGGTGCAATCGGGCCGCATCGTCGGCCACGGGACCGGGCGAGATCTCTTGAGCGACGAGCAGGTGCAGAGCGTTTACCTCGGGTTGCCCTCAGGGTCCGGATGAGCCTGCCGTTTCTGATCCAGCGGCTGATCTTCGGCCTGCTCACCGGCGCGCTCTACGGCCTGGCCGCGGCGGGACTGTCGCTGGTCTTCGGCGTCCTCCGGGTTCTCAACGTTGCCCACGGTGAGCTGGTCATGATTGGCGGATACGCCAGTTTCTGGTTGTTCGCCCGTACGGGTCTCGACCCGTTCGTCTCGCTGGTGCTGACCATGCCGCTGATGTTTGCGATTGGGCTGGGGCTCCACCAGGGGCTCTTCACCCACGTCGAGACGCTGGACCAGGAGCCGCGGATCAAGAACTCGCTACTGATCGGGTTTGGTCTGGCCCTGGCGCTGCAGAACCTGGCGATTCGTCTCTGGACCCCCGACGAACGGTCCATCGCCACGGCCTACTCAGGGGCCGTCATCACGCTTAGGGGGTTAGTCTTCCCTGTGGTGCGCCTGGGCGGGCTGGTCACTGCCGTCGTGGCCATCGCCGCGCTGCACCTCTTTCTACGCAAGACCTACATGGGCAAGGCGATCCGCGGGACCTCCCAGGACTGGGAGGCCGCGCAGCTCGTGGGCATCGATATCCGGCGGACCTACCTTGTCGCGTTCGCCATCGGCGCAGCGCTGGCCGGCGCTGCCGGGACGCTGGTGAGCGTTGGGTACTCGATCAATCCATCCATCGGTCTGGAATGGACGCTGAAGGCGCTCATCGTTGTGGTGCTGGCGGGTTTGGGGAGCATGCCCGGCACGCTGCTGGGCGGGATGCTATTGGGGCTGGCCGAGTCAGGGAGCGCTGCCGTCATTGGAGGCGCTTACCAGGAGGTCGTCTCGCTGGTGATCTTCCTCCTCGTGCTGATGGTCCGGCCTCAGGGGCTGTTCGGCCGATGACGTGGCCGTCGGGGATCGTGGCCAGACGCCTGGGCGTGGCGGGTCTCATCAGCCTGGTCGTGCTGATCCTGGCGATACTCCCGAAGTTGACGGCGCGCACCGACATCCTGAACCTCGCCTTTCTTGTCTGCCTCTACATCACGCTGGCGCAGAGCTGGAACGCGCTGGCGGGGTTCACTGGGCAGATCAACCTGGGGCATGCGGCCTTCTTCGGGGCCGGCGCCTTCGTCATGCGCCACATGTGGGTCGCGGGCTGGCACCCCCTGGTGGGCCTCCTGGCGAGCGGCGTTGTTGCGCTGCTCTTCGGGCTGGTGATCGGGGTTCCGGCATTTCGCCTGCGTGGAGCCTATTTCGCCATCGGGACCCTTGCGCTGGCAGAGATCCTCCGGATCACCGCGGGGAACGCGTTCCCGGAGATCTCCACCCTGCCGACGGACTTCATTGCGGGGTATACGCTCGTCTCTCGTTACTATCTCGCCCTCGGGCTGGCCATCGTGACCGTGGCGTCGCTCTGGGCGCTGGGGCACTCGCGGGTCGGCCTCGGCATGCTGGCCTTGCGGGAAGATGAGGACGCGGCTGAGGCGACGGGGGTCAATACGCTCAGGCACAAACTCCTGGCGTTGGCGGTCAGTACAACCCTTGCCGGACTTGCCGGAGGCGTCTTCGCCTTCTATCACGTGAGCTACTATCACCAACTGGCCTTCTCGCCGTCATGGACCTTTGACGCGCTGCTCATCGCGTTTATCGGCGGCGTCGGCACCCTCGTGGGGCCGATCGTGGGGGCGGTCTTCTACGTGCTGGTCAAGGAGGTTCTGGCCCGGTCGCTGGTCGAATTGCACCTTCTAATCTTCGGCCTTCTCTTCATCCTGGTAGTGATCGCGCTGCCCGGCGGCCTCATCGAGGCCGCGGCGCGTCTTCGGCGCCTGCCCGCGCCGGGCGGCGGGCAGCGGTGACGTTGTGCGAATCGGGGCTCGACGGGACGGCGCTCGTAGAGGAGGATCGCCGGTGGCTGCTGTGACCGAAGAGGCGCTGCTCGAACGAATCGGGAAGGGCCAACTGGTCGAAGGGCCCGAGTATGCGACCGAACCGTACATCGAGGCCCTGAAGCGGACCCTGATCGTCTCGGCCGACACCGAGCTCGTCAGCGCGCCTGCCTACCTGCGCGCGGCGCGCGATGCTCCCAGCATCAACAGCTACATTTCCGCCATCGGCATCATCCAGGATGAGCTCGGGCACGCGCACATCGCCTTTCGGATGCTGCGCGGTCTCGGCGTGGATACCGACGCGCTGATCTACGAAAGGGCTCCGACGGCCTTCAAGTATCCGTACGCCTTCGACGTCCCGCTGGATACGTGGACCGAGCTGGTGGTGGCCAACGCCTTCTATGACCGCGCCGGCTACCTGCTCCTGGGCGATATCTATCACCACACCACCTATGGACCCTGGAAGCGCGCCCTGGCCAAGGTCGACCGCGAGGAGAACTTCCACCTGCGTCACGGCGAGAAGTGGATGCGCACCCTCGCGCAGGATTCGCGCGGCAAACAGGAGCTGCAGCGGGCCGTGGACTGGATGTTCCTCCTCACCGTGGAGTGGTTTGGCCTGCCGGACGACCTCAAGCGGCATAAGGAACAGATTGGATACGGCCTGAAGGGCTACACCAACGACCAGCTCCGGCAGCAGTGGATGTCGACCGCCGTGCCGCTGTGTGAAGAGGTCGGGCTCAAGGTGCCTGCTCACCACGACGCGAACCGCGGCGCGTACGTGGTGGACGGCGCCTTTCCCGCCCGCTTCGATGCGGGCAACAAGCGGTGGTTGGTCGAGGACGGACCCATCACCTGGGATGAGGTCCTGGTCCGGTGGAAGGAGCGCGGGCCGTCGAACCAGGAGTTTGTCCGCGAGCTGCAGCGCGGCCACCACGAGATGCATCAGCGATCATGACAGCGCATACCCCGGCACTCACGGTGGAAAGTGTGCACCAGGCCTTGCGGGAGATCCTCGACCCCGAGTATCCGGTCAGCATCGTGGATCTGGGCCTGATCCGCGGCGTCGCGGTCGACGGCTCGACCCTGCGCGTCCGGATGACCTACACATCGATGGGCTGCCCCTGCATGGAGATGATCCAGGACGACATCCGGGAGCGCCTGCTGCATCTTCCCGGCGTCGAGCGCGTCGAGATCGAGGTCGTCTGGGAACCCTGGTCCCGCAAGCACATCAGCGAGCAGGGATTGAAGGACCTCCGGCGCGTCGGGGTGGTGTGAGTGGACGCTGAGGAGACCTACGAAGTGTTCGCCGCCCGGGCTGAGAAGGGGGAGCCGCTGCGTCATGTCGGCGCCGTGCAGGCCTGCACGCGTCGGGAGGCCGCGATCTTCGCGCACACACTATACGATGAGTGGCGCTGGCGGGAGATGTTTGTGGTCCCCCGCCGGTCGATGATTCATGTCATCCGCCCCACCTGACATGGACACGCACGCGCGCCGGCGGTATCTGGTCCTGGCTCGCAGGGAGTACGTTGAGTCGCTCACTTATCAGGGCGTGCTCGACGCCGGCGCCGCAGACGACCCGGCGGCGCTGGCACGCGAGCGCTTTGGCACCGATTGGCTCGAACTGGTTCTGGCCCCTGAGCGCGCAGTGTACTGGGTCCTCGAACCGGCTTCAGGGCAGGAGGCCACGGCATGAGCAAGGCCGCCGTCAACTTGCGGGACGACCGGACGGTGGCGGCCCTGGTCAACCTGGTCGTGGTCCTGGCCGACACAAAGTATTTCCTCGGCCGGCGGATCTCCGAATGGGCGCCCGGCGCGCCGTTTCTTGAGGCGGCCGTGGCATGCGCGGCGATCGCTCAGGAAGAGTTGGGCCACTCACGCGCGATCTACCCCCTTCTGGAGGATCTACCCTACCCGGGGCGTCCCACGCCGCTGGAACGCGAAGCGGATCGCGAGCGGCGGTACTGCGTGAGTTTTCTCGATCAGGAGTTTCCAAGCTGGTCCCACGTGGTAGCCGCCTGTACATTGATCGACACCGCGGTGAACACGATGTTCGCGGCGCTTGTTGACGGGAGCTACGAGGCGCTGGCCACCCGGGTCCGCCGGGCCCTGGAGGAAGAGCGGTTCCACATGGGGTACGCCGAGGGCCTGACACGACGGATCGCCGGCTCGCCCGAAGGGGCTGCCGCCCTGCAACAGCGCGTGGGCGACCTGCTCCCGGAGATGCTGTGCTGGTTTGGCCCTCGGGGTGAGCCCGGCGTCGAGGTGTTGAAGGCCGAGCGGGTCTTGACGCGGACCAGCGACGAACTCAGACAGGATTATCTTGCGGGCGTGGCGCCGCTGCTGCTTGAGGTGGGCGTCCGGCTGCCGCTGCGATGGAACCTGGGAGAGCGGAGATGGGAGTACGACGAGCTACCGTGGGACAGATGGAACCCAATGCAACGCCGCCTGCAGCGGCTCCCGAAGATATAGCGCCGGTGCGCTGCCCGTGGTGCGGCTCGCAGGATGTGGAGCGGGTCGGCGCCTTTGGCGCGCAGTTGATGTCCGAACAGTACATGTGTCTGGCGTGCAAGAGTCCCTTTGAGCGCATCCGCAAATGACAGAGAGGTGATCCATGGCGCAACTCCTGATCAACGGTGAACTGGTGCCCGCGAAGTCCGGTGAACAAATGCCGGTGATCAACCCGGCGAACGAAGAGATCGTCGACACCGTCCCCAAGGCGGGCCCCGAAGAAGTTGACGCCGCCGTGGCGGCCGCCCGGCGGGCGTTCGACGCCTGGTCGCGGACCGATCCGGAGGAACGGGCGCGTCTCATCAAGGCGGGCCTCGATCGCGTCCGGTCGCACCAACAGGAGATCGCGGAGGTCCTGGTCCGTGAGCAGGGCAAGCCACTGCACGAGGCATTGGGCGAACTGCACCATTTCATCCACGGGATGGAGTTCTACGCGGACCTTGCCAGCAAGACCCGCGGGGCGTATACGCCGCTGCCGTCAACGCTGGGGAAGAGCTACGGGATGGTGATCCGGCGGCCGGTCGGCGTGGTGGCCGCCATCGTGCCGTGGAATTTTCCGCTGACGCTGATGGGGACCAAGATCGGTCCGGCACTGGTCGCCGGCAATACGGTCGTCGTGAAACCGGCCAGCACCACGCCGCTGTCCACCATCCGGGTCATCGCTGATCTCAACGAGGCCGGCCTGCCGCCGGGCGTGTTGAATGTCGTCACCGGCCCCGGCCGGATCGTGGGAGAAGCGCTGGCCGGGCATCCCGGCGTCCGGCGGGTGGCGTTCACAGGAGAAAGCGGGACGGGGCGGCGGATCATGGAGGTCGCCGGCCCGCATTTCAAGCGGATCACATTGGAGCTTGGAGGGTCTGACCCGGTCATTGTCTGCCCCGACGCCGATGTGGACAAAGCGGTCAAAGGGGTGCTGATCGGCAGGTTCTGGAACGTGGGCCAGGCCTGTCTCGCCGCCAAGCGTGTGTATGTGTTCGAAGAGGTGTATGAGAAGTTCCTCGAACGACTGCTGGCCGGCGTCGCGCGGTACGAACCCGGTGAGGGATGGGTGAAGGCCGAGCGGCCCAAGATTCGCGTCGGCCCCCTGCACACCGCGCACCAGCGAACGGAGATCATGGATCAGTTGAACGATGCCGTCCACCGGGGCGCGCGCGTCGCCTACGGCGGGCGTGTCCCCGAGGGCCGGGACCGGGGCTTCTTTTTCACCCCGACCGTCGTGGTCGACAGCCCGCACGACAGCCGCGTGGTGCAGGAAGAGACCTTCGGCCCGATGTTGCCCGTCTTCAAGGTCAAGGACATCGACGAGGCGATCCGGCTCGCCAACGACTCGATCTACGGCCTGGGCTCGTCGATCTGGACGTACAACATCAAGTGGGTCCACAAGGCCGCCCAGGAGATCGAGGCCGGCATGACCTGGGTGAATCAGATCCACTACGGGTATGATGAACTTCCCTTTGGCGGCATCAAGGCGTCGGGGATCGGGCGCGAACACGGGCCCGAAGCCCTGGATTATTACGTCGAGATGAAGTCCGTCGTCGTCGGCGATCTGGAGTAGGAGGGGATTCATGGCCGTCGAGTACCGGAGAGAGGATGCCATCGGCTTCATCACGCTCAACCGTCCACCGGCCAACAGTTACGACTACGGGGTCATTGACGAGCTCATGCGGGGCGTCGACGCCGCGGCTGGCGACGCGGGAGCGCGCGTGGTCATCGTGCGCAGCGGCCTCGAGAAGTTCTTCTGCGGCGGCGCTGACATCAAGGCCTTCAGTGAGAATTCCGCCGATCGCAACATGGACATGTGCCGGCTCGCGCATCAGGCCTTGGGGAAGATTGCGACGATTCCCAAGGTGTTCATCGCACAGATCCAGGGGCACGCGCTGGGCGGGGGGTTGGAAATCGCCCTGGCTTGTGATCTGCGGTTCGGGGCCGAAGGCGAATACTACCTAGGCGTCCCCGAGGTCACGCTGGGGCTACTCCCGGGGAACGGGGGGACGCAGCGCCTCCCGCGGCTGATCGGCTGGAATCGGGCGTTAGACATCATGATTACCGGCAGGCGGCTGGCGCCGGCCGACGCCTTTCAACTGGGGATCCTCGACCGGTTATTCGCCCGCGACAAAATTGAGGCTGAGACGCGGGCGTACGCGCAGGCGCTGGCCGAGGGTTCTTCCACCGCGATCGGCGCGATCAAGATGGCCGTGCACAGGGGCCGGGACCGGGCGCTGGATGATGGCCTGCGGATCGAACGGGAGCTGCTCGACGGCCTGTTTCGCAGCGCGGATGGTCAAGAGGGCGTACGGGCCTTCGTCGAAAAGCGCAAGCCCGTGTTTCAAGAAATAGTATCAACGGCGGAATCGACTCCGTAGCGTGGGGGCCCCGGTGCCTCAGAACCCATCCAGCCCCGCCGACACAAAGGATTTCTTCATCAGCTACTCGTCCGCCGACCAGGCCTGGGCGGAATGGATTGCCTGGGAGCTTGAAGCGGCGGGTTACAGGACCTTCTTGCAGGCCTGGGACTTCGGTCCCGCCGGGAACTTCATCGCATTGATGCAGGAAGGCGCTACCCACACCGAGCACACCATCGCGCTCCTGTCTCCCAGTTACTTCCGCTCCGACTACACCACGGCGGAATGGACGGCCGCCCTCTCCAGCGACCCGACAAACAGGAAGCGCAAACTCATTCCACTTCGGGTCGTCGACTGCCGGCCTGAAGGCCTGCTCGGCCCGCTGGTCTACACGGATCTAATCAACAAAGGCGAACGGGAAGCTCGCTCGGCCCTGCTTTCCGCAATCGAGCGTGTGAAGAAAGGACGCGGCAAACCCGCCCACAAACCAGGTTTCCCCGGCGAGGCCGAAGGCAAGCCGCGCCGCCTGCCGAGTGTGCTGCCTGAGACCTTCCGCGTCCCGGAGCGCAACCGCAACTTCACCGGTCGCCGCGAACTCCTCCAGCAACTTCGCGAGGGCCTTTCGTCGAGCAGCACCGCCGCGGTTACCGCAGTCCATGGCCTCGGGGGCGTCGGCAAGACTCAGCTCGCCATCGAGTATGCCTGGCGGTATCACACTGACTACGAACATGTCTGGTGGATTCGTGCCGAGGAGCGTGCGACCCTGACCATAGACCTGGCCGCATTTGCCGAAGCGCGCGGCCTGGTCTCGAAGGGCTCCGCCGACCAGGAGACCGCCGCGAACGCCGCTCTTGGCTGGCTGCGCGGCAACGATGGCTGGCTTCTCGTCTTCGATAACGCTCCCGGACCGGCCGAAATCCGCGATTACCTGCTATCCTCCGCTTCCGGTCACACCATTGTCACTTCGCGGAATCCCGCCTGGCGGGGCGAAGCGGCGCCGCTGGAGGTCAATGTCCTCGGCCGTCAGGAGGCTGTCGAATTCCTCCTCAAGCGCTCCGGGCAGATGAACACCTCCGCCGCGAGCGCCCTCTGCGATGCTCTCGGCGACCTTCCTCTCGCCATCGAACAGGCCGCCGCTTATGTTGATTCGACCGGCATCACGCTGGCCGCCTACGTCGAACGCTTGCACGACTATCCCTCGAAGATTCTCGATCTACACTACACTGCGGCCTATCCGCGTTCCGTCGCCAAGACCTGGGGTCTTTCCATCGACCGCCTCGCCGAGGAGTCTCCGGCGTCGCTCGACCTCCTGTACTTGATGGCGTTCTACGCTCCCGACGACATCCCGCGGGATCTCGTGGCCCCGTACTTCGAGAGCCCGCTTAAGCTCGACGACGCCATCGCTGGTCTCCGCCGCTACTCGCTCATCTCCAGCGCAGGGGATTCGCTCAGCGTCCATCGCCTGGTGCAGTTGATCACGTGGGATCGTCTGATCGAATCCGGCGACGAAGGTGAGTGGGCCGAGGCCACCGTTAAGCTAGTTAATGAGGCCTTCAAATACCAGAAAGACCGGCTCGACACCTGGCCTGCTTCAGCGCGCCAGCTTCCCCACGTCCTTGCCGCCGCCCGGCACGGCCAGCGGCTCGGTGTCACCCCGGAGTCGGTGGGGCGCCTGCTCAACGAATCGGGGCTTTACTTGCTCCACCGGGGCCGTTTGGTCGAAGCCGAGGACGCTCTCAAGCGGGCGCTGGCGATCGATGAGAAGGTCTATGGCCCCGACCATCCCGAGGTGGCCACGGACGCCAACAACATCGGGCAGATTCTGCAGGCCAAGGGGGATCTGGAGGGGGCGCTGGCCTATACGGAGCGGGCGCTGGCGATCGATGAGAAGGTCTATGGCCCCGACCATCCCAAGGTGGCCACGGACGCCAACAACATCGGGCAGATTCTGCAGGCCAAGGGGGATCTGGAGGGGGCGCTGGCCTACACGAAGCGGGCGCTGGCGATCGATGAGAAGGTCTA
>JBGPLF010000095.1:0-13594 GCA_041486265.1 bacterium
CAAGGGGATGCGGGTCGGCTGCCCATCGAAGCCTGGTACTTCGAGGATGGTCGCATTCGGTATGACCTGTGGCAGGTACGCGAGAATCAACTCGCCCCGCTCACGCAGCCGGTCGGCGTCCTCGGCCGCCCGCAGGTCCTCCGCGACCGCCGCCAGCGTACGGCGGATGCGGTCGGCGGCCTGACCCACGGTCGAGGCGAGTCCCTGGCGGATCGACTCCAGCCGCGCCGCGTCCACGACACGTGCCATCACCGCCTCCGCGGCGGCGCTCATCGAGGCGGCCTCGGCCTGCAGCGCAGCAAAACACTCCATGGGAAACGGCGCGTAGGCCGCCGGTGATCCGTCGGCCGTTCGATACAGCATGGGCGAGAACCGCTGGGCCCCCACCGCTTCGCCGATCGCTCGGAGCGCCTCGATGACCGTGCCAGCCGCCATGTTCGGCAGTGGGAGCATCGGATCGATCCCGGCGCGCAGGCAGACATTCCACGCCATAGCGGGCCCGATCCCGGCCGCTGCGCCGAGCACGCCGCGCCACGCGGGCCGGTCCGCCGGTGCTGCCATCAGGTCGGCCGTCGTGATCGTCGTGGGATCGGGGCGCGGCTGTGGAGGCCTGATGTACGGCCGCTGCGGTAGGACTTCGCGCACTCGCGATCGGTCGGCGCCGACATATTTCATCGCGCCCACGATGAGTCCGCCGGCGCACAGGATCAGGTTCGAGTGCCGGCCCATGATCTCGGCGATCAGCTCCTGCGGTCCCTCGAGCGTCTCAAACGTGCAGACGACGATCCGTTCAAACGGCGGCATGCTGACCCCGCGCAGCACAGCGCCTTCAAGGCGGCTCCGTACCAGTTGCGTGAACGGCCCGGCGTCGGCCGGAGTAATGGTCTGCCCGATGAGGAGGCGCGCCCATTGAGGATGGATCGACGCAAGCAACGCCGGTGTCCGGCCGCCAGCTCGGAGTGCCAACGCTAGGCCGTCGGGCCCGACCTGATGGACCCGCTGGACGCGCGCACCGATCAGTGTCTGGCACTCGGCGACAACGGCCGCGGTGACGACGCTATCGAAGGTGGCCGGAGGAACTTCGGGTGCGCGCTCGCCCATGCTCATGCCGTTGCCACGATACGATACCGGCCCCGCGGCTGCAACCGGTGCGCGGCCGCCGTGGCGTCCGCACGTGCGAGCGCGCCCTCCACGCCTGCGCCGCGCAGGCGCAGGCCGACGCAGGAACGGTCTCGTACCGGGCCGAACAGATGCCGGGTGATTCGCAGCATGACCGGGTTTGGCGCGGCCACCGCTGAAGTGCCGGGAGGGCGGCTGGCGGTTGAGGTCCGGTCGGTCAACCACCGGTTCAGCGAAGTGCAGATTCGCCTCCCTCGCGATCTGGCTCCACTGGAAGACCGCGCGCGCACGCTCGTGCAAGAGCGGATCCGGCGGGGCCGCGTGGAGGTCATTGTCACGCGGGACGAGGGGACGCGCCGGCCCCGCAGGGTGCGTGCCGACTTCGAGTTGGCCACGGCCTACGTTCATGTTCTGCGGGAACTGGCCGGGACGGTGGGCGCCACCGGCAAGATTACCCTGGCGCAGGTGGCCGCGCTGCCCGACGTGCTCAAGATCGAAGACGAGCGGGTTGATGCCGAGTCGGTCTGGCCCGCGCTCGAGGAAGGCCTCCGCGCCGCCGCGGACGCCCTGGTCACGATGCGCATGGCCGAAGGCCGGCGGTTGGCCGACGATCTCTTCACTCGGATCACCGCGATCCAGGCGATGACCGATGGCATCGCCGGTCGAAGCCGGGACGTAGTCCAGACGTATGCCGAGCGCCTGCGCGGCCGCCTGGTGGAATTCCTCAAGGACCTGCCGATCGATGAGTCGAGGATCGCGATGGAACTGGCGCTCTTCGCAGAGCGGAGCGACATCACCGAAGAACTCACTCGCCTGCGCAGCCACCTGGTGCAGTTCCGCCAGACGGTCGCCGACGAGGACGGCGCCGTGGGCCGGAAGCTGGATTTCATCCTGCAGGAGATGTCCCGCGAGACGAACACGATTGGATCGAAAGCCAATGATCTGGACACCACCCGGACGATCATCACCATGAAGAGTGAACTCGAGAGCCTGCGCGAGCAGATCCAGAACGTCGAGTAGGTGGAGAGAGCCCCGATGGAGACCCGCCTGATCAGCATCGGCCACGGGAACATCCTCGCCGCCAACCGGATCGTGGCGATCATCAGCCCCGACTCGGCGCCCGTCAAACGCATCGTCCAGGAGTCCCGCGAGCGCGGCACGCTCATCGACGCCACCTATGGACGCCGCACGCGCGCCGTCGTCATCACCGACAGCGGCCACGTGGTACTCTCGGCCGTGCAGCCCGAAACGCTGGCGCACCGGTACGCGACACGGGAGGCTGGCGACGAATCCACTGAGTGAGCGGCCGCCCGCGGTCGTCGTGGCCATCGGCGGGCCGATCGGCGTCGGCAAGAGCACCGTGGCGCGCGCGCTGGCTGAGCGGATCGGCATCCCGTGCATCTCGGCGGGCGGCGTGTTTCGCGAAGTGGCGAAACGGCGGGGCCTGAACGTGGTCGAACTCAACCGCCTGGCCGAGGATGATCCCACGATTGATCGCGACCTCGATCGGCTCCAGGGCGAGCTCGCGCGTCATGGCCCGTGCGTGGTCGAGTCGCGGCTGTCCGGCTGGATGGTGCAGGCCGATCTCAAGGTGTGGCTCGACGCGCCGCTGGAAATCCGCGCGGCGCGCGTGGCGGGGCGGGAGGGCAAGGTCTCCGAAGAGGCCCGCCAGGAACTCCTGGTGCGCGAGCGCAGCGAGTGGTCGCGGTATAAAGCGCTCTACGGGATCGAGATCACCGATCGGTCGCCCTATCAACTCGTGATCGACACGAGCCGCTGGGATCCCACGGTGATCATCGAGGCCCTGGTCCATCTCGCGCGCGGGCTGCGGGGGGCGGCGCAGGCACGGTGAGTCGTGTTGACGTCCTGATGCGCCGCGTGTGAGTCTCCCGACAGACCCGACGCGCCGGATATCCCTCAGGACATGATCGCAGCCCGCCCACTCCGTGTGGCGCTCGATCTGCCGCTCCGCACCGGCGACTCGGCCTTCACGTACGCGTCACGCGCCGCGGAGGTGCCTCCGCGCGGGGCCGGCGTCATCGTCCCCTTTGGGAAGCGCCTGATGCCGGGCATCGTCTTGGATGAGGGGACGCCCAGGGACGATCTCCGCCCGATCCTGACCATGGCCACCCCGGCGCCCCTCGTGCCCTCGGCCACAGTAGATCTGGCCGAGTGGACCGCCGCGGAATACCTCTCGACCATCGGTGAAGCTCTGTCGGTCGCGCTGCCATGGGAGGCGCTGTGGGCCGGGGCGCGATTGCGGTGCCGTGATCCGATCCCCGCGGATCTCTCCGAACCGGTGCGATCCGTGCTGGACGGCCTCGGCCGTCGCCCCGTATCTCTGGCCCGGGCTGGCCGCCTGCTGGCGGCAGCGGGAGATGCCCTGGACCCGGTCGCGCGGGCGCGCGCACTGGCGGTGACGCTGCCGGCGGTGGACCGCCTTACGCGGCTATCAGATGACCGTCCTGAGGCGGCGGCGTCCGCCTTCATTCAGGCCCGGCCGGCAGAACTGGAGAGCTCCTCAGGCGCTGCCGGCCGCCTGGATGCGGCCGTCAGGGAGGCGCTGGAGAGCGGGCCGCGCGCGATCCTGGTGGCCGGATGGCACCGCACGCCGGCGTATCTCGCGGCGATCCGCCGCGCGCGCGCGGCGGGATGGTCGACCCTGGCGATGTTCGCTTCAGTTGACGCCGCGGTCCGCTTCGCTGCCGCAGCTATGGCGGCCGGCCTGGCCCCGGTGCTCCTGCACGGCGATTTGGCACCCGCTGCGAGGCTCGCCGCCTGGTGGTCGCTGATCGGCGCCCATGGCTCAATCGTCGTGGGAACGCGGGGCGCAGTGTTCGCGCCCGTGCCGGATCCGGTGCTGGCCATCGTTGACGATGAGGACAGCAGCGGCCACAAAGAAGAGCGTGCGCCGCGATACCTGACCGGAGCCGTCGCGGCTGGACGCACGCGCGGCGCAGGGATCCTGGTAGTCGGCTCCGCCACGCCCACGGTCGCCACCTACGCAGCTGCGCAGTCGGGCGCGATGCGACTCGTCGCCCTCCCGTCGCCCCGCCCGCGCCTCGGCGTGATCGACCTGCGGCGGCGCGCCGATCCCGAGCAGCCGGTGAGTCGTCCCGTACTCGATGCCGTCCGCCGCACGATCCGCCGCGGTGGGCGCGCGGTCCTGCTGGCCGACCGGAAGGGCTACGCCGGTGCGCTGCACTGCACAGAGTGCGGCGCGGTCGACCGCTGCCCGCAGTGCGGCGTGGCGATGTCCTACGACCGGAGGCTCCGGCGCCTGCACTGCCGGATCTGCGGCCGCACCGTCGAGGCGCCGCACGTCTGCTCCCGGTGTGGCGCAGCGCGACTGGCGCCACTCGGGGCCGGCACCGATCGCGTGGCAGCGGCCATCCGGCGCGTGACCGCAGCGGTCTGGAGGCTCGACAGCGATGTGCTCAAGCCCGGAGGGGACGCTGGGGCGGTGCTGGCGCCATTCCGCGATCGGGGAGGCGTGCTCGTGGCCACCTCGCTGGTGTTGCCGCTTCTGGAAGACCTGCGTCCCGATCTGGTGGCCGTGGTATCCGCGGATCGCTGGCTTCACCGGCCGGAGTTCCGCGCGGCCGAACGGGCGTTGGCCCTGCTGCGGACGATCGGCATTGCGGCGCGGGGGCAGGTCCTCGTGGAGACCACGGATGTCAATCATCCGGCGATCCGCGCGGCGACGGCGCCGAGCCTGCGGCCCTTCTACGCGGACGAACTGGCCCTGCGTGAGGCGCTCGGCTATCCACCCTTCCGCTCGCTACTCGCCATCATCGTGGCGTCCGCATCCGCGGCGCCGGCGCTTGAAGTGGCTGCGCGCCTTGCTCAAGGGGCCCCGGCTTCGTTGGAGGTGCTGGGGCCGTCGCCGCAGCCGGGTTTACCGTCAGAGTCTCTGCAAGGCCGGACGGCGGGTTCGCGGTTCCGATATGAAATCGTTCTCAAGGCGGTCGATCGCGCCGCCGCGCGTGACCTGGTGTTGCCGCTGCTGATTGGGAGGGGCGTGCCCCGCGGCGTGCGGGTCTCAGTGGACGTCGACCCGCACGAGCTCTAGCGTGTCGAGGCACGCGGGCGGCGCCGCGTTCCTGGCAGGCGGCGATACCTCGTTCATCACCGGCGCCGCGCTCGTGGTGGACGGCGGCCTGCTGACCCAGATCGCCACGATCCTGTAGGCGCATTGGATCGCGTTGAAGCGCCCAGAGGCTTTTGCTATCGTGAGGCATGGAATGGCGACAGCGACAGGTCTCGAGATCGTGACGGTCGATAGCCCGCGGGCCGCGGTGCTGCGCCGGCGGGCCAAACCGGTTGGCAAAGTTTCCCGCGACGTGCAGCGGTTCATCGAACAGATGCTTGCGACGATGCACGCCGCGCACGGCCTGGGTCTTGCCGCCCCCCAGGTCGGAGAGGGCGTGCGCGTGCTGGTGGCGCAGGTCGAGGAACAGATCGTCGTGCTGGTCGATCCCGACGTGCTGGATGCGAGCGGGGAGGAGATCGCCACCGAAGCCTGCCTCTCGATCCCCGGCGTAGTCGGCGATGTGCCGCGTGCTGCGGCGCTCAAGGTCCGGGGCAAGAACCGGCGCGGCCGGCGTATCACGATCGACGCCGACGGCCTGCTGGCGCGCGTCCTGCAGCACGAGATCGACCACCTCGACGGGATCCTGTTCCTCGATCGCGTGCGTGATCTCGAGACCATTCACGTGATCACCGCCTCCGACGAGCCCATTCCTCCTGCCAAATGAGTGAAGACCAGGCCAGAGGCCTGCGGGTGATCTTTCTCGGCACCCCGAGGTTCGCGCTGCCCTCGCTGCAGGCGATCGCGGCGGCGACGACGGTTGTCGCGGTGGTGACGCAGCCCGATCGCCCGTCCGGCCGCGGCCGGAGCCTCACGCCGCCTCCGATCGCGGTCGAGGCGCGCAGGCGCGGTGTGCGCCTGATGCAGCCGGAACGCCTGCGAGATCCCGCGGTCGTGGCGGATCTGGCGGCGCTGCAGGCTGATCTCATCGCGGTGGCTGCGTACGGGCGCATCATTCCGCCCGCGGTGCTGACACTGCCGCCGCGCGGCGTCATCAACGTGCACCCATCACTCCTGCCCGCCTACCGTGGGGCGTCGCCGATCCAGCGCGCGATTGCCGACGGCGCCACCACGACGGGGGTGACCATCATGTACCTGGCCGACGAACTGGACGCGGGCGACCTCATCCTGCAGCGTGACGTGGCGATCGGACCCGAGGAGACTGCAGGAGAACTGGAGGCTCGGCTCGCTGAAGAGGGCGCGGCGCTCCTCGTGGAGGCGATCGGGCTCGTCGTCAGGGGTGAGGCGCCCCGCCGGCCACAAGATCATGCCAGGGCCACCTATGCGGGGAAGATCGCCAAGGCGGACGGCGTTCTGAAATGGGAGCGCCGGGCTCGGGACCTGGTGAATCTGGTGCGCGCGATGAACCCGTGGCCGTGCGCGTATACGACCTGGCGCGGCGGAGTGTTGCGCGTCTGGCGGGCGCGAATGGGAGATGGCCAGAGCGCGATTAACGCGGTACGTGCGGGCGAGAGTCGCGGCGTTCCCGGTCAGGTGCTTGCGGCTGGCGAGGATGGAATCACGGTGGCGGCCGGCGAAGGCGCGGTCGTGCTCCTCGAGGTCCAGCCGGAAGGCGGCACTCGCATGCCAGCGGGCGATTTCATACGGGGGCATCGCATTAGCCCTGGGGAGCGCTTCGGCGAGGCCTCAACCGCAGCACCTGCTGGGCCGGACGCTGAGATGATAGAATAGGCGTGACTGGAGGGAAATGCCATGTTCTTTTGGGATCCGACGTTCATCATCGTGCTGCCGGCGCTCTTGCTGGCGCTCTACGCGCAGTTCAGGGTGCGCGGCACGTTCAGCCGGTTTAGTCAGGTGAAGACGGCCGCAGGCCGGACCGGGGCAGAGGTGGCCGCGGAGTTGCTGCGGCGCCGCGGCATTCCCGACGTCAAGATCGAGCAGGTCGACGGCATGCTGTCCGATCATTATGATCCCAGGACCCGGACGCTGAGTCTGTCGCCAGGAGTGTACGGAAGTGATTCAGTGGCGGCGGTCGGCGTGGCGGCGCACGAGTGCGGCCACGCGCTGCAGGACAAAGACCATTACCCGGCGCTGGCCCTGCGCTCCGCCATCGTGCCCGTCGCAACCATCGGGACCAACGCGGCCTGGATCCTGTTCATGATTGGGCTGCTCCTGCCGGCCTTCCGCGTGCTGATGGACCTGGGCATCCTGCTGTTTCTCGGGTACGTCGCCTTCTCTCTGGTGACGCTGCCCGTCGAGTTTGACGCCAGCCGGCGCGCGGTGGCTGTGCTGCAGGGTGAGGGACTGGTGATGCCTAGCGAGGTCGCCGGAGTTCGTTCGGTGCTCAACGCGGCTGCGCTGACGTACGTCGCCGCCGCGGCCATGGCCATCCTCCAGCTCGTGCGCCTGCTGGTGCTGCGCAACATGCGTGACGACTAGGCCGGCTCGAACCGCGCCATCGTCTGCCCGCGAGGCCGCCTTCGCCGTCCTGCTCCGCACGGAGGCGGCCGGCGCGTTTGTGAGCATCCTGCTCTACCGCACGCTGGAGCGGTCGACGCTGTCGGTCGCGGACCGGGCGCTGTCCACGGCGATCACGCTTGGGGTGCTGCGCCACCGGGAACGCCTTGACTATGCGCTGACCCCGCTGCTGCGGCAGTCCCTTGCCACGCTGCCGCCGGCGATCCGCACGATCCTGAGGATGGGTGCCTTTCAGATCCTGGACCTGGACCGGATTCCTGCGGCTGCGGCCACGTCGGAGGCGGTGATCCTGGCCAGACGCCACGGGCATGTCGGGACCGCGCGGCTGGTCAACGCGGTCCTGCGGCGTCTGGCGGCCGAGGGACCGCCCCCGCCTCCGGATGCGTCGACCGACCCGATCGGACACCTCGCGGTCGCTCACTCGCATCCCCGCTGGCTGATCGTCCGGTGGGCCGCGAGGTGGGGACTTGAAGAAGCCGCGGCGCTGGCGGCCGCGAACACACAGCCGCCGCCGTCGGTGCTGCGCGTCAACACCTTGCGCACGACGCGCGAGGCGTTCGTCGAGACATTACATCTGCGCGGCATGCGTCCGGAGCCGGGTCTGATCCCGGAGGCGGTGCGCGTGCACGGCTCGCTGACGGAGCGTCTCCCCCTGATCGAGCAGGGGCTCTGCGTGGTTCAAGATGAAGGCGCCATGCTGGTGGCCCACGCCCTGGCGCCGTCCGCCGGCAGCCTTGTTATCGACGCGTGCGCCGCGCCCGGCGGCAAGTCCACGCATGTCGCCGCGCTGATGGGCAACGCCGGGCGGGTGCTGGCGTGCGACGTCCACCTTCGAAAGCTTCAAAGCCTTTCGCAGCGCGCCGCGGCGATGGGCGCCACCTGCGTCGAGGCGCACCACCTTGACGCGCGCGAGATCGGACGGCGATGGCCAGGCCTGGCCGACGCCGTGCTCGTGGACGCGCCCTGCTCGGGCCTGGGCACTGTTCGCCGCAGGCCCGAGATCAAGTGGCGGGCGGCGGAGGAGGCACTGGCGCGCCACGTGGCCACGCAGCAGGCGATCCTGGCCGGGGCGGCCGGCGCGGTCCGGCCCGGAGGAACGCTCGTCTACAGCGTGTGCAGCCTCGAGCCCGAGGAAGGTCCGCAAGTCCTCCGCGCATTCCTCGCAGAGCACCCCGCCTTCGCCCTGGTCCCTTTGCCCGACACGTTTCCGCGAGCCGTTGGGAAGAGCCCGGTCGATGATCCGGCTGCCGGGGAGGTCTGGCTCTTTCCGCATCGCCACGACACCGATGGATTCTATCTGGCGAGGCTCCAGCGGCGGTGATGCGCGCGCTGATGGCCATGCCGCGCTGATGCGGGCGGCGCGGTGGACGCTATAATCAGGAAGGTCGTCGCCGGCGGCCAGGGGCAGTGAAGATGACAGAACTGGTGGGGCTCACCCTCGAGGAGTTGGACGCCTGGGCGCTGGACTTGGGCGAGCCGCGCTACCGCGGCCGGCAGCTCGCGCGGTGGATCTACCAGCGCCGGGCTGCCGGCTTCGCCGAGATGACCGATCTGCCTGTGGCGTTGCGCGAGCGGCTCGGGACCGTCGCCACGCTCTCCCGCCTCCGGGTGCTCGCGCGCGCCGAAGCGTCCAACGACCTCACGACGAAAGCCTTGCTGGAACTCCACGACGGCCGCACGATCGAGACCGTGCTCATGCGGTACGACGACGGCCGGCGCACCGTGTGCGTCTCAACGCAGGTCGGGTGCGGGATGGGCTGCACGTTCTGCGCCACCGGCCTGGCGGGCCTCACCCGGAACCTTTCGGCCGGTGAGATCGTGGATCAGGTGTTGCTGATCGCACAGCAGATCGGCGAGCGGCCCACGCATGTCGTCTTCATGGGCATGGGGGAGCCGCTGGCGAACTACACCGCCACCGTGCGGGCCGTGCGTTTGCTCAACGCCCCGTACGGGCCAAGCATCGGGATGCGCAACCTGACGATTTCTACGGTGGGCCTGGTGCCGCAAATCAGGATGTTGGCGGCGGAGCGGCTGCAATTGACGCTGGCGGTCTCGCTCCAGGCGCCCACCGACGAGCTGCGTTCGCAACTCGTGCCGGTTAACAACCGATGGCCCATCGCCGAATTGCTCGCGGCCACGCGTGACTACGCCGCGGCGACCGGTCGACGCGTCACGTTCGAATACGTCCTGATGGCGGGCGTCAACGATCGCGACGAGCATGCGCGCCGGCTCGCGTCGCTGCTCGCGGGCGCCGGGGCGCACATCAACATCATTCCCTGGAATCCGGTCTACGGCATGCAGTATCAGCGGCCGTCGGTCGCGACCGTCCACCGGTTCGTGGGCATCCTTCGCACGGGCGGCATCGCCGCCACGGTCCGCATCGACCGCGGGGTGGACATCGACGCCGCCTGCGGGCAGTTGCAGCGCACGAACGCCGCGGGAGTCCGCGTGTGAGCGTCACCATCGGCGCCGTGATTGCCGGCCGCTACGAGGTGCTCGACCTGATCGCCCAGGGCGGCATGTCCACGGTCTATCGCGCGCGGCGCCGGAGTGACGGGCTGATCGTCGCCCTCAAGATCCTGCGGGCCCAGTACGCCGCCGACAGCGAGTTCATCGAGCGGTTCGCCCGCGAGGCGCGGGCCGCCGAGACTCTCGCCCATCCCAACATCGTCAAGGTGCTGGAGAGCGGCCACGACGGCGAGACCTACTTCATCGCGATGGAGTACGTCAACGGGCTTGATCTCAAGGGCCATTTGCGGCGGGTCGGTCGGCTTGAGCCCGCCGATGCCGAGCGCATCGCGGGCTCGGTCTGCGAGGCACTCGACTATGCGCACCATCAGGGGATCGTCCATCGCGACGTGAAGCCACAGAACATCCTGATCGCGTCCGACGGCACCGTGAAAGTCACCGACTTCGGGATCGCTCGGGCGCTGGCGGCGGTCACGATCACGCAGCCGGGGGAGGTCCTGGGCACCGTGCAGTACCTGTCGCCGGAGCAGGCGCGCGGGGCGTCAGTCGGGCGCACGTCGGATCTCTACGCGCTGGGCGTCGTGCTGTATGAGATGCTGACCGGCCGGCTGCCCTTTGAAGGGGACAGTCCGATTGCCATCGCGCTCAAGCATCTGCACGATCCAACCCCGAGACTGCGTCTGGTCCAACCGGATGTCCCGATGCGCCTGGAAGGCATCGTCCTGCGCGCGATGGCCAAGCGCGCCGAGGACCGCTACGCCTCGGCCCGGGAGATGGCCGACGACCTGGCCGGGAAAACCGAGGTCTGGAAGGAAACATTCACCGAGGACGAGGCTATCACGCGTACCTTCGAGGTGGTGGAGGACCCTGCGGCCGCGCGCCGCTCCCGGATCACGACCGTTGTCATCGGCGCCGTGGTTCTGTTGATCCTCGCCGGCGGTCTATGGGCCGGCTGGACGACGGTCAGCAGCTATCTCAACGTCCCCGAGGCCGAGATGCCCCCGGTGGTCGGCCGCTCGCTGCCCCAGGCCGAGGAGATTATCAGGCAGGCGGGTCTCGTTCTCGACGTGACCGAGCGGGCGAACAGCGCCACGGTCCCGCCCGACATCATCATTTCCCAGGATCAGCCTCCGGGCAAGCGCCTCAAGCAGGGCCGCCACGTGGGCGTCGTGATCAGCCTCGGCGCCCGACTGGTCGAGGTGCCCGACCTGGTGAAGAAGACTGTGCAGGAGGCGCAGCTAGCCATCGAGTCGGCGAACTTAAAGGTCGGCGCGCTCCAGGACGGCTATGATGAACTCGTCAAGCCCGGCGTGGTGATGCGCCAGGATCCCCCAGCCGGGTCGCGCGTGGCGGTGGACTCGCCGCTCACGCTGGTCATCAGCCGTGGGCCGCTATTGATCCAGATGCCCGACGTGGTCGGCAAGCCTCTCGCCGATGCCCGGCGGCTGCTGGAGGAGCAAGGTCTGGTCATTGCCCAACTCAATACGGTGGGGTCCACCGATGTCGAGCCCGGCGTGGTGATGGCGCAAACACCGGCTGCGGGAACGAAGATGCGGCCCGGGGAGGTGTCAATCACGCTGATCGTCAGCTCGAAGCCCGGTCAGGAGGGCGCGCCGCCGCGCGCGCCGGTCATCACCGCCGAGCCCCAGCCGGTTGAGACACCGGCGGGCCGCCCCGAACCGACGCCGGGCCCGGGGGCGCCGACCCCCGCGCCGCGGCCCGCGGCGACGCCGCGCATCGAGCCGGCTCCGGGCGCCGTTCAACCGCCGCCCCGCCCGTCACCCACGACCTCGCCCAGCATCATCCGCCGGACCCGCGTCCAGGTGGTGGTCCCCGAAGGCGGCGTCCACACGGTGAAGATCGTCGTCATTGACGAGACCGGTGTCCACACGGTCTATCAGGCCGCGCACTCACCGGGGGAGCGGATCGATCAGATGATCGGCAGCCGGGGGTACACCATCATCCAGGTGTATGTGGATAATCGTCTGGTCCAGGAAGTCCGGCCGTGAGGGCCTCGAGCGCCCGCGATCCGGGCGGCGTGCGCATTGCCCCCAGCATCCTGAGCGCCGACTTTGCCTCTCTCGGCGACACGGTCCGGGCGGTCGAGCGAAGCGGGGCCGATGTCATTCACGTCGATGTGATGGACGGCCGCTTCGTGCCTCCGATCACGATGGGCCCCATGGTCGTCCAGGCCCTGCGCCGGGTCACGACGCTCCCCCTTGACGTTCACCTCATGGTGACCGAACCCGAGCGGCATCTCGAGGCGTTTGCCAGGGCTGGCGCGAACAGCATCGCCATCCACGTCGAAGCGACCCCGCATCCACACCGGGCATTGTCGCAGATAAGGACGCTGGGCGCCAAAGCCGGGATCGCGATCAACCCCGGCACGCCGGCAGAAGACTGCGCCGAACTGGTGGAGCTGCTTGACTTCGTCATCGTGATGAGCGTGAATCCCGGTTACTCAGGTCAGGCGTTCATCCCGTCCGTCCTGCCCAAGATTGGTCGGCTGCACGCGCTGCTGGCCGGACGGCCTGCGTGGATCACGATCGACGGTGGTATCTCACCGCTCACCGCCGCCGCCGCCGTCGCCGCCGGGGCCGACGTGCTCGTCGCCGGCTCTGCCATCTTCGATGCGCCCGAAGGCATCGAAGCGGCGGTCGCGAGGCTGCGCGCCGCGGCCACGTCGTGAACACGCTGTTCATCACCCATCCCGCCTGCAACCGGCACCTGACCGGTCGGGGCCACCCCGAACGTCCCGACCGCATTAAGGCCGTCCGAGCGGCCATTGACGAGAGCGGGCTCACCGACTTGGTGGAGGTGCCTGAGCCGCCGGCCGTGGATCGGGAGTTGCTCGATGCCGTGCACATCCGCGCCTACATTGCCAGGGTGGAGGGCATCGCCCAGCGCGGGGGCGGATGGCTCGACGCCGACACGCCGGTCGGTCCGGACTCAGCGACGGCGGCGTTCCACGCGGCCGGCGCGGCCCAGCGGGCTGCCGAAGCGCTGTGCGCCGGGGAGGCGTCCCGGGCGTTCGTGGCCATCCGCCCGCCGGGCCATCACGCGCTGCCCGACCGCGGCATGGGCTTCTGCCTGTTCAACAATGTCGCGGTCGCCGCCACCGCGGCCCGGCGCGCCGGACGGCAGCGGGTCATGGTCGTCGACTGGGACGTGCACCACGGCAACGGGACGCAGGCCGCCTTCTACGAGGATGAGACGGTCTTCTACTTCAGCATCCACCAGTGGCCCTTCTACCCGGGGACCGGATCGATCAAGGAGAAGGGGAGCGGCGCGGGCGAGGGGTTCACCTTGAACGCCCCCATGCCCGCGGGCTGTCACGACGGCGACTACCGCAGGGTCTTCGAGGAGCAGGTCGTCCCGGCGCTTCAGAAGTTCCAGCCGGACGCGGTGATCCTCTCCGCCGGCTTCGACGCGCACCGCGACGACCCGATCGCGGGGATGAAGCTCACCGAGGAGGGG
>JBGPLF010000096.1:0-13566 GCA_041486265.1 bacterium
CCGTTGACAGCTTGATTGCGGTGAAGTAGACGGTCATGAATCCCGCGACGCTGACGGCGCCATAGGCGGCGAAGAGCAGTAGATCGCGCCAGGCGATCTTCAGGCCCCGCCGGTTCGCCAGCAGGCTGTAGACGAAGAGGAGTACAAACGCGCCGGTGGCTCGCCACGCCGCGGCCCCCAGCGGTGTCAGCCCGGACGCGAAGAGGCTCCGGGCCGTGATGCCGATCGTCCCCCACAGAACGGCGGCAATGGCAACGAGAGCGTACCCGCGCGGGGGCTTGGTCAGGGTTCTGTGACGGCGAATAGTTCATTCTGGCGCAGGAAGCTGTTCAACAGCAGCCGCAGGTAGGGGCTGTCGAGCTGGCTGCGGTAATCGTGCATCGCGGCCTGCTTCGCGGCGAGTTCATCCGCCGACAGGTCGAAGCGGACCCAGTGGCTTGATTCGCGCAGCGACTTCGGCGGCAGCAGCGGTTGGTCAGGCGCGTATCGGAGCGGCCTCGGGAAGTCCCAGGCGTGCACCAGGTAAGTGTAGAGCTGCGGCTGCCGCAGTACCCCGCGCTGATCCAGCGACTTGATCGCCTGGCGCACGAACAGGTTGAGCGCCTGATGGTCGCCGTGGCGATCGGCTGCGTGATGGGTCAGGACGACGGTGGGCTGGACCATCGTCAACACGGCCTCCAGGTCGCGCTCGACATCGGTGCCGGTGTACTGAGCCTTCGGGCGGAACGTAAGCGGATAAGGCGAAGCCGAGGTCTTGGTGAACGGCGAGACGTACGGCTTGCCGGGATCGTGCCGCTCGGCGGCCAGCATCATCAGGCCGCGGTCCGGGTACCCGAGAAAGAAGATGTGATCCGACGGGACGCCCAGCCGGCCCAACGCCGTCTGCGCCTCCCGCTGCCGGGTCTTGCCTTCGGCGATGAAGTCTGCTGGCCGCGGCCGCAGCCGCCGCCCACCGATCACCGCTCCCAGACGGTTGCCGTCGCCGTTGGTGCCGAACGCGACCCAGACTTCCGCCCCAACGGCCAGCGCCCGCTGAATCAGACCGCCCGCGGCCAGCAGCTCGTCATCGGCGTGCGCCGCGACGATCAGGTAGCAATCGCCGCGCGTAGGCTCCGGGAACACATCGAGGGCACTGCTGACGGCCGTGGTCGTTGCGAAGAGTCCCATGCTGAGGTAAGCCAGCATCACCACCAGGCCGGTTGCGACGAGGATGCGCGTCCGCGAACGCGAGGCCCCGTTGCGGCGTCCACGGCTGAGCCCCAGCATGTCCAGGGTCATCCGTACTTTTCCCCGGTAGGCCTGGATGAGGCCGTACTTTTCCTCCTTTCGAAAGTGCTTCACGCCCGTCAACGGCATACGCCTGATCATCCAGTGCTGCTTCCGAGCCCGATCGGTGAGCGCCAGTTCGAAGCGGAACCGCGTCGTGGCCAGGTCGGGATGGTCGAGCAGCGCGTCACGGCTCACCACCCTGATGCCCGATAGATAGGGCAGGACCGCGTGTCCGAGGTCCTCGGCCAGGACGCCGACGGCCATCGCGCACTCCCCACTGGCGACGGGGCGGATCAGCGCGCTGATCTCGCGCGGATTGAGATTTTCGAGATCGGCGTCCAGCAGCAGCAGGAACGATCCGGTGGCCCGCCGCGCGCCGGCCAGGACCGCTCCACCCTTGCCGAGATTCCTCGGCAGTTGGACGATCAGGTCGGCGCCCGCCGCCGCGGCGATTTCCGCGGTGGCGTCGGTGGAGCCGTCCGAGACGACGATGATCTCCTCGACGTCGTCAACGCGCCGCGCGGCCTCGATAACGCCCGCGACCGTGTGCTCCTCATTGTAGGCGGCGATGACGCACGAGACGGTCATGAGTGCACTGTTCCCGCGCCCCGGCGCGCCAGGAAGTACCGGCCGGTTTCAACCTGCCGCGTTTCGATTGCCTCACAGCCGAGCGCGCGGAGCTGCACGATCATCGAGCGCACGACCCACGGCAGGACCGGTCCACCGGCTGGATATGAAAGCACCACCCATCCCCCAGGGCGCAGAACGCGCACGAGCTCGCGGGGGACGGGAAACGCATTTTGCACCGTCGCGAGATCAAAGGTCATCGACGCAAATGGCAGACGTGCGGCATTCGCCGCGGCGAATCGGATGGACCATCCGCCCTCCCGGGAGTTTTGGATCGCATGCCCCAGCATGGCCGGCGAGAGATCAACGGCCGTCCCGCGGCATCCCGGAAACCGCTTCATGACCGTGCCGATGGCCGCGCCGGTGCCTGTGCTGACGTCGAGCGCGTCCGCCGGAGGGCGGGGCAGCCGGTCCAGCGCAGCCTCCAGAGGAGCAAAATACCCCGCCTGGGGGAGGACGTCAATATCATAGTGAGACGCGAGCGAGGAGTAGCGCCGGCGCGCGAGCGACCGCTGCAATGGCGAACCAACGAACCGGGTGGTCCATGCCCCGGCGGCGAGGTAGATCGTGTCGGTGATAAAAGATCCCAGCCAGATCGCCCGCATCAGGCACTCCGTTGAGAGGCGTACGTCCGCGTCCCCTTGCTGCGGAGGACGGAAGCCGGCGCGTCGGCTAAACCGGAGATAAGTTGAGAAAGACGCTGTGTCACTCCGGTGTATTAACTCACATTCTCTCACGGCGAACCGTCTCCTGCCATGCCCCCGACAGTGGGCATGCCTCCTAGTGTGACTTGGGTCACCGCATTGGCTCCGGGTGATGCTGTAAGATGGCGTCATGAAGTGGGCGACGCTCGGCATCTTTGTCCTGGCAGGTGTTGCAGCCGGATGTACCTCGGTTGTCTCGTTGCAGCCTCCATTCACGCAAGCGGACCTGGCGCCGGACCCCGCGCTGGTTGGGACCTGGGTACTATACCCGTTGGCTGACGAGAAGGAGGGGACCGCCGCAGTCTGGACAGTTAGGGCAGCGGGTGGAGCCTATGATCTCACCATCCCTGACGAGAACGGCGAGTTGTTCTTTAAGGCCTACCTGGTCCGGCTCGACCAGTACCTGTTCCTCGACATCGTGCCGAACGACGCGACGGTCAAGAGGTATCGACCACAGCTCGTCCCGGTGCACATGGTATTCAGGATGTGGATGGATCGGGACGCGCTGCTCCTGGCGGCCATTTCAGAAGGGTGGCTCAGCAAGCGCATCGCCCGGGGCGAAGTCAATCTCGCGCACATCCGGGTGGGAGACGATCTGCTGCTCACGGGCTCCACAAAGGAGTTGCGGGAGTTCGCGCTGCAGTACGCGCAGGATTCAGAAGCGTTCATCAAGGTGTTGTTTTTGGTGCGTCAGTAGCCAAATCAGGAAGTGTACCCGGGCGCACCGCAATGCTATGCAGGCCTGGGGCCTGCCGCGGGAGCGGCGCCAATCAGTTCCTCGGCCCGTTTGGCATCGCTGTGGACTCGACCGCCCGGTAGGGGCCGACCTGGGCCAGCTGTCGGTTGAGCAATCTTCCGAGACCGTTTCGGCATAGGCAGCCAACTACGGCGCCTCGTACGGCTTCAGCGCCCGGCGCGTCTTCTCAAGATCTTCAGCGTTCGCCAACTCCAGGACCCAGGTCCGTGGTCCCTGCTCCAGCAGCGCGCCGAGCACCGGGCCGTGGCGCGTCAATCCTTCCAGTGGGATGTGGCGGCCGTCCGGCGTCTCGATCTCGTAGATGTGGACGTTGGCCACCCGTTCTTTGATTACGGAATGAAAGGCCTCGAGAGTTCCGCCGTCCTGGACGAATGGACTGGCATTCGCGTGATCTACATCCAGGGTGATGGCGCTGTTGGCCGCTTCGGTCATCGCCAGCAGGCGGTGGGGATCGCTCGTCCAGCCGCGCTTGAGGTTTTCGAGACAGACGGTGACCCCGCGTTCCCGGCCTACGGCGGCCACACGACGGAGATGCTCCAACGTGGTCTCCCACGACAGCATCTCCATCGGGATGGAGCGCGAGCCGACATGGACGGTGAGCGTCGTCGGCGCGACCTCGCCGAGAAACTCGACGTACATCAACAGGTAGCGTAGTGACGCTTCGGCGATGGCGGGATCGCGGTGACCGATCTCGACGTCGGCCGCCGGCGCGTGGAAGCGGATGCCCAGGCCCTTCCGTCGCATCAGGTCGAACTGCTTCCTTCGGGCCTCAGGCGCGATCGGCAGGCGCCGTTGGTCCAGGTACCACTCGACCCCCGCGTACGTATGCTCGCGCGCGTAGGCGACGACTTTCTCCGGCGGGTCGCGGAACGCGGACGAAGACAGAAAGAGCTCAGGGTGCACAGAGGCAAAGTTTCCGTGCCCGGCCGCATCATCCTCCAGGGGATGCCCCACGCGCGTCCACAGCCACCAGCCGTCCCTCTCGCAGCGAATCGTGGATTGCCTGGACCACTGCGGCTACGTGCCGCGACGACTCCAGTGAGACCAGAGGGGCTTTTCCATCCCGCACGCACTCCACAAAATGGGCGACCGCATCCTTGAACCCGCCGACCAGTTTGCCGCCGACCTCGGTCATGAGCGTCAGCTTGGGAAATTCGAACCCATCGCCGGTGCCCATCTCGATGCTCTCCCGCCTGCGATCGATGGTGATCGTCCCTTTCGAGCCTATCAGCGCGATGTAGGAGTCCGTTGGAGTCGGGAAAGACGCGGGATAGATCCACGCGGACTCGAACGTGCCGATCGCGCCATTGTCGAAGCGCACTGAGGCCTGGATTGCATCGTAGGTGTCAAATCCCCTCTCCACCAGGGTTCCCTTCACTCCCCGTGCAAAGACCTCGGTGATCCGCGCGCCCATCCACGAGCAGACGAGGTCGATGTCGTGGGACGATAGGTAGGCTGCGCAGGATGAATGCTCGGCCAGCCAGGGCCAGGTCGCGATGACCCCCAGGTTGTCGTCTTTCCTCGCGTAGACCATCTCGATCATGCCCAGGGCGCCCGAGTGGGCCCGCTCATAGGCGAACGCGTAGGGCAGCGCCCAGCGGTGCGTGTAGTTGACCATGACGGTGAGACGGGACGTCCGGGCGGCCTCGACGATCCGGTCGCAATCCTCCAGCGTCGTGGCGAGCGGTTTTTCGACCAGCACTTGGCATCCGGCTCCGAGCGCGTCGATGACCGGGGTGACGTGCAGGTGATCAGGCGTGGCGATCGACACGCAGTCGGGGCGCAGGCGCGCCAGCATCTCGCGGTAGCCTTCGAAGATCTGCGCCTCTGCCACGCCGGCTTCGCGGGTGCCCTCCCGAGCCTTCTGGACATCAATGTCCGCGACGCCGACGACATCGACATCCTCGAGTTCGTGCAGGCAGCGCGCGTGGCGCTTTCCCATCGTTCCCATGCCAATGACTGCGGCCCGGATGCGCTTCACCTTGGTCCTCCGTCCCTGAGTGACGCAGATTATGCGCTCAGATCGTCCCGAGATTCGTCTCGTGTTCCGAATGAAAGACGTGCGTCTTGCCGGCGGGAAATGAAACATTGACCCGGTCGTTCATCCTCCATCGCTCCGCCGCTGGTCGGCGTGCGATCAGGATCCGCTGGTCTCCGATCTCGATGTGCACGTACTGGTCCGGTCCCACGGACTCGATGAGGCGGACGGTGTGGGCGGCGCTCGATTCACCGGGCGCTCGCTCGCCATCCGCGCGTAGTTCCACATCCTCGGGCCGGACGCCGATCACCGCCGCCTGCGGGAGCCCCGGCGGAATGTGCGGGAGCGCAAACCTTGCGCCGCCGGCGACGAATCCCGGCCTGCCGGCGTGCGTCTCGAACTCGCCCTGGATCAGGTTGATCGGCGGGCTGCCCAGGAAGTCGGCGGTGTATAGATTGGGGGGATGGTCGTAGAGGTCCTGAGGGCTTCCCTGGGCCGTGATCCGCCCCGCCCGCAGCAGGATGATCTTGTCCCCGAGCGTCATCGCCTCGACCTGATCGTGCGTCACGTAGATCGTCGTGGATTCGAGTTCGAGGTGCAGCCGTTTCAACTCGCCCCGCATCTGCAGCCGGAGTTTTGCGTCCAGGTTGCTCAGCGGCTCGTCGAGCAAAAAGACCTCCGGCTCGCGGATGATCGCGCGTCCCAGCGCGACCCGCTGCTGCTGCCCGCCGCTGAGTTGACCCGGCTTGCGATCCATGAGAGGCGCAATGCCGAGGATCCGGGCCGTGCGCTCCGCCCGGATGGCCTGCACATCCGATGGGACGTGGCTGATCTTCAGGCCGAACGTGAGATTCTCGAAGACCGTCATGTGCGGGTACAGCGCGTAGTTTTGAAACACCATTGCCATCCCGCGCCGGTTCGGCGGGACGTCGGTGATGCGCCGGCCGTGCAGGACGATGTCGCCCGAGGCCGGTTCCTCGAGGCCCGCAATCAAATTCAGGGTGGTGGACTTGCCGCTTCCCGAGGCGCCCAGCAGCACGACGAACTCCGCGACGGCGACATCGAAGCTTACATGGTCCACCGCCAGGGTGTGGCCGAAGTCCTTGACGATGTCAACGACTTGCAACTTGGGCTCCACGCCCCACCACCGTCCCTTCCGCCCGGATCTTCCGCGCCCCCCTCACTGTTTGATCGCTCCCTCTGTGAGGCCGCGTACCAGATACCGCCGGAAGATCAGGGCCAGCAGCACCGACGGGAACGCCGAGAGCACCGCCGCGGCTGCCGCCCCTCCGTAGTTCACGTTCTGCTCCCCGGCGAACGCCGACGCCACCACGGTCAGGGTGACCGCCCGAGAGAAGGACAGCGCCAGGGGCACCAGCAGGTCGCCCCAGATGCCGATGAAGGCGACGATCGCCGTTGCCCAGACGCCGGCCGTGGCCAGGGGGAGGATCACCTGATAGAAGGCCCTGAACCGGCTCGCGCCGTCGATCCGCGCGGCCCGCTCGAGGTGGGGCGGCAGCACCTCGAAGAAGCCGCGCAGCAGCCAGACCCCGACCGGCGCGACGAAGACGAGGAACACCAGCATGAGGCCGAGATGCGTGTCCACCAGGCCGAAGCGCCGCATCATGATGAAGAGCGGGATGAGGAACGCAATGGCCGGGCCGAACTGCATTGCCAGGATCGAGAACAAGTACGAAGCCTTGCCGTGGAACTGGAGCCGGCCGACCGCGTAGCCTGCCGGCACGGCGACGAGCAGGACCATCAGTGTCGCGCCGAAGGTCACGACAGTCGTCGTCACAAAGGCCCGGCGGAAGATCGCGTCGCCCAGCAGGTCCTTGTAGTTCTGGATCTCCACCGCCCGCAGGTCAATTTTCGGCGGGACCGACGTGAGCAGCGCGTAGGGCTGGAAGCTGGTGATGATGATCCACACGACGGGCGCCAAGAAGAGCGCGACGATGCCGATCAGCGCCCCATAGCACAGCAGCCGGTCGATCCGGATGTGGCGGCGGGGCGCTCGTGGCGGCACGGCGATCGTCATCCCATCCGCCCGGCGATACGGTAGTAGCCGAACGCGACGACGAAGACGAGCAGCGTGACGACGTAGGCCATCGCCGAGCCGTACCCGACGTCCAGGTAGCTGAACGCCTGACGGTAGACGTAGAGGTACGTCAGCATCGTCTTGTTGGCCGGGCCGCCACCTGTGAGCACATAGACCAGATCGAAGGTCTTGAGGGCCCAGGTGGTTTGAAGCACCACAACGGCCAACAGGACGAACCGCATCGACGGCAGGGTGATGAAGCGAAACCGCTGCAGGCCCGACGCCCCATCCATCATGGCCGCTTTGTGTAGGTGGACGGGCACGCTCTGGAGGCCGGCCAGAAAGAGCATCACCGAGAACGGCGTGTCGCGCCAGATCTGCGTTAGCCCGACGAGGGTGAGGCCGAGCCACGGTGACTGGCCGAACCACCACTGGTACTGGTCGATGATGCCGAGCTGCAACAGGACCGCGTTGAAGATGCCATAGTTCCCGTCGTAGATCCACTTCCACAGCAGGCCGCCGACCACGCGGGGCACGGCCCAGGGAATGATGAGGGCTGCCAGGACCAGGCCCCTTCCCTTGATATCGTCGCGGTCGAGCAGCAGTGCGATGACCAGCCCGAGCGCGACGGTGCCGCCCACGGTGAGGACCGAGTAGTAGAGCGTCTTGCCAAGGCTGGAGACGAAGACGGGATCCGAAAAGAGCCGGAGATAGTTTCCGAAGCCGGTGAATACCGGTGGACGCGGAATGTTGAGTTTCCACTCGAACAGGCTGACGACCAGCGAGTACAGGATAGGGAAGGCGCCGAAGATCAAGAGGATCGCGAGCATCGGACCAATCAGCAGCAGGGCGAACAGTTGCTCTGAAGCGAACCACCGCCGCGCGCGGTCCAGACGCGAGGGCCGCCGCGCACCTGCTCGCGCGGCGGCCCTCGGCATTCTCAACGTCCATCTACCTCGTCTTGTACTTCTCGACCACCGGCCTGATCTGCGCAGCCGCGTCATCCAAGGCCCGCTTGGCCGACTTCTCCCCCTTGATCGCCGCCAGGAGCTGCGGGCCCAACAGATCGTTCACCTCATTCGTGTACGGCGCGGCAAACCGGTACGTGGGATACTGCGACTGCAGCTTGGCCGACAACATCAGCGGATTCCCCTTGGTCAGGTCGGGGTCCCCGAACACGCTCTTGCGGACAGGATACCAGCCGGTGCGCAGGGTCATGTCCTTCTGGACGTTCGCCCGGGTCATGAACTTCAGGAAGTCGATCGCGGCCTTCTCGTTCTTGCCGAAGGCTGACAGCGCATATCCTTCGGAGCCCGTCAGCGCGCCGCTGCGGACGCGGATGCCGGGGATAAGCCCCACCGCGACTTGGTCCACAATGCTCGAGATTGCGGGGTCGAGCGACATGGTGTAATCGGCGGCCCAGCCCCACTCCATCGCGTTGTTGCCCTTGATCCAGCGGGCGCGCTTCACCGGTCCTTCGCCGATGCCGAAGGAGGCCGGATCGACCACGCCCATCTTGTTGAGGTCCACGACCCGCTGCAGCGCCTCGACACCCAGCTCGTTGTTGAACAAGATGTTGTCTTTGTCGTCGAACAGCCGGCCGCCGGTCAGCACCAGGTGCTCCTGGAAGTTGATCAGCAGGCTGTTGTTCGAACCGTAGTCATGGAGGACGCCCCACCGACCCTGACGGGCATTGGTCGTCTTCTTGGCCGCATCGACGAACTCGTCCCACGTTCGCGGCGCCCGCGTGGGATCGAGCCCCGCCTCAGCGAACATCCGCTTGTTGTAATAGAAGCTGCGGATGCTGAAGAACTTGGGCAAGCCGTACACGCGGTTCTTGTACGTGACAGCCTCCATCGCGCCCGGAACCAGGTCGTCCATCTCGGCCTGCGAGACCTTGTCGGTCATGTCCTTGAAGAGCCCCGCGTAGGCGAACTCCGCAGTGAATCCCGACCACGTCCAGAACAGGTCGACTTCGGCCGAGCGCGCCGCCAGGACCGTTGCCATCTTTGCGTGCAGGACGCCCTGGGACATCTCGGTGAACTCGACTTTCGCCCCGGTTTCCTGTTCGAACTGGGGGATGTACGGAGAGATGATCTTGTACCCCGGAGCTCCATCGGAGGCCGAGAGAATCACCACCCTGACGCCCTCGAACGGCTTCGCCGCCAGCGCCCCGGGGACCAGGGAGGCGACGAGGGCAAACAGGGTCAGTGCTACCAGCCATCGGCGCACCATCGTCTATGTGACCTCCTTCGTGTTCTGTCTTCGCTTCATCCGGTCTTAAGATCGTTCAGCAAGGCCACGGCAGCGTCCAGAATCTACTGCTCCTCGCATACCCCGCGCGCATGGATCAAGCGCCTCCTCGCAACACGGCCCGAAGACCCCTGCGAGATGACAACGCTGGCAGGTTCCGACTTCAGATTAGTGGGATGACAGGCCTTTCTCCTATCGGGCAGACAACTGATATCCGCTGGTGAGGCGACTGTTGCTCAACGCGCGGTTACTCAGCCGGCGCGGGCCGGAGCATCGCCGCCCAGCGCTGCAGGCACAGTTCGCTCGCCTCTTCGCCGCCCGCGGAGAAGGCCGCACCGCGAGGGAGGCGGGTCACCTCGTCGTTCATCGGGCCGGCAAGGCGGTAGTGCGTTTCGAGCGAGACGAACCCATCGTAGCCGTCCTCAACCAGGCGGGCAAGAATCGCGGGGAGGGGAACGTCGCCATCGCCCAGCGCGACTGCGCTGACCGCTCCCGTCGCCGGATCCCTGCGGGCGTCCTTGATGTGGATATGCAGCATGCGCGGGCGCGCAGCCAGGTATCCATCGGGATAGGGCCACTCGCCTTCCGGATCGTAGACGTCGTTGCATGGATCCCAGATGACCCCCAGCGTGGGGTGCCCGGCGCGGCGCAGGAGGTCGGCAACCCGCGCGCAGTTCGATCCCCACACGCTGGGCTCGTTCTCGACGCCGAGGCGAAGGCCGCT
Organism: bacterium; assembly: GCA_041486265.1. Classification (GTDB taxonomy): domain Bacteria; phylum Sysuimicrobiota; class Sysuimicrobiia; order Sysuimicrobiales; family Humicultoraceae; genus JBGPLF01. Next base: position 10,351 of record JBGPLF010000096.1, read on the forward strand.
CGCCCGGGCAATCTCGGCGGCCTTTGCAAGATGCTCGGCGATGACCGGAGCCCGCTCTGACCATACCGGTGTTGTACCCCCTTCAGGCCTCCAGAACGTGAAGATCCGCGCGACGGGGGATTCCAGTTCCGCGCACAGATCCTGGCAGCGTCTCAGAATGTCAAAATGGGACCGAACCTCCGCGGGATTGTCGAGCGAACACTTGAAGCACGGCGTGGCAACCGCGCAGACGACCAGACCGGCCTCGCGGATCATCCCGCGCAGCGCGAGGACTTCGGCGCGCGTGAGTTCATGCGGCCCCTTGTTCCACAGTGACCGAACCTCGAGCCCATCGAGGCCGAAGCGGCGCGCTAGGCGAATGGCGACCTCTGGTTCCTGGGAGACTTCGTCGGTGACCACCGCGCGGCGGAACATCATTAACGGACCGTTAGAGCGCCACCGGCCGTCCCGAGCGCGACGACTCGTAGATGGCCAGCACGGTCGCCAGCGCCCGGCGCGCTTCCTCACCCGCAACCGGCGGGGGCCGGCGCTCGCGCAGGCTGGTGACGATGGCGCGGTACTGCTCGTGGAACTCCGCATGTCCAAGCGCGGTGGGCGATTGGGCAGCGCTTGCCGCGGGGGCCGGCGCGCCGAGCCGTCGTGCGGGCTCGCCCTCGATTTCCCACCGGACGATGTGAGTCTCTTCCAGGACGATCGTCCCTTTCTCACCGTGCAGCGCCATGCGCCGCGGGTTCCCCGGCACCACTGATGTCGTCCCGGTGATCGTGGCGAGACACCCGTTCGCCAGTTCGGCTACCACCACGGCCGTATCTTCGACTTCGATTCGGCGGGCCAGCGTGCGCGCATACCCGAAGATCGTGCTGGCCGGCCCCGCCAGGTGCAGCAGCAGGTCGATCCCGTGAATCCCCTGGTTCATCAGCGCCCCGCCGCCGTCAAGAGCCCACGTGCCCCGCCATCCCGCCGAATCGTAGTACGCCTGAGACCGGAAGTACTTCATGGAGAGATCGGCGACGAGCAGGCGGCCCAACAGGCCCGAGGCGACGGCAGCGTGAACCTCTTGCACCTCGGGGGCAAAACGCAACTGGGAGACGACGGCGAGCGATCGGCCGGCCTGCCGGCACGCGTCGAGCATCGCGTCGGCCTGCGCCAGGGTGACGGCGATCGGTTTCTCGACCACCACGTGTTTCCCAGCGCGCGCCGCCGCAATCGCCATCTCGGCGTGGAGGCCGCTGGGGGTGCAGATCGTCACCACGTCGACGTCTGAGCGGCGCAGCAGATCATCGAGCGTGAGTGCCCACTCGATGCCGCGCCCCTGCGCGAAGGCCCGGGCCTGTTCGGGCCTTCGTGAAGTCACCGCGACCAGGACCGCGCCGTTCGTGTGCCCGATGGCTTCGGCGTGCACGGGCGCGATGGTCCCGCAGCCGACGATAGCAAAGCGAAGGGCCATGCCTAGCCTTTCATGCCGGCCAGCGTGACCCCGCGGATGATGCTGCGGCGCAGGATCAGGAAGGCAATGAGCACGGGGGCCACGGCAAGCACCGATCCGGCCGTGATCCGACCATAGTCGATCGTGAAGGCGCGTTGGAACTCGGCCAGTCCCAGTTCCATCGTGAACAGTCGCTTGTCGCTGGTGACGATCAGCGGCCAGATGAAGAAGGCCCAGGCGTTGGTGACCGCCAGGATGGCCAGCGCGCCCAGCGCGGGTTTGGAGAGCGGCACGACCACCCGCCTGTAGATGTAGAACTCCGACGCGCCGTCCATGCGTGCGGCATCGAGCAGTTCGTCGGGGATCGTCATGATGCTCTGGCGCATGAAGAAGATCCCGAAGCTCATGATAAGCAACGGGGCGACGATGCCCTGGTAGGTGTTGACCCAGCCGAGGATCTTGATCTGGATGTAGAAGGGCACCATGTAGGACTCGAAGGGAATCATGGCGGTCCCGAGCACGACGATGAAGAGTGCGTTCCGTCCTGGGAACTGATACTTGGCGAAAATGAAACCGGCCAGCGACGACGTGAACAGGATCGCGACCGCCGAGGCTGTCGAGACGACCACGGTGTTCCAGAGGTACCGCAGCCACGGTGCGGCCCGCAGCACCTCGGCATAGTGGGCGGTGGTCGGATTCGCCGGCCAGACCCGCAGCGACGGCGTCAGGATCTCCGCCGAGGGGGTCATGGAAGTGGTGAACATCCACACGAACGGCAGCAGCATCAGGGCCGCGGCGCCCAGCAGGATCGCGTGGAGCGCCAGCGTGCGCAGCGCCACCCGGGTCGGGACCATCCGCGCTGGGACTGTGCGCCCCGGGACGATACCCGCCGTGGCCATCCTCAGCGATCCTCCCGGAACAGCCGCATGTTCAGCAGGGTGAGCACCAGCACCACGCTCAGGAGAATCGCGGCCTCGGCCGACGCATAGCCCACCTTGAAATAGCGGAAGCCGTTCTCCCACATATCGTAGACCAACGTCCGGACCAGACGGCCCGCGGCGCCCTGGATGTCGCTGGTCATCATGAAGACCGGGGTGAACACGTTGTACGAGTTGATCGTCGAGATGACCACCACGAAGAGGATCATCGGCCGTAGCAGCGGCAGGGTGATGTGCTGGAAGATGTTGCGGGAGGAGGCCCCGTCCACCACCGCCGCTTCGTAGTACTCCTGCGGGATGTTGTTCAGTCCCACCAGGAACATGATCAGGTTATAGCCCAGGGTCTTCCAGATCATGACGATAAGGATCGAGATGAGGGCCAGATGTTCATCCACCAGCCAGGCCTGGGGCGCCAGGTGAAAGACCGCCAGGGCCTGGTTGAGGGGACCGAACCGGACGTCGTAGATCCATTTCCAGACGACCGTGACGGGAACCCACGGCGTCACCACCGGCAGGAAGTAGATGAGTTGATAGATCGGCGCACCGCGGACGTTTGCGTTCACCGTTACGGCCAGGAGCAGCGCCAGGACCGTCCCCAGGATGACGCTCCCAGCCGCGAGCACGCTGGTGTTGAGAAGCGCGTTCTGGAAGTTGGGGTCGCGGAGCAGTTCTAGGTAGTTGCCGAGCCCCAGGAAGACGCGGATCGGACGGATCATGTCCCAGTTGTACAGACTGGCGGCCAGCGTCGTGACAATGGGGATGACGCGCAGGTACACGAAGAGGACCAGCGTCGGCGCCAGGCCCGCGTAGCAGAACAGGTACAGACCCAGGGTGCGACGGCTGACGCCCCGC
>JBGPLF010000097.1:0-13465 GCA_041486265.1 bacterium
AGCGCGCGAAGACGCGCGAGACGGATAGCAACGAGTGCGATCAGCAGGATCCACCAGGGTTGTGCGTGCTGAATATTGCCAACTGGCTGGATGCTCTCCAGGAGACCGCCGGGCCGGGCGAGCAACGTGATGATGGGGGTCACGCTGACAGGCCTCTTACGCAGGTTAGAGCGACGCGTCGCACCGTGGCTGCAGATGATCAGGGAAGAGGATCGGGGAGAGGTGGGAGGCGCGCGGTAGGTGACCGTGGGAGGCATACTCGCTGGAGGTGATGGGTGATGTGGAACCTGAGGAAGTGCGCATTGATGGCCGCAGCCGCGGCCCTGCTACTCGTGGTCGCCGCGGGTTCCGGGACGGCCCAGCCGAAGCTGCGCGTCCTGGGCATCGCGATGCCGACGACGCCGCCGAACCTGGTGCACATCCCGCCGTATATCGCGCAGGACGCCGGCATCTTCACGAAGTACGGCATCGAAGCCAAGATCTTCACCTTTGAAGGTGGCCCCGCGGCGCTTCGGGCCTTGATCGGGAGCCGCGGTGAGCTCCAGATCGCGGCGCCCGGCGTGCCGCCGTTTGTCTCCGCGATCGCCGCGGGGACCGAATTGAAGGCCATCGGCACGTATGCGATGCAGCACCCAGTGGCGATGGTAGTGCAGCCCGATATCAAGAAGTGCGAGGACCTGCGGGGGAAGAAGATTGGCACCCCGGGCGGGACCGGCGCCTACTCGGAAGTCATGGCCCGCGGGTTGCTACTCTCCTGCGGCCTCGGGCCGCGCGACGTCCAGTACATCAACATCGCCACCGGCGCCCGTATCCCGGCGCTGGTCAATGACCAGATCGACGCCATCGTCCTGCACGTCGACCAGGTCTTCGAGGTCATCCAGGCCAAGAAGTCGCTGCGCATCCTGGCCCACATGTCGGAAGTCCTTCCGCGCGGGTGGTACGCCGCGTACGTGACCACCGGCGACGTCATGCGGAACGACCCCAAACTCCTGCAGGATGCGATGTCGGCGCTGCTCGAGGCCAACCGCTTCATCTATCAGAACAGGGACAAGGCCATCGAGATCGGGGTGAAGTACACCAAGTTCGACAAGGATATCGTGGCGCGCACGTATGACGAGCTTGCCAGGCGCGGCATCTGGCCCGTCAACGAAGGCCTGCGGAAGGATTTGGTCGAGGCGGGCCTCGACACCGAGGTGCGCATCGGGACGATTACGGCCAACGCCAAACCGACCTATGAGCAGGCGGTACAGGTGGGGTTCATCCGCGCCGCGCTGACGAAACTCGGTATGTGGACCGGCGATCCGAGGTGGTTCTAAGATGCCAACTGAACAGACAATTCCCCACGCCGGCCTGCATGACACTGAAGCGAGTGTCGTCGGCGAGGGAGCGGAATCAAAGGTTTTCCATTTCGATGACGTGCCCGAACTGGCGTCGCTGCACGACGGCCGCCGCAAGCGCGTGCTACTCAATGCGACAAACACCGGCGCCGAGCTGCTGGTGGATGTCGTCACGGTTGCACCAGGCAGCTCATCCCCCCTGCACTATCACAAGGGGACCGAGCATTTCTTCTTCGCGCTCGACGGCCGTGGGCGCATTGTGATTCGAGATCAGGCCCATCCGCTGCGGCGCGGCAGTGTCGTCTGGATCGCCGACGGCGACCTCCATCAGGTCTTCGCCGATCCCGACAGCCCGCTGACCTTCCTTGAGTACTTCTCACGCGGCCGCCACGAGACGGTTTTCATGGGACCGTCGTGTGAGTGGAAGCCCAAGTGACCGAGTCTCTGTACCCGCGCTTCTCGGCGGAGGAGTTTGCCCGGCGCTACGCTGCCGCCCGCGCCATGATGGCGCATGAGGGTGTCGATATCCTGGCCGTCTACGGCGATTCGTCGCTGTACCGGCATGGCCAGGCGGATGTGCACTACCTGTCGGGATTCCTGGGCAACCGCAACAACTACGTCGTCCTGCCGGCGGCCGGGGACCCGGTGCTCTTCGTACAATCCTATAATCACGTGCCGAACGCCCGGGAAGTGTCGAGCATCGAGACCCGGTGGGGCGGCGCCGACTCGGGCGTCACGGTGGCACGATATGTGCGGGAGACCGCGGGCAAACCGAGCACGCTCGGCTACGTCGGCGTGGTGCCTGTCCAGAACTACCTGGCGTGGCAGCACGAACTGCCCGGCTGGCAGTTCAAGGACGTCACCACAGCCTTCCGGGGCCTTCGGCTCAAGAAGAGCGCGGAAGAACTGGAGTGGCTGCGCCGGGGCGCCGCCTTCACCGATGCCGCCGTCCAGCACATGATCGACCACATCACCCCAGGGATGAAAGAGTACGAACTGGGGGCCCTGGTCGAGGAGGCCGCCCTGCCGCTAGGCGGGCTACCACATCTGTACTACATCTCGTCCGCGCCTCAGGACGCGTCGACCGTGTGCGTCCCCAGGCAGAACCTCTCGCACCGCACGGTCGAACGCGGCGATGTGATTAACTGCGAGATCAGCATCAGCTACTGGGGCTACTCGGGACAGTTGCACCGCCCGATCTTCGTCCAGGCGGAGCCAAACGCGCTATACCGGCGGATGTGGGACGTGGCGCTGGACGCCTACAACCGCTGTGTCGCAGCGCTCCGGCCCGGCGCCACCGTCGAAGACGTGCTGGACGCCGGCGAGGTGATCCAGCGGGCGGGCTTCACCATCAACGACGGCTTCCTCCATGGGTTCGGGATCGGGCTGCTGCCGCCGTCGGTGGGCACGCGCCAGTCGGCTCATGAACCGGCGAGGCCGTTCACCTTCGAGGCGGACATGTGCGTCGTAGTACAGCCGAACGTGGTGACACCGGACGAACGGGCCGGGGTACAACTTGGCAACCTCTTCCATATCACGCAGGACGGGCGTGAGTGCCTGCACCGGATTCCGGTCCAGTACTTCGTGACACACTGATTCGTGACACGCTGAGACGAAACGGAGGGCGGTGCATATGATGCGCAGCACACGAACGTGGATGTCGCTCCTGGTCCTCGCAACCCTCGTCCTGACCGCTGTACCCTCGGCGAACTCGGCGACGGCCGGCCAGCCGCAATTCCCTCCGCCCGGCCCGAAGCGCAAGATCGTCCTCGGCATGCCGGTCGTGCCGCCGAACGTCGTCCATACGCCGATGATGTTGGCCAAGGAATTTGGAATTGCGGACAAGTTCAACATCGACCTCGAAGAGAAAGACTTCGAAGGATCCACACGCGCGCTGACCGCCGCGATCGCCGGCGATGTCCAGGTGGGCACCCTTGACTGTCAGAACGCCTTCGGCAACAGCGTACCGCTGGTCGGGTTCTGGGGCGGCGCCCCCAAGCTGCCCGTGGTGATGCTCGCCCGTGATCCCATCAAGGACATCAAGGACCTGAAGGGGAAGAAGATCGGCCTCTCCAGCGCGCCCGGCGGGTTCATCGACCGGATGAACCGGGCCGTGCTGGCCGCTGCCAACCTCAAACCTGAAGAGGTCACCATGGTGCCGACCACGACTGCCGGCCGCGTCCCCGCCATGGTGTCCGGCCAGACCGATACGGCCGTCTTCCACTACGAGCAGGTCAGTAAGGTCTTGCGGAGCCTGACCGGTTACCGGGTGATCTACGATTTACAGAATGCCCTGCCCAACTACCAGTACCATCTCTACTGCGGGATGCGGGAGTTCGTGCAGCGCAACCGCGAGGCCGTCATCGACCTGACCGCCGCAACGATGGTGGCGGTCCGGTACGCGTTCACCCACCGCACCGAGACGGTCAAGGCGCTGATGAAGCTGACCGGCGCCGAAGAGATGGACGCCGGCTACGCGTACGCTCAGATCGTCACCAAGTGCGTCTGGGCCCGCAACACGGGGCTCGATCCCAAGCGCCTTCAGTGGACGATCGACTTCGGCTTCGAGGGCGGCGACATGAAGAACAGGTACCAGGTCGCGCAGTCCCTCGACATGGGAATCGCCAACGAGGCGCTCAGACGCGCCGGCGGTCCGGTGCCGGTCCCGGCGGGGTGCCTGTAGTGTGGCGTCGTCCGGCGTGAAGATCCGGGTCGAGAACGCGTCGCGTGTGTTCCTCGGCGGCGCCGTCACCGCCCTGGACCGGATTACGCTGGACATCTTCGAGAACGAGATCGCCTGCATCGTGGGGCCGAGCGGGTGCGGGAAGACGACACTACTGCGGTGCCTGGACGGGCTGGTGCCGCTGTCGGGCGGAACGATCAAGATCGACGGCAAGCCGGTGGTTGGTCCGCCAAGCAATGTCGCCGTGGTGTTCCAGCACTTCGGCCTCTTTCCATGGAAGACCGTGTACGCGAATACGGCCTACGGCGTGAAACTGGCCGGGCTCCCGGAGCCTGAGATCGCCGTCCGCGTCACCCGCACCTTGAAGCTGGTTGGGCTGGAGGGCTTCGAGAAAGCGTATCCGTACCAGCTCTCAGGCGGCATGCAGCAGCGCGTGGGCCTGGCGCGCGCGCTGGCGACCGATCCCGATGTGCTCCTCATGGACGAGCCGTTCGCCGCGCTGGACGCGCAGACCCGGGAGATCCTGCAAGAAGAAACCCTGCGCATCCTGGAGGAAGAACAGAAGACGATCGTCTTCATCACGCACAGCATCGATGAGGCGCTGCTGTTGGGCGACCGGGTCATTGTGCTCACCGCGCGGCCGGGCCGGGTGAAGGATATCCTGCCGGTGCCGTTCCCGCGTCCTCGGAAGCTGGGGACCATTCGCGCCGACCCGGCGTTCGGTGAGCTGCGCGCCCGCCTGTGGGACCTGCTGCGCCAGGAGATTCGATGAGCGGAGGGAGACCCATGCCGGACGGCGCCCTTGAACTCAAGGATCAACAGACGGTCCAGCTGGCCGCCGCGCGTCTGCGGCGGCGGCAGCGGGGCAAGGACAGCGCCATCCGCATCGGGGCCGTGGCGACCATTTTGGTCCTCTGGGAAATCGTGGGCCGCGTCGTGAACCCCCTCCTCTTTGCCTCACCGTCTCGGATCGTCAGTGCCGCGGTCTACGTCGTGGGATCGGGTGAACTCTGGAAGTACATGAGCGTGAGCCTGAAGGTCTTCGCGATCGGCGTCAGCCTGGGGACCCTCGTGGGCATCATCGTGGGGATCGCGATGGCCCGCTTCCGTCTGCTCGACCTCTCGCTCGAGCCCTTCACGATCGCGCTGTACTCCACTCCGGCCGTGGCGCTGGTGCCGCTGTTGGTGGTCTGGTTCGGCACCGGAGATAAGGCGAAGTCGGTCGTGATCTTCTTCTTTGCCCTGTTCCCCATCCTGATCAACACCTATCAGGGCGTGAAGAATGTCGACCCCAGGCTGCTGGAGGTGTCCCGGTCGTTCCGCAGCACCGAGCGCGCACTGTGGTTCGACGTCATCATCCCGGCGTCGCTGCCGTTCATCGTCGCCGGGCTGCGGTTAGGCATCGGGCGTGCGCTGGTCGGGATGGTCATCGCCGACCTGTACACGGCGGTCTCGGGCATCGGCTACCTGATCGTGAAGTACGCGCAACTCATCCAGATGGACCGGCAGTTTGTCCCGGTGGTGATTCTCTCGCTGCTGGGGGTCACGCTGGTGCAGACCCTGCGGTGGCTGGAGATCAAAGTCGCGCCCTGGCAGCAGCATGGGCGCGACGAATAACTGAGGAGGCAGATCCGGTGGCAGAGTTCGATTTCGACACGATCCGCGGCGCGCTCGATGATGGCAGGAACTTCGGCAACCTCCACGACTCACCCTATTACGAAGACGCGGTCTACGACAAGTTCTCGGACGCCGAACACCGTCGTCGCTTCGAGCGCACGCGCGCGAAGATGGCGCGGCTGGGACTGCAGGGCCTCATCGTCTGCGGCGGCCCGAGCCACTGGAGCTACGGCGGGGGCATGTTCTGGTTGACCAACCACCGGGAATGGCACGCCCTGGCCATCTATCTGTTCGTGCCGCTGGAAGGCGAACCGACCCTCGTCTACGGGATGGGCGGCACGCATATCGAGGCGACGCGCCGCGCGGTAGCGGTGAAGGACGTCCGCCCCTCCGGGCGGAGCGGCTTCGCCGGCGTCCTCGTGACGAGGATCAAGGAACTCGGGCTTGAAAAGGGCCGCATCGGCATCACGATCATCGACCCCCGCTATGGCGACTACCTCCCGTTGAACCAGTACCGCACGCTCACCGAGCAGCTACCTCAAGCGCAGTTCGAGCTGGCCGGAGATTTCTTCCACGAGTTCCTCGTCGTCAAGAGCGCCGAGGAACTGGCAAGGGTCCGCAAGGCCGGGGACCTGTGCGCGCAGGCGCTCCTGGCCATGGTCGAGACCGCGCGGCCGGGTGTCGCCGAGTATGAACTCAAGGCGGCGGCCGCGTCGGCGATCCTGAAGGACGGCGGCGAGGTGGACTTCCTGATCATCGGGTCTACTCCGATGGGCCGCCCGCGCATGATTTTTGGCAATCCACGGCCCTCGGGACGGCGTCTCCAGAAAGGGGACATCGTCATCAGCGAACTGGCCGCAGGCTATGAAGGATACACTGCGCAGATCGGCGCCCCCATCTGTGTCGGGCCGCCGACGGATCAGGTGCGCCGCATGTTCGACGAGGTGGTCCTGCCAGGGTTCAACCTGTTCGCCGCCGAACTGCGTCCGGGCAACACGTTCCAGGCCATGGCCGAGCGGGCCAACTTCTTCCGTCAGAAGGGGTACCAGTCCCGTCCCATCATTCTGCACAGCATCGACCTGGTCACGCACGCCCCCGAGGTGCGTGTTGACGGTGCGCATGGGGATTCCGAGGATATGACGATGAAGCCCGGCATGACGCTGATGCTGGAGCCCAATGCAATCACGGCGGACGGCCTGCTCGGGCTCTTCTTCGGCCACACCTTCGTCATCACGGACACAGGAAACGAGCGGTTGGGCAGCTCGGTCCCGCTGAATCTGCTGGTAGCCGGAGCGTAGGGGGCGCCGGGCGCGATGATCCCTGCTGCCCCGCGCTGGATCGGTCGCCCGATCAGGCGGCGGGAGGACCCGCGGTTTCTGCGCGGCGAGTCCCGATTCGTCGCCGACATCATGCTGCCGCGCATGCTGCACCTGGCGGTGGTGCGCAGCCTCGTCGCGCATGCCGTCATCAAGAAGGTCGACCTGGACGCCGCACGGCGCGCGCCTGGGGTTGTCGCCGTCATGAGCAGCGCCGATCTCGCCGGTCGCGTCCATCCGCTGCGGATCGTCGGCATCGAGGGCGCCCGCGCCGCGCAGGCCCCCCATCCGCTGCTGGCTGCAGGGAAAGTGCGCTATGTCGGCGAGCCGGTGGCGGTGATCGCGGCGGAGAGCCCTGTGCAGGCGCAGGACGCGGCCGAGTTGGTCCTCATTGATTACGACCCGCGGCCCGCCGTGGTGGATCCCGAGCGCTCGCTACACGGGAATGTACTGCTCCACGAGGCGCTGGGAGAGAACGTCCTGGTCCGCTGGTCGCGCGCGGGCGGCGATGTCGAAGGCGCATTTGCGGCCGCCGACCACGTGGTCGAAGGACGGTTCCACATCCCGCGGCTGGCTGCCGCGCCCATCGAGCCGCGCGGTGCCGTCGCGTCGTATGACCGCGGCGACGACCTGCTCACCATCTGGTCTTCATCACAGGATCCTCACCGGCCATTGGCCCAGCTCAGCCATATCCTGGGACGCCCCGACGACCGTATCCGTCTGGTGGTCCCGGATGTGGGCGGCGCGTTCGGGAGCAAAGGCGCGCCGGCGCCAGAAGTCGCCCTTACGGCGCTGCTCGCAATGGATCTACACCGGCCTGTCAAATGGATCGAAGACCGCCGCGATAATTTCCTGGCCGCGTATCAAGGACGGGGACTCGACGCCGAAGTCGAGATGGCGGTGGATCGGGACGGACGCATCAAGGGCGTGCGCGCCAGGCTCGTGGCCGACCTCGGCGCATATCTGTACACTTCCACACCCCAGGTTCCCATTACGACCGGCATGCTCCTGACCGGTGCGTACGAGATTCCCGCAGCGGCGGTGGAGATGGTCGGGGTCGCGACCAACAAGGTCCCGACAGGCCCCTACCGGGGCGCCGGGCGCCCTGAAGCCTGCTATCTCGTCGAGCGAATGATGGACCTGGTGGCGAAGGACCTGCACCGCGATCCCGTGGACCTGCGCCGACAGAACGTGATCCCGCCCGAGCGGTTCCCGTACCGCACACCGCTGGGATTCACCTATGACTCCGGCAACTATGCCCGTGCGCTGGACCGCTGCCGGGAATTGGTCGAGTACGACCGGTGGCGCGCGGAGCAGGCGAAGGCACGGGCGGATGGACGGCTGCTGGGCATCGGGGTCGCCCTCTACGTCGAGCGCGCAGGAGGCCAGTTGTGGGAGAGCGCGGCGGTTGCGGTCGGGCCCAGCGGCCGGGTAGTGGTCCGCACCGGCTCCAATGCCCACGGGCAGGGGCACGAGACAACCTTCGCTCAGATCGCAGCGGACGTCCTGGGGATTGACCTCGACGCTATCGTGATCGTGCAGGGCGACTCCGCGGTGGTGCCCCGCGGCGTCGGGACCTTCGCCAGCCGCTCCACGACCGTCGGGGGGTCGGCGCTGATCGTGGCGCTCGAGAAGATCCAGACGAAGGCGACCAGCATCGCCGCGCACCTGCTGGAGGCGGCGCCGGGTGATATCGAGTGGAACGAGGGCCGTCTGTTCGTCCGCGGGTCGCCGGAACGGGCCCTGTCGTTCGCCGAGGTGGCGGCGGCAGCCTACCAGCCGTGGCGCATACCCTCGCACATTGAGATGGGGCTCGACGCCTCGGGCTACTTTGCGCTGCGGGGCCCTGTGTTTCCGTTCGGCGCCTACGCCGCCGTCGTGGAAGTGGATCGCGACACCGGCGAGGTGCAGATCCACCGGCTCGTGGCCGTGGATGACGCGGGCCGGATCATCAACCCGCTGCTGGCCGAGGGGCAGGTCATCGGCGCGGCGATCCAGGGGACTGGACAGGTTTTCGTCGAGCAGGCTCTGTACGACGGCGACGGCCAACCGTTGACGGCGACCTTTACCGAATACGGACTGCTCCGCGCGCCGCAGGTGCCTTCGGTGACGAGCGAGTTCCTCGAGACGCTGTCGCCGCTGAATCCGCTGGGCGCGAAGGGCGTCGGCGAGGCGGGCGCCATCGGCGCGCCCCCCGCCCTGGCCAATGCTGTGCTCGACGCCCTGGACCCGCTGGGCGTCAGGCATGTGGACTTCCCCCTCACGCCGATGAAGCTCTGGAAGATCGTGCAAGGTAGCATGTGAATCGTGACGCCACGTCTTCCCCTGCACAACCTGCGCCTCATCAGTCGCACCAAGTACGGCCGGGTCGGCGCGGGCCAGGTCATCGTACACAAAGGATACGCGTACATCGCGCCGATGAAGGATGTTGGGACGACGATCGTGGACGTGCGGCGGCCGAAGAGGCCGCGGGTGGTCGCGCAGCTCGGCGTTCCGCCCAACACCCATTCGCACAAGGTGCAGGTGTCAGGCGACCTGATGGTCGTGAACCACGAAAAGCTGCCCACATACCAGGGCACGGACTTCAGCGGCGGGATCGGCATGTACGATGTCAGGAACCCCGCCGAGCCTCGCCAGATCTCGTTCTTCGCGACCGGCGGGCCGGGTGTGCACCGGTTCTGGTTCGTCGATGGCCGGTACGCGCATCTCCCCGCGGGCGCCGAAGGGTTTGGTGATCAGATCTATCGGATCATCGACCTGGCCACGCCTGACCGCCCCGAAGAGGTCGGCCGGTGGTGGATTCCGGGGATGTGGACGGCGGGGGGTGAGCAGCCCACCTGGCCCTCGACCTGGCGGGTGCGCGTACACGGCGCACCCTTCATCGTCGGCAACCGTTGTTTCGTGGGATGCGTGGATTGGGGGTGGGCGATCCTCGATGTGACCTCGCCGGCGCGGCCAAAGCTGATCACGCGGCACACGTTCTATCCGCCGTTCGGCGACATGCTGCACACGTCGCTGCCGTTGCCGGGGCGCCGGCTCGTGATTTGCACGCAGGAGGCGCTGCGAAAAGACTCAGAGGGTCTGGACCGCGACAAATATCTGTGGATCGTGGACGCCCGGGACGAGCGCAACCCCGTGCCTGTGGCGACGTTCCGCGTCGACCCCGATGGCCTGGCGGATCCCGGGTTCCGCTTCGGCCCCCACAACGTCCACGAAAACCGGCCGGGGAGCCAGCAACGCGAAGATCGCATCTATCTCACCTACTTCTCGGGCGGCCTGCGCGTGATCGACATCAGCGACGCGATGCGGCCGCATGAGATCGCCTGGTATGTGCCCGAGGTGTCCAGGGGCCGGCCGCAATCCAACGATGTCTATGTGGACGCCGGCGGGTTAATCTACCTGGTGGACCGGTTCGAAGGGGTGCTCGACATCCTCGAAGAGGCGGACCGAGAGCGTACGGCGGAAACCAAGGCGCAAGGCAAACTGCGGGCCGCCAGTCATCGACCGCGCCGCATGCAAAGACCAGCCAGGAGGGGAAAATGAAGCACGCCAGGATCACGCACCAGGGTGCCGTACTCGACGTCCAGGTGGACGGTCATCGGATCACCACTGCAGACGGGCTCCAGCTCGGGCTCGTGGATGTGACCTTCGCCCCGCCCTGCACACCGACCAAGATCATCTGCGTCGGGTTCAACTATCGCGACCATGCCGCTGAAATGAAGACAGAACCCCCGAAAGAGCCGTTGTTGTTCCTCAAGCCGCCGAGCGCCGTGATCGCCCACCAGGCGCCGATTCCCTATCCTCGGCACACGAAGCAGTTAGAATACGAAGGCGAACTCGCGGTGGTCATTGGCCGGCGCACGCGCCATGTGGCGCGGGCGCGCGGGCAGGAGTATGTGTGGGGCTACACCATCTTCAACGACGTCACCGCGCGGGACGTCCAGCGGGTGGAGAACCAGTGGTTCCGCGCAAAGGCCTTCGACGGATCCGCGCCGCTGGGGCCGTGGATCGTGGATGGGCTCGATCCCAGCGCGCTCGATCTGACGGTGCGCGTCAACGGCCAGGTCCGTCAGACCGGGAACACCCGGGATATGACCTTCGACGTCCCGGCATTGATTGAAGTGATCTCCTCATTCGTCACACTGGAGCGAGGGGATGTTATCGCGACCGGCACGCCCCGCGGCGTGGGCTCGCTGGCGATCGGCGACGTGGTCGAGGTCGAGATCGCCGGGATCGGCGTGCTGCGCAACACAGTGGTGTGAGCACTACGTCACCGGGCCCACCGGGGCGCTGAAGGAGTAGCCGACACGTCGGCGTGTACGCCTAGACGTCCGGAAGGACCCGGCGGGCGTAACGCAGTCTACGGAGAATCGATTACCGCGGGACGTCCACCGTGACAGACGCCGCGAGCATGCTGCCGTCCGGATTGCCCGTGCCCCGAACCACGACTTTCATGCCCGGCCGCAGGTCGCTCATGTTGATCACGGTGAGCCGGAAGACCACGGCGTCCTTGGGCACGGTGATGATGGTAGAGCCGTCGGGGAGTTTGAGGTAGAGCGTCCGTCCATCAATCCGCCGCACGTTCTGGAAGACCATCGCGTTCGTCATGATGTTGCCGGTATCCATGACGAACTGGACCTCGCGGAACCGGCCCTTGAACTCGGGCGGAAAGATGTTGATGGAAATCGCAACCAGCGATCCGTCGGGCTCACGCTTCGAGGTCACGGCGACGAAGTCGTTGGGCTTGATCTCCTCGAGCCGGGCCTGCTGGCGGCGGATGATGCGGGTGTCGGCGTTGGCCGTGATCCGTACCTGGCTCCCGTTGGCCGCCGTCACCGTAAACGACGCCGCATCCGCCGCGGCGATCACGCCTTCGGTGACGCCTTGCGGAGCCGGAGCGGCCACGATGAGTCCGGGCATGGCCAACGTTGCAACGAGCACACCCAGCAGGAAGAGCACGCGATCCCGATCCATGCGATCCACCGCCTTTCGCCAGTTGCCGGCGCCAAGTCAGAATCCTTCTACCTGTACCCCTTCTGTACCCCTTTCTTGTAACACAGGTGTATCGCGATGAGGAGAGGAATGAGTCGCCACCAGACCCGGGGGGCGGTCGGATCATCCATAGACGGAGGCGACGTGGGCAAAAGCCCGCCGGGGAATGCTTCAGTAGGGTACACTACTCTCGTGGAGCGATGACAGAACGGAGCGGTGGCCGAATGGCGACGATTGTGGAAGACCGACTGCTAGCCTGGCGCCAGGAGTTCCCGGTCCTGGCAACGACCACACACTTGTGCTCTCACTCGATGGGCGCGATGCCGCACGGGGCATACGACTGGCTGCGCCGCTACGCCGATGAGTGGAATGCCGGCTCGGAGATGGCCTGGGCGACGTGGGGATCATACCTGCTCGATCACGCCGGTCGGATTGGCACTCTGATCGGTGCGTCCTGGCAGTCGATCGTCTTCCACACGAACGTCTCGACGCTCGCCTCGATCATCCTGAGCGCGATCTTCCAGCCGGGCGGCCGCACCAAGATCATCACGACCGACCTGAACTTCCCGAGCCTCACCTACAACTTCATGATGTACGAGGGGCTCGGGCTGCACGTGCAGCTGCTGCGCAGCCCAGACGGCATCACGATCCCGCTCGACGCCTGGCGAGAGGCAATCGACGATCAGACCCTGGCCGTCGTCGTCGATCACGGCATTTTCAGGTCAGGTTTCGTGCAGGACGTCCCGGCGATCGCAGCGATGGCGCACGCGCGCGGCGCGATGGCGATCGTCGACGCCTATCAGACCACCGGGTGTGTGCCGTACGATGTGCGCCAGTGGGACGCCGACGTCGCGCTCGGAGGATCGCACAAGTGGCTGTGCGGCGGCCCGGGCGCCGCCTGGATGTACGTCAGGCCGAGCCTGATCGATCGGCTCGAGCCGCGCGTGGTCGGCTGGTTCAGCCACGCGAGACCCTTCACGTTCGACCTCTCGATGCAGTTCGCCCACACCGCCACGCGCTTTGCCACCGGGACCCCGAACATCACCGGCCTCTATGCCGCTCGCGCCGGCACCGAGATCATCCTCGCGGTCGGCGTCGACACGATCCGCGAGAAATCGTTGCGGCTGACGCAGCGGGTTATGGACCTGGCCGATGCCCGGGGGTTTCGTGTGAACACGCCGCGCGAGCCAGAACGCCGCGGGGGGATGGTCTGCGTGGACTTTCCGGGCGCAGAGAAGGCGGAGAGCAAGTTGATCGGCCGGGGCGTGCTGGTCGACTACCGGCCACGCTGCGGCATCCGGATCTCACCGCACTTCTACACGACCAACGACGAGGTCGAACGGCTCTTCGTCGAGCTCGACGACATCCGGAAGCGCCTCTGAGACTCCGGCTCCCGGCGGGACGGGGTGGCCTCGCCGGCATTCCGGGATGGGACGCTCAGGCGGTGCTGCTGCGCCGGAGGGCTGCCACGAACCCGGCCATCCGCTCCACCCCTTCGCGGACGCGATCGGCCGGCATCA